>DATMVU010000920.1:0-2901 GCA_035562875.1 Actinoplanes sp. | reverse complement strand
CCGAGCGCCCCGGCGATCAGCGCGGTCAGCACCGCCACCAGCAACGACGTGATCAGGGCACTGGTCAGGGCGTCCAGGGCGAACACGTCCCGGTACCACTTGAGGGTGAAGCCCTGCCAGGTCTGGTTGTAGCGCCCGTTCGGATTGTTGAAACCGAACAGGATCATCACCGAGATCGGCAGGATCAGCCAGGCGATCAGCAGCCAGGTGTAGACGTGCAGCAGTCGCCCGCCCCGGCCGGTCATCGTGCCGCCACCTTCATCACGTCCTCCGTGCCCAGCACCCGGGCGTAGGAGAAGACCCCGATCAGCAGCACCGCCATCAGCGTGAACGACAGCGCCGACGCCGACGGGTAGTCGGAGGTGGACAGGAACTTCGCCTGGATCACCTGGCCGATCATGGTGGTCTCCGAGCTGCCGAGAAGTTCCGAGTTGACGTAGTCGGAGCTGGCCGGCACGAACGTCATCAGCACCCCGGCGAACACCCCGGGCAGCGCCAGCGGCAGCACCACCTTGCGGAAGCTGGTGAGCGGGCCGGCGTACAGGTCCCGGGCTGCCTCGAGCACCCGCGGGTCGATCCGTTCCAGGGCCACGTAGATCGGCAGCACCATGAACGGCAGGAAGCTGTAGACCAGGCCGGCGATCACCGCGGCCGGGCTGCCCAGCACGTGGAAGTCGGTGGCCAGCAGACCGGCCTCCTTCAGCGGATGCAGCAGCACCCCGTCGTCGGTGAGCAGCATCCGCCACGAGATGGTGCGCAGCACGAACGACACGAAGAACGGCAGCATGATCAGGAACAGGTAGGTGGCCTTCCGCCGCCCGGCGTGGAAGGCGATCCAGTAGGCCACCGGGAACGCCATCACGATCAGCACGAACGACGTGATCGCGCCGTACACCAGCGAGCGGATCAACTGGGTCCGGTAGTCGCCGAGCGAGTCGGTGTAGTTCTGCCAGTGCCCGGTGAAGACGAACCCGTTGACGATGTCGCCCTCCTGCAGCGACAGCGACAACATGGTCACCATCGGCACCGCGAAGAAGAGCACGAGCCACAACCCACCCGGCAGTACGAGCAGGTACGGCGTCAGTTTACGTTTCACTCCGTTCACAGGTCACCCGAGCACGATCGGCTGGAACACCCGCTCGAAGTCGTTCTTCTCCTGAGCGGTGTTGAAGTTGACGTAGTAGTGCAGCCGCTTGTACTCCGACTGGCCGGGGAAGACCAGCGGGCTGTCGGCCACCGAGAGCAGGAACTCCTTGTCCTCACCGGAGGCCGCGGCAGCGTGCTGGCGCATCTGCTCCTGGGCGCCGGGGACCGGGCAGACGTAGTTGATGTACTCGGCGAGCGTGGTGGCGTTCTCCAGTTCGTACAGGAAGTCCATCAGCATGATCGCGTCGACCGGGTGCTCGGCGGTGACCGGGATGGCCATGTTGTCGGTCCAGATCGTGCCGCCCTCCTCGGGGATCACGAACTTGAAGTTCGTGCCGTCCGAGACGTTCTTCTGGAAGATGTCGCCGGACCAGGCCTGGGTGATCCAGACCTCGCCCTTGCCGAGCGCGTCGACGTAGCTCTGGTCGTAGTAGTTGCGGACCACGCCGGCGTCCTTCTGCTCCTGCAGCTTGGCCGCCGCCTGCTTCCAGGCCGCCTCGTCCGACTTCGCCGGGTCCAGGCCGGCCGCCAGCAAGCCGAAGTTGCCCAGTTCCTGCAGGTCCTTGAACATGCCGACCTTGCCCTTGTAGGCCGGGTTCCACAGGTCGGCGAGCTTGGTGATCGGCTCTTTGATCTTGGAGGGGTCGTAGGCGATACCGGTGATGCCGGACGCGTACGGGATGCTGAAGACGTTGCCCGGGTCGTACGAGGAGGCGGCGTACGACTCGGCCGCGTTGGCCGCGTAGTTCGGCAACCTGGAGTGGTCCAGCGGTGCCAGGAAACCGGAGTCACGGAACTGGCCGAACTGGATCGAGTTGGTGATGACCATCAGGTCGTACCCGATCGACTGCTGGGCCGACAACTGCGGCTGGACCTTGGCGAACCACGGGCCCATCTCCTGGATGACCTCGTCGTAGGTCACCGTGATGCCGGTCTTGGCGGTGAACTTCTTCAGTTCCGGCTTCTTCGGGTCCATGTAGAGCGGCCAGTTCGCGAAGTTCAGCGAGCCGGCCTGGGTCTTGCCGGTCCAGAACCTGGCCACGGCGTCCGGTGCCAGGCTGGCCTGCGGCTTGCCCTTGCCCTCGACCCCGCACGCGGCGAGGAACGCGCCCATCGCCGACAACCCGCCGAGGCGCAGCGCGTCCCGGCGACCGAGCCGGGACCGGGTCAGGCCGCGCAGGAGAGCGGGGTTCGGCATATCGGTGGGGGACATCAGACTCCGATCGGGTACGAGTGCTGCGGGGCCCAGGAGAGGTAGACGCGCTCGCCGCGGGACGCGACGTCCTCGGAGTCGAGGGCGTTCTGATCGAACACCACGAAATCCGTGCCGGCGGTGGTGGCCACCGTGTAGTTCGTCGATGTCCCGTGGTAGACGACCTCGGTGACGGTGCCGGTGAGCAGGCTGCCGGTGAACTGAGCGGGTTTCACCCGGTGCAGGTCGATCTTCTCCGGGCGGACCGACACCTCGATGCCGCGCCCCGCCTCGACGCCGTCCGGGACGCGTACCACGACCCGTTCGCCGTCGCCTTTGCCGATCACCGCGAGGCCCTGCTCGACCCGGTCGACGGTGCCGTCCACGATGTTGGAGGTGCCGATGAAACCGGCCACGAACCGGGTCGCCGGGCGCTCGTAGATCTCCCGCGGGGTGCCGAGCTGCTCGATCGTCCCGGCGTTCATCACCGCGATCCGGTCCGACATGGTCAGCGCCTCACCCTGGTCATGAGTGACGTAGACGAAGGTGATGCCGACCTCGCG
>DATMVU010000919.1:0-2564 GCA_035562875.1 Actinoplanes sp. | reverse complement strand
GGCGAAACTGTGGCCCCTGGACGACACCGAACGGGAGAAGGCCATCGCCGGCGGCCACGACCTGGACCGCGTCCTGACCACCGACGACCTGGTCACCGGCGACAACTGCTTCTTCGTCGCCACCGGCGTCACCTCCGGCGACCTGCTCAAGGGCGTCCGCTACCGCTCCGGCGGCGCACACACCCAGTCGATCGTGATGCGCTCCAAGAGCGGCACGATCCGGACCATCGACTCCTATCACCGCTTGGAGAAGCTGGCCCTCTACTCGGCGGTCGACTTCGACGGCCACCTGCCCACGGTCCCCTTGGGCGATCCGCTCATCTGACGCAGGCGATCCGGTCCGGGCCTCCGTCGGCCCGGACCACCCGCGATCTTGGTTGTTGAGCCACCGGAATCGGTTGCCGATTTACCAAGATCAGCGAGGGGGCCGCCGCATTCGGCCCGGCGGACGCGCGGAAACCCGGGCGGCCGCCTGGCTCGCGTGGACGCGGCGGGACGAACGAGTGCGGTTGTCGGGCCGTGTCCCGTACCGCAGAAGGGGTCAGGTTTTGCGGCGGAAGACGACTGCCGCGATCACACCGCCGACCAGGCCCAACAGGTGGCCCTGCCAGGAGATCCGCTGGTCGGTGGGTAGCACGTTGAAGAGTTGGTACCAGTAGAGCAGGCCGATGAAGCCGGCCACCGCGAAGTGCCACCAGCTGCGCTCGACCAGGCCGCGGGCGAAGATCAGGCCCAGGTAGCCGAAGATCACGCCACTGGCGCCGACGACGACGGTCTGTGGGTCACCGATGAACCAGACGCCGACGCCGGAGACCGCGATGATCAGGACTGTCGACCAGATGAACCGGCGGACGCCACCGGCCAGGGCGAACGTGCCGAGCAGGATGAGCGGGATCGAGTTGCTGTAGAGGTGCTCCCAGCCGTCGTGCAGGAACGGGCTGAAGAAGATGCCGTCGATGCCTTCGGCCGAGCGCGGGATGATGCCGCCGGCCAGGTCGAGGGTGCCGGGGCCGAGGGCGACGTCGATCGCCTCGATCAGGAACAGGAACGGGACGATGGCGCACATCGTCACGAACGCCCGGCCCAGTGACGCGTAGAAGGCGTCGGTCCCGAATCTCGTCGCGTCGTCTGCTCGTGGCTCTGCTGACCATCCGGCGTACCCCATGCGTCGATGGTCGCAGGCGTACCTGAAAGCGGCCACTCAGGAAAAGCGGCGGGTGCCCTCCTCGATCTCGGCGCGAAACTTGGCTATCTGGGTATAGACACCGAAATATCCGTCCCGGGCACAGCCGAGTCCCCAGCTGACGATGCCGATCTGGGTCCACCGCCCGGTCCGGTCCCGGCCGACCATCGGGCCGCCGGAGTCACCCTGGCAGGTGTCGACGCCGTGCCGTCCGGCGCAGATCGACTCGTCCTTGACGAGTTCCACCCCGGCCTTGCGGTACGCCGCCGCACACTCGCCGTCCGGGATGGTCGGCACGACGGCGTAGTGCAGGCGCCGCTCCTGCAGCGGCGAGGTCTCGGTGGTCTGTCCCCAGCCCATCACGGTGAACTCGCCCTCGTCGACGTCGACCTGGGTGAGAGGCAGGACCGGCAGGGCGAGTTCGCGGTCCAGCCGGATGAGGGCCCAGTCGTCGCCGGCCGTCTCGGTGACGAAGTCCGGTGACCGCAGGACCTCGGTGGAGGTGACGATGATCGCGGTCCGGGATTTGAGGTCGGTGCTGCCGGCGGTGACGGTGATCCGGTTGTTGGGTCCGGTCGGGCCGGCGCAGTGCCCGGCGGTGAGGACGACACGGGGTGCGGTCAGGGCGCCGCCGCAGCCCATCGAGAGGCGTACCGCCCAGGGAAATCTGCCGTTGCCGGCCAGGTTGCCACCGACTACCGGGCGGACCGGCTGCCGGATGGGTTCGGCCCGGGCCGGCAGGCCGCTGGAGGTCACTGTGAGCACGACGAGAGCGAGAGCCGCTTTCCGGACCATACGGACATTGGATCACAGCAAAAACGGGGCCGCGCACAACGCCGCGCAGCCCCGTTTCTCAGTTGCTCAGTACCAGCCGACGCTCTGCGAGTGGCTCCACGCGCCGCACGGGGTGTTGTAACGACCCTCGATGTAGCCGAGGCCCCACTTGATCTGGGTGGCCGGGTTCGTCTTCCAGTCGCTGCCGGCCGACGCCATCTTGCTGCCGGGCAGGGACTGCGGGATGCCGAACGCTCCGGAACTGGGGTTGGTGGCCTTGTAGTTCCAGCCACTCTCCTTGTTCCACAGCTTGTTCAGGCACGGGAACTGGTCGATCTTGAAGCCGGCCTCGATCATCAGGGCGCAGCCGATCTCCCGGCTACCGCTGAACTCGCTGCAGGAGGCGGGGATGTCCCCGGTGAAGCCGACCGGGCCACCGGACTCCTCGGCCTTCTTCTTCTCCTCTTCGGCCTTCTTCTCCGCGATGGCCTTGGTCTCGGCCTTCCACGCCTTGGACGCGGCGGCCTTCACCTCGCTGGCAGCCTTGGCGGCGGCGACCTCCTCAGCGGCAGCCCGCTGAGCCCGGTCCGCCGCGTGGGTGGCCTCG
>DATMVU010000918.1:0-20992 GCA_035562875.1 Actinoplanes sp. | reverse complement strand
CGAGTAGATCCGGTCGACGTCGTCCTCACGGATGTTCGGGGTGTTCGGCGGAATGACCGCCACCTCGAGCTTGAAGTACTCACGCAGCTGCTCACCGACGTGCACAGCGGTCGCGGTCATGCCGCAGGCGGTCCGGTAGAGGGCGATGAAGGCCTGCACCGTGAGGGTGTTCAGCACCTCGCCCTCCAGAGTGGCCGACAGGCCCTCCTTCGCCTCCACCGCCGCCTGCAGACCGTCCGGCCAGCGGCGGCGCTGGGCGACCCGGCCGCGCATCTCGTCGATCAGCTCGACGCTGCCGTCCCGGACGATGTAGTCCACGTCGCGGCGCAGCAGGGCGTGCGCGTGCAGTGCCACGTTCACCGCGGACAGGTGCTCGACCTGGTCGTCGGCGTAGAGGTCGATACCGCCGAGCTTGTCCTCCAGCTCCTTGAGGCCGTCCTCGGTGAAGGCGACACTGCGCCCGTCCTCGGCGACCTCGTAGTGGAAGCCCTTGCGCAGCTCCTTCATCAGGGCGGCGGCCTCGTCGACCGGGTTGCTCTCGGCCGAGGTGCTGCCGGCCAGCACCATCGGCACCCGGGCCTCGTCGATCAGGATCGAGTCGGCCTCGTCGACGATGCAGGTGGCCAGATCGCGCTGGACCCGGTCGGCGACGTCGGTGACGAGCTGGTCGCGCAGGTAGTCGAAGCCGGCCTCACTGACCGACACGTACGTGACGTCCGCGGCGTACGCCTCGCGGCGCTCCTGGTGCGTCATCGACTCGGTCACCCAGCCGACGGTCAGGCCGAGCAGTTTGTAGATCGGCTCCATCCAGGTGGCGTCACGCTTGGCCAGGTAGTCGTTGACGGTGAGGATGTGCACCGGGCCGTTGCCGAGCCGGGTGTGCCCGTACGCAGCGATCGTCGCCGTCAGGGTCTTGCCCTCACCGGTGGCCATCTCGGCGACCCGCTTGTCCAGCAGCGCCATCGCGCCCAGCAGCTGGACGTCGTAGGGGCGCTGGCCGATCGCCCGGCGAGCGGCCTCCCGGCCCAGGGCGCACAGCTCCACGTGCTCCCGGGCCTCGATCGCCGCCTCGGTCAGCTTCGCGTCGTCCAGCTCCTGGAGAGCCTCCTCACGCGCCTCGATGTCACCGAGCCGCTTCGACAGCGGCCCCAGGTCCACCGTCGTGCCCGGACGCTGGAGAAACTTGCGGAACCGGCTCTTCAGCCGCTGCGACACACCCATGGCGCGCAACGGTACTGCATTTCCTCCGCGCTCAGGTGGACCAGGCCCGGCCGCTCCCCGTCAAGGTGATCGGCCGGACCGCGTTTGCCCCGGCCGGACCGCGGGCATCTGTGAGCCTGACGTACGCCCGGCGACCGGGGAGGAGCCCGAATGCCCAGCCAGCTCGTCTGCCGGCCGGAGCGGGACCTCCCGGTGGCGGTCCTGACCGTGAGCGGCACCCTGGACCGGATGACCGAGGGCGCCCTCGACGCGGCGGTCCGGCGCAGCCTGGCCGGCCAGCCGGACCGGGTGCTGCTCGACTTCACCCGGGTGCGCCTCGGCGACCCGGCGGCCACCGCCGTGCTGGGGCGCGAGTTCCCGGCGGTCCCGATAGTGGTCTGCGGGGCCGACGCCCAGACCCGGGCGGCCCTGGCTGCCGATCCGCGGTGCGCCGGGTTGCGGCTGGCCGGCGACTACCGGGAGTCCCTGGCCGAGGCCGAGAGACAACAGACCGGCGATGACGTACGGGTACGGCTGCGTCCCGTGCCGGAGGCGTGCCGTCAGGTCCGCGCCCTGGTCGCCCAGACCTGCTCGGCCTGGCAGCGGTCCGACGTCACGGCGACAGCGGCCCTGATCGCCACCGAACTGGTCGCCAATGTGGTCCGGCACGCTCGCACGACGATGGACTTCACTCTGCGGCTGCGTGACGGCCGAGTGTTCCTGGCCGTTCGTGATCACAGCCGGTTGATGCCTCGTACCCTCGATCCGAATGTCACCGACGCCGGGGGCCGGGGCCTGCGCCTCATCGGTGACCTCGCCGACGCGTGGGGGGTGCTGCCGGTCACCGACGGCAAGGTGGTCTGGTCACAGCTCACCGCAGACGCCGTCCGGTGACCCGGGAACACCGCGACCTGATCGCCGTGGGCGCCTCCGCCGGTGGGGTGGAGGCGCTGCGTGCCCTGGTCGCCGGGTTGCCGGCCGACTATCCGGGCGCGCTGCTGGTGGTCCTGCACGTGCCCCGGTCGGCGCCGAGCGCACTGCCGGCGATCCTGTCCCGCAGTGGCCCGCTGCCCGCGGCGACCGCCACCGACGGGGAGCCGGCGCGGGCCGGGCGGATCTATGTCGCCCCCGCCGACCATCATCTGCTCCTGCTCGGCGGGCATCTCCGGCTCAGCCGGGGCTCGGCCGAGAACGGTCATCGCCCGGCGGTCGACCCGCTGTTCCGTTCGGTGGCCCGGACCGCCAGCCGGCGGGCGGTCGGCGTGGTGCTCTCCGGCTCCCGGGACGACGGGGCGGCCGGACTGTCCTCGATCGCCGCCCGGGGCGGGACGACAGTGGTGCAGGACCCGGACGACGCGCTGCACTCGTCAATGCCCCGGGCGGCGATGGAGACCGCCGCCACACTCCGCGAGCTGATCGGCCGTCTGGGTGCGACAGCCGGTCCGTGACGTGCGGTAGCGTTCCGGATCGTGCAGGCCACCGACCCCGACTTCGAAGCTCTGCTGTCCTATCTGAAGGAGTCCCGCGGCTTCGACTTCACCGGGTACAAGCGGTCCAGCCTGGTGCGGCGGGCCAACCGGCGGATGACCCAGGTGGACGTCGGCGGCTATCCGGAGTACCTGGACCACCTCCAGGTCCACCCGGACGAGTTCACCGCGCTGTTCAACACCATCCTGATCAACGTGACGGCGTTCTTCCGGGACCCCGACGCGTGGGACTACCTGCGCGAGAACGTGCTGGAACCGATGGTGGCGGCGAAACCCACCGGTGCGCCGATCCGGGTGTGGTCGGCCGGATGCGCGTCCGGCGAGGAGGCGTACACGCTGGCCATGGTCCTGGCCGAGATCCTCGGGATCGACCGGTTCAAGGACCTGGTCAAGATCTACGCCACCGATGTGGACGAGGAGCAGCTCAACGAGGCGCGCCAGGCGTCGTACGGGGACCGGGAGATCCATGCCCTGCCCCCGGAGCTGGTGGAGAGGTATTTCGAACAGGCCGGCGGCCGGTACACCTTCCGCAAGGATCTGCGCCGCTCGGTCATCTTCGGGCGCAACGACCTGGTCCAGGACGCCCCGATCTCCCGGATCGACCTGCTGACCTGCCGTAACACTCGGCCGGCACTTCCTCAACCTCGACATCGGCCTGCCCATCGACCGGATTCGGCCACTGCTGCGCGGTGCCCTCGGCGAGGACGGCGCATCCGGTGACATCCGGCTCGACGCGGTCAACCGGCGCGGGCGGGCGATCACCGTCCGGGTCGCGTGCACCCCGCTGCGCCGGCGCGACGGCGGACAGCACGGGGACGACGGGGCCATCATCGTGATGGAGACGGCCTGACGTTTACCGCGATCCGGGCAGGGCATTCGCGGGAGGATCGGAAGGACCACCATCATGTCGATCCGGTGTGAGGTGAGCGGCGACACCACCGCCCTGACCGCCACCGTGTCCGGGCGGCTCCGCCTGTCGGACACCGCCCTGCTGCTCGACCAGCTCCTCAAATGCCTCGCCGAACAACCCGACGCGCTGCTCCTCGACCTGTCCGGGCTGCACCTGAACCAGCCGCTGGCACTCGCCGTCCTCACGGTGGTGCACCGGCAGGCCGCCTGCTGGCCGGGCGTACCCGTGCTCCTCTGTGCGCCCCCACCGGAGACCCGGCGGCATCTCACCGGCTCCCACCAGCGTCTTCCGCTCTTCGACAGCCGGGTGGCGGCGATGGCACACCTGCACGACAACCGGAAAGTGATCCCGACCCTGCGGGAGGAGATGCTGCCGGTCACCGGCTCCGTCCGGCACGCCCGCGACGTCGCCACCGACGCCTGCCTGCGCTGGGAACTGCCCGACCTCGTCGCACCCGCCAGCCTGATCGCCAACGAACTGGTCGCCAACGTCATCGACCACGCCCACACGATGATGACGTTGCGGATGTCGGTGCGGCAGCGGTACCTCGGCATCGCCGTCCAGGACGGCTCCGCAGAGCCACCCGTGGCGGTCGCCACCAGCGGGCCGGGTGAACCACGCGGTCGCGGGTTGCTGATGGTCGGCGAACTGGCGCACGCCTGGGGACATCTGCCGTCCAACGGCGGCAAGGTGGTCTGGGCGACCCTCGGCCTGCCGTCCTGATCGTTGTCAGGACCGTCGCTTCATGACACCGGCCAGGCCGGACACTGCCAAGATCCTTGCGACGTACGGCTGGGCTCCCGTCACACCGAAGCCGACCCCCGCCGTGGTGGCCGTCCGCGACGCCTCCACCAGAACCGACACGCCCGCCGCATCCACCAGCGGAACCGCGGCCAGATCCACCAGCAGCGCCGTCACCCCGGGTCTCGTCACCGCGTGCCGCAACCCCGCCCGCAGCCGGTCCGCAGTGTCCCGGTCCACCTCACCGGACACCCGCACCAGCAGGGCGTTCCGCTCGTCCCGGCGCACCGACACCTGCATGCCACCACGAGCCGAACCCTCCCAGTGCGGCGGCTCGTCGCTCAGCATCGCCTCCCGCAGCCAGGTCAGTGCCCGGCTCAGCAGCCGCGACACGTGCATCTGCGAGATGCCCAGCTCCTCGGCGATGTCCGCCTGCGTACGGTTGCCGTAGAACCGCATCGACAGCATCCGCCGCTCCCGGGCCGGCATCCGCAACAGCAGATCCGTCACCGTGAGCTTGTCCGTCACCGACTCCAAGTCGTCGTCGAGGTCCCCCAGCAGGTCACCGAACTCGACGAAGGTGTCCCCGGCCACCGGAGCGTTCAGCGACGTAGGCGTGTGCCCCGCCGCCGACTCGACCGCATCCAGCACCGCCGACTCGGAGACCCGCAGATGCTCGGCCAGTTCGGCGGTGGTCGGATTCCGCGACAACAGGCCGGTCAACAGCATCGAGGCGTGCCCCACCTCCAGGCTCAGGTCCTGCACCCGGCGCGGCACGTGCACCCCCCACGTCCGGTCCCGGAAATGCCGCTTCAGCTCACCGGAGATCGTCATCACCGCGTACGCCGTGAACGAGCCCCGCTCCGGGTCGTACCGGTCCACCGCCTTCACCAGACCCAGCCGGGCCACCTGCTCCAGATCCTCCAGGTTCTCACCGCGGCCCCGGTAGCGGCGCGCCATCCGCCCCGCGAACGGCAGACAGAACCGCAGCAACTCCTCCCGCAGCGACACCAACTCCACAGCCGAGGCGCCGGCCCGCCGGGAGGCGAACACCGACGCGGCCGCATCGAGATCCTCGAGCGGGCTCTCCGCCGTGTCACCGGCATGGCGTCGTTCGGGCATGTCACCCTCTCCGGAACGGTGGCGGAGGCGCACCCGGGACACATCTCGCCATCGGAAGCTAGTTCCCCCCCCCGCCCCACCTCAAACACGTCAGTCTCCGGTGCGCCGCACCCCTGTCCCCCGGCGTCGACCCCATGATTGCGTACGTCACCCGCCCAGGCGTCCGAGCTTCCCGCAGCCACCTGTTCGAGATCCACCGCCGCACCCGCTCCTCCGGCCCAGACAACTCCGGAGGCCCGGAAAGCCGTGATCCGGACGATCTACTCGCCCGGCTCGACAGTCTTCGTCTTTCGAGGTGATCCAACCGCTACCGAATATCCTCGCGTCTCGGGACGAACCAGCCGCTAACGACGGTATTCGCGTCTCGGGATGAACCGGATGCTACTGATGGCGGGAGGGCAGCCCGCTCGGCGCCTGGGACGGGTCGCCCACGGTCTCCGGGGCTGATACCGGTGCCGGACGGCTGAAGGTGCCACCCGAACGAGCCGGCAGACCGGACGGCACACTCGCATCATCAGGAGCGCCGCCGTCCGCGGAGGAACCGAACCCGGAACCGTGCCGGCCGCCCGCCCCGGCACCCTGCAGACCAGCGGCCGGGTGTGGCTGGCCCATGTCCGGCGCCTGCGGGTGGGACCCGAATCCCGGCTGCGCCGCATGCTGCCCACCGGCCGGGCCCGTGTCGTGGTGTCCACTCTGCCAGCCCGCCACGCCCTGACCGGCCATCGAGCCCTCGACGCCGTAACCAGCCGCCGGACCTGATCCGCCATACCCCACCGACGAGCCCTCCGCTCCGTAACCGGCAGGCGATGCCGGTGCCCCGTAAGCCGTAGGCGATGCCGGTGTTCCATAGCCAGTCGGCGATGCCGGTGCTCCGTACCCCGCCGTCGCGCCCGGCGCTTCGTGGCCTGCCGCCGCCCCGGCCTCGTGCTGACCACCCTGCCAACCCGGCATCGACTGGCCCGCCGGCGAACCGGCTGCACCGTGGCCGCCCTGCCAACCCGGCGTCGGGTATTTCGCCGGCGAGACCTGCCGGGACACGTGCTGACCCATATCCGGTGCTTGCAGCGGCGTAAGCGGGGCGTTGTGCTGACCCATGTCGGGCGCCTGCAACAACGGCCTTCCCAAGGCCTGTCCGAAACTGGTCATCTGACCCGCTTCCTGGTGCCCTCCGGCCGAGCCCGGCGCGTCGTAGCCGGCCGGCGCCCCCGGACCGATGTAACCCTCCGCCGGTGAACCGGCCGAGCCAGGACCGGCAGAGGCCACGGGACCGTTGTGGCCGGGCAGTGAACCAGGGCCACTCCCCGTCCCCGGATACGGTCCGTTGATCCCGTCAGGACCGGAGTGCCCCCCGGTACTGGCAAGGTCATGGGATCCGCCAAGCCCGGTGAGGCCACCAGGACCGGCAAGACCACCAGGGCCACCGGAACCAGCGAGTCCACTGGGGGTACTGGAGCCGTTCGGCGGGATGGCCGAGAACACACCGGTGGTTCCCTGCTCAGGGTCCGAGCCGTAGCCGCCGGCGGTTGCGGCCGCAGCGGTGGCAGGCGATCCCGCCGCGGACCCACCGCCGGCCACCGCGGGCGGCCCCGCCGCGAACCCACCGGACGAGGCGGATCCCGGCCCTGCCGCCGAGTCACCGTGCAGGCCGGCACCTTGACCTGCCGCGAAACCGCTGTGCGAAGCAGCACCCGGCCCTGCCGCGAAGCCCTCGTTCGGCGTCGCGCCCTGGCCCGGAGCCGATCCGCTGCCCGGCACGGCGGACTGCCCGGCCGGGAACATGCTGTTCGACGCGGTCGGGAAGCCTCCGGCGGCGAGTGCCGCACCCGCTGGAGCCGACCGGGCCGACCTGGTGAAACGCGGCGCGTCCAGTGGACTGTTCTGCTGGCTGTAGGCCGGCGGCCGCCGCATCGACTGGTCCGCCTGCCCGCCGGATCCGGCATTCACACCTGGATGACCGCCGCCGAAACCACCTGCCCCGAAACTGCCGGCCTCCGAGCCCGCCTGCCCGAGATCTCCCTGCCCGCCGCCTCCGGCCCAGGCTCCACCGACTCCCGGGCCCGCCGTTCCCGGGCCTGACATTCCCGAGCCGGTGGTGTACGGCCCGGCGGCACCCTGAACAGTGGCTTCTTGCCCGGTGACCTCGAGTCCGCCCGGAGTCTGTCCGGTCATCCCCGGCCCAGCAACCCCATGACCGGCCGGCCCCAGACCCGCAGCGCCGTGACCACCCGCGCCCAGACCAGCCGCGCCCGAACCCGGACCCGCCGCTCCCAGACCTGCCGCTCCCAGACCCGTCAAACCCTGCCCTGCCGCTCCCAGACCAGCCAGACCCTGACCGACTGTCCCGAGACCAGCAGTGCCCTGACCCGCGATGCCCTGCCCTGGGGTGCCGTGCCCGATCGTTCCCAGACCCGAGAGTCCTTGGCCGACGGCCTCCGGACCGGACGGCTGCTGACCCGCAGTGCCTGTCCAGCCCTCCGGGGCGGCCGGCCGGCCGGGGGTCTGTTCGGTGAGGCTCTGCCCGGCCGGGCCCAGCTTGGGAAGGCCCGATCCCACCGAACCCGGCGCAGCGGACTGCAGGTCGGCGGGTCCTGCGGGGTTCGAAGCCAGACCGGCATGGCCGGGGGCTGCAGGCTGTTGGCCCGCGAGGGCTGCAAGTTGTTGGCCCGGGAAGCCCGGCGCGCCGGAGGAATGACCGGTGAGACCCGAAGCTGTCGGCTCATGACCCGCCGAACCGGGGGCACCGGATGCCTGACCGGTGAACCCGGGAAGGCCTGATGAGCTGGTACTCGGGACGAACGTGCCGGACCCTGCCGGCGCCGAATCCGGCAGGCTCGAGCCACTGTTCCCGAGTCCGGCGGCGCCTGAGCTGAACAGGCCTGAGCCTGGACCGAAGCCGGTGTCACCGGGGTCCCCGGCGGGGCCGGGGTTACCCGGGGCGGCACCGATGCCCAAGCTCAAGGCTCCAGGACTCGCCAGGGTCGACGCGGAGCCGGGACCGGTGTTGCCAGAACCGGCACTGCCGGGGCCAGGGATGCTGGAACCGAACGTGCCGGAGCCGGGAGTGCCGAGCCCTGTGCCGCCCTGTTCGGGGCTGAAGCTGCTCTGGGCGGTCCGATCCTGGAAGGGTGCGCCGGAGGTGGCCGCGCCGGCGCCGAACATTCCCAGGCCGGAAGTGGTGGGTTCGGCCGAGGGGTAGCCGCCGGGAAACGAGATCCCGCTGGCTGCTGAGGACGGGCCGCCAGGGGCCGAACTGCTCTGCTGGATGGCGGCGGAGGTTCCGGTATGGCCGGCGGATCCGGAGTTCGTGGTCGGGAAGGCGCGTTTACCGAAGACTCCGCCGGGGGTGCTGCCCCCGTCGGCCGCGTCGGCCGGGCCCGGCGGTTTCGGTCCGGACCGTTTGAGGCCGGCCAGTCCGAGCCCGGGCTGACCCAGACCCGACTGCCCGAACCCAGGACCCGACTGACCAGGACCGGGCTGGCTCGAAGCGGGGTGGCTCGGACCGGGCTGGCTCGAAGCGGGCTGGCCGAATCCCGGCTCGGTCAGGTGCGGGCGGCTCAGGCTCAGCTCTCCGGAATCAGGATGGTCGATGCCGAAACCGGCCGGGGGGTGATCCTGTGCCGGAAACCCGGTGAGGGACTCGCCGGTGGCAGCGAGACCCGACCCGGCCCGATCGGTGGCGTGGCCGGTGGGTTCGCCGAGTGTGGACCAACTGGAGGAGAAGGGTTCCTCTACCGGCGGAGTGTCCGAAAACGATCGGGTCTGGTGCGACCCGGCGGCGGTTGTTGAGTAGGTGGTCCCGGCACCTGGATCAGCGAAGGCGCCCCCGGTGGCGAAGGTGCTCTCGCCCGCGAAGGCGCTCCCGCCGGCGAAGGTGTTTCCGCCGGCCAAGGTATTTCCAGCGGTGAAGGTATTCCCGGTGGCGAGGGCACCGTCATCAGCGAAGGGAGTCGGTAGCGGCGGGACGCTCGGGGAGACACCGATGTGACTGACGTGGTCGCTGCCGTGCACGTCGTCCTGATCGCCGCTCCGGTGGCCGGCGGAGTCACCCCAGCCAGGCGCCCCGCTGCCTGCTGTTGAACCGCTGCCGCCCAGATTCAGGGCGGACAGGCCCGCAGCACCGAAACTCGGCGGTGGCGGGCTGGAACGGCCGGCGGAGGAACCGGACAGACCGTGTGAAGCCAGACCATGGGAGGCCACGCTGTGGCTGGTGTGGGCTCCGAACACGCCATGAGTGCCGGAACTGCCATGGCTTCCCGGACCGCCGTGACTATCGGAGCCACTGTGACTTCCGGTCGTTGCATGGCTTCCGGTCGTTGCATGACTTCCGGTCGTTGCATGGCTGCCGGAACTGCTGTGGTTCTCGGGCGTGCCGGGGGTGTAAGCGCTCGCATGACTGCTCGAGGTCTCGGGTTCGCCGATGAGGGCGCCGGGATACCCGGTTCCGGCAGGGGCGGTCTCGCCGGCCGGATCGTCGCCGGTCAGCCAGGGTGGGCGGTAGCCCTCGGCGGGGCTCGGGCCACGGACCGAGGCCCTGGACGGGGAACCGGTCCGGTCTGCGTGCCGGCTCGGCTCCGGCGGTTGTGGGAGTGACGACTGCTGGGCCGCGGGTTCCAGGGGCGGCCACGGGCGCAGCCGGTCGTCCGGGGAGGACATCCCGGGTGCGGCTGGATCCTCGAGGGCAGAACCCGCGGAGGCCGGGCCGGGGACCGCGGAGTCCACGGGTGCCGGAGCGGAGACGAGTGCGCCCCCGGAGGCTGCGCCCGGCATGGCGGCGGGGCCGGGGGCGGGGGCGGGGGCGAGAGACGGCAGGGACAGGCCGAGGCCGGAGGAGCCCGGGATCGACGAGCCGAGCGGAGCGGTGCCCGGTAGGGCGGTGCCGGAGGTGGGCTGAAGGTCGGCGAGGGCGGGCCAGGTCCCGGGGGTGCGGTTTCCGGGTGGATTGTCGCGCTCAACGGCGGACGCGGAGGCCGATCCCGGGAAGGTGGCGGACGGGGACGGACCGGTGGTCACGGGGGGCTGGTCACCCGTACCGGAGAAGGGTTGGTCCTCGATGTCGCCGGGGCGGAAGAAAGGGGCGCTCGCGGGAGGTGCCGGGGCGGGCACGACGGCGGGGCCCTGGACGATGGGGCCGGCTGTCGCACCGTGCCTCGGTGCCCCCGGTTCACCAAGCCCGGCGCCACCAAGCCCGGGACCTCCAGGCCCGGTAGCGAACCCGGGACCGGCGGACAGGCCCGGGCCACCGGGATCCGCGGACCGGCCCGGGCCGTCAGGGTCGGCGGAGTGACCGAGAGCCGGGAGTGGTTCGGTGGGGGTGAACGTCGCGCCGGGATGGGCGGCGGTGAGGGCGCTGAGGGTCGGTGTCGCGGACGGCATCAGGGGGGTGCCGGCGTCGTCGTCGGGCGGGGTCCAGGCCGGGCGGGTCGCGGCGAGCAGGCCGGATTGTTCGGCGAGGCCGGCCGCGGCGAGGACCTGGGCGGCGGCCTGGCCGGTCCGGCAGGGCAGGGTTTCGCCGCAGACGGGACATTCGGTGCGCCCGTCGTGTGGGCCGAGACCGCCACCGTGGGCTTCGACCATCCTGGTCGCGGTTCGCGCCAGCACACTTTCCGGTTTGACGTAGGTTGATGCCACCGGTTTTGCACCCCCATTCCCGGCGTGTCCACCTGCCGGGACGCATGACAGCCGGGCCGGGTTGTCCCGGCTCCACTCCAGTTCACCCCTTCGGGGGTACCCCTTGGGGGGATTTCCGCAGATCCGTGTAGATCTGCTGAGCGTGGGCGGGCAATCGGGGCGATCTTCCGGCGCCACGGCGGGGCAGGCGGTATGCAGTCAGTGGAAATTCACTCACGGTGTCGAAGCACCTTCTCTCCGTAGCATTGAAGAACATCCAAGGAGGTGACCCCCATGGACGACACCGAGCTGCACCGCGAGCGGATCCTCCGGCATGTCAGTCCGATCATCACCGGCCGCTTCGTCGGCTTTCAGACCTCGTACACCCGCGAGGTGCGCATCGGCCGCCCGGTGGCGATCGCCGTCTTCCTGACGGCCGGTATCGCCCAGCTGCTGGCCTCACTGTTCCGGATGAAACCGGCACGGCGTTCGCTGAAGGAGCTGCGCAAGGGCCCGGAGTTCTTGGTGACACCGGTCCGGCTGCGCGACGACCTGGGGCAGACGTACGAGATCGAGATGCACGGTCAGCTGCCGCAGTCGGCGCTGCACCGGGGCGATCTGGTGCAGGTGCGCACCCAGCCGCAGGCCGATCCGCAGCTCCCGGTCCGGTTGATGCAGGTGGTGAACCTGACGACGATGCAGCCGCTGACTCCCCGGATTCCCACCCAGTGGTCGCACATGGGCCCGGTGATGCTGCTGCAGGCAACGGTCGGGGTCTTCATCGCCGTCGCGGTGATCGCCTTCTGGATCGGCTAGACGCGCGGATGATTTTCGCGCCAGGTGGGTAGAAAAGCCCGCCATGAAAGATCCATTGCCAGCCAGGCGCGAATGGACGGTCGGCCTGAGGCGCACCGCCATCGACAGCGGTCATCATATGCCCGAGGGGATGGCGGCTACGGCGCCGCGTGTTCCCCTCCGTCTCTGACGGCTCGAAAGGTGGTGCGCGGTGGGCGAGAAAGTCGACCAGACCAATTTCACCCGTGAGGACCGGACCCGCTACCGGCAGAAGATCCGACGAAGTCTCGACGTGTTCGCGACGATGCTGCGCGAGGCACGGTTCGAGTTCGAACGGCCGCTGACCGGTATGGAGATCGAGCTCAACCTGATCGATGATCAGGTGGACCCGGCGATGCGTAACGCCGAGGTGCTGGGCGCGATCGCCGATCCCGACTTCCAGACGGAGCTGGGGCAGTTCAACATCGAGATCAACCTGCCACCGAGGAGGCTGGCCGGGGACGATTTCGCGGAGCTGGAGCGTGGCCTGCGGTCCAGCCTGAACCAGGCGGAGCGGCGGGCCCGGGCGGCCGGGGCGCACATGGTGACGATCGGCATCCTGCCGACCCTGCGGCGTGAGCACCTCACCGGCGAGGCGATCACCTCCAATCCGCGGTACCAGCTCCTCAACGAGCAGATCTTCGCGGCCCGTGGCGAGGACCTGGACATCCGGATCGACGGCGTGGACCGGCTGGCGGTCACCACCGACACCATCGCGCCGGAGGCGGCCTGCACCAGCACGCAGTTCCATCTGCAGGTGAGCCCGGCACAGTTCGCGGCGTACTGGAACGCCTCACAGATCACCGCCGGCATCCAGGTGGCGCTGGGTGCCAACTCGCCGCTGCTGTTCGGCCGGGAGTTGTGGCGGGAGACCCGCATCCCGTTGTTCGAGCAGGCCACCGACACCAGGTCGGAGGAGATCCGGGCGCAGGGCGTACGGCCGCGGGTGTGGTTCGGTGAACGCTGGATCACCAGTGTCTTCGACCTGTTCGAGGAGAACGTGCGCTACTTCCCGGCGCTGCTGCCGATCTGCGACATCCACGATCCGGCGGAGATCCTGGAGCGCGGGGAGATCCCGGAACTCAGTGAGCTGCGGCTGCACAACGGGACCGTCTACCGGTGGAACCGGCCGATCTACGCGGTGGTCAACGGCCGCCCGCACCTGCGGGTGGAGAACCGGGTGATGCCGGCCGGGCCGACGGTCGCGGACACCATCGCGAACGCGGCGTTCTACTACGGCCTGGTCCGTACTTTGGCCGAGGCCGACCGCCCGCTCTGGACGCAGATGAGTTTCCGGGCCGCCGAGGAGAACTTCCACAACTGTGCCCGGCACGGGATCGACGCCACGGTGTTCTGGCCGGGGCACGGCACCCTGCCGGTCACCGAGCTGGTGCTGCGCAGCCTGTTGCCGCAGGCCGCGGCGGGGCTCGACCTGTGGGGGGTCAATCCGGCGCAGCGGGACCGGCTGCTCGGCATCATCGAGCAGCGCTGCCTGCGGCACCGTAACGGCGCGTCCTGGCAGGTGGAGACCCTGCACGCGCTGGAGGCGCAGGGTCAGGACCGGGAGCGGGCGCTGCACGAGATGCTGCGCCGCTACCTGCCGCTGATGCACGACAACATCCCCGTGCACGAGTGGCCGGCCGCGTCTAAGGGCTGAGCCTCACGCCCGGTGCCGCCCCGCGCGGTGCCGGGCCGGAGCGGGTACCGGGGCGTTGTCGCGGACCACGGCGATGACGCCCACACCACCGGCGATCAGCATGGCGGAGAGCAGCACCATGCCGGTGACCTGGGCGCCGGTGGTGGGCAGGTCGGCGCCGGTGTCACCGTCACCGCTGTCCCCGTCGTCGTCACCGTCGCCGGTGTCGTCCCCGTCGTCGGTGTTGGAGGTGCCGGAGACCATCAGCGGTACGCGTACCGAATTGTCCTGAATAAAACCTTCGACGTCGGTGGTGCTCACGGTGACGGCCATCTGCTGCAGGCCGTTCTGGGCCCCGGCACCGACCTTCATCGTGATCGAGACGTCGCTGATCGACTGGGCCGCCGAATCCGGGGCGTCGCAGATCACCGCGTTGGCGGCGAGAGTGGTGTCGGCCGTGCAGGTGGCCTTGATCGTGCCGGACGCGGCGGCGGCCCGGAGCCGCTGACCGCTGACACCGGTGCTCAGGGACACCCCGGTGACCGTCACACCGACCGGCGGGACGATGGCGAACTTGACCTGGGCCGCGGTCCCGTTGCCCCGGTTGGTGTAGGGCATGGTCACTACGACTGTCTCGCCGGCCGGGGCGGTGACCGTGCCACCCCCGTAGGTGATCTCCAGGTCCACGTCGTGCCAGCCGACGGTCAGGTCGGGCAGGGCCAGTCCGGTGGCGCCGGAACACTCCTGGCCGGCGTCCTGGCCGAGGCAGCCGCCGGTGAGTACACCGCCCTCGGTGACGGCCGCCCCGACGACGGCGGGCAGGTTCACGGTGGCCGTCCCCCCGGCCGGCAGGGTGACCGCGCAGGTCACGATGCGGGTGCTGGCGCCCTGCACGCAGCCGGAGGGCAGTGTGCCGTGGGTCAGACCCGAGGGCAGGACCACACTCATCCGGTACGGGTCGGCCGGCTCGGTTCCGGCATTGCGCAGCGTGATCGGCATCGTGGTGGTCTGCCCGCGAGCGGGGGTGGCCGGTGACCAGCTGCCGGCCGCGACGGTCACGTCCGGGCCGCCGGCGGTGCTGGTGCTGACCAGGCGCCCGTCCACGGTGAGGACGTCGTCAGCGGTCTGCGGGTCGGCCAGGGTGATTCCGGTGGCCTGCCAGTCGGCGTCACCGGTCACCGTCACCCCGAGTTCGAGGACCCGGTCCACCCCGGCGGCCAGGTCGATGCCGGTGCAGGTGATCGCGTCGGCGGCGATCGCGCAGGTCGCGCCGTCGAGGGTGGCGCTGTCCACGGTGACGCCGTCCGGGCGACCGGTCAGCGGCACGGTCAGGGTCAGCCCGGTGAAGTCGCCGGTGGTGGAGAGGGTGATGCCGGCAGTGCCGGATCCGCCCGGTTCGACGACCGCGCCGGTGACCCCGACCGTTCCGCTGTCGCGCAGCGAGCCCTTCGGTGCCACGGTCGCGGTGATCGGGTCGATGGTGATGTCGCGGGCACCGTCGCAGGTGTCGTCACCGTCGGTGGAGACGCAGCCGCCCGCCAGTTCCTGCCCGCCGGTGACGTCGGCGTCCACCACAAGCGGTACCTCCCAGCTCACGCTGCTGCCCGGGTCGATGCCGGCGGTGCAGGTGAGCAGCCTGGTGGCGGTGGTCTTGCAGGCTGCGGCGACCGGACCGGCGAGCGTGCCGAAGGTGGTGCCGGACGGGGCCACCACCGCGACACCGGTGCCGGTGGCGCGGGACGGGCCCCGGTTGGCGCCGGTCACTGTCAGGGTGCGGGTGTCGCCGGGGGCCGCGGTGCCACCGGCGCCGAGGACCGACCAGAGGACCTCGGCGGTACGGGCGCCCGCCTCGATCAGGCGGGCGACACCGGTGAGCGCTTCGGCGCCGATCCCGGCCGTCACGTTGGCCGGAGCCCAGACCTCGCCGGGTTCGGCAGCCGCGGCCAGCTGGACGGTCACCGACATCGCGGTGTTCGCCCCGGCGGCCAGGGTGACGCCGGTGCACTGGAGCCGGACGGTGGTCCGGTCACAGGCCGAGCCGGCCGGGCCGCTCACGCCGGTGACGGTGAACCCGGTGGGCAGGCCGTTCACCGGCACGGTGACGGTGACGCCGGTGACCGGCACCAGGCTGGTGATCCGGACGGTGCCGGTGCCGGAGGCGCCCGGGACGACGGTGACCGGGTCGCCGGTGATCTGCAGCCGGTCGGCCAGCGGCTGGCGCAGCTGGATCGGCGGGATCGCGACGTCGGCGGCGGTGCAGGTGCCGCTGCGGTCGGTGTCGGCGCAGCCGCCGGTCAGCGGGTTGCGCACGTCGGCGCTGCCGAGGACGGTGATCGGCAGCGCGAACCGGGTCCGGGCATTGCCGCTGACGTCGACCGAGCAGTCCACCCGCAGCCCGGACTGGGACATCGCACAGGTCGCACCGCTGGTGGCGGCCGGGGCCCGGAAGGTGGTGCCGGACGGGGTGAAGAACGTGTACTGCAGTCCCCGGGCGGCCGAGCTGCCGGTGTTGGTGACGGTGGCGGTCAGGTCCGCGGTGTCGCCGGGCCGCAGGGTCTGCGGGGCCGGCACCTCCACCGTGACGCCGAGACTGGTGTCGGCGTCACCGACGACCGCCGCACGCAGGGTGCGGGCGGCACTCTGCGCGCCCTCGGTGACCGAGACCGTCGGGATCCAGGTGGCGCCGGGTTCGGCGGTGTCCCGCAACTCGGCGCTGAGGGTGATCTCCAGCTCCCGGCCGGCCGTGACGTCGACACCGAGGCAGGCGACGGCGGTGGCGCCGACCACACAGATCCGGCCGGCGGCCTGGGCCCGGACGATGGCCATGCCGGCCGGCAGCGAGGTCAGCGGGATGGTCACGCCGAGGCCGGTCCGGGTCCGGGTGGTGGCGATCCGGATGATCACCGAACCGGTGCGGCCCGGCTTGATCTCCGGCGGGTTGACTGCCGAGATGGTCAGTGCCTGGGACAGCGCCGGGGTGAGGGTGACCGGCGGCAGCGGGGTGGTGCCGGCACCGCAGGCGCTGCTACGGCCGTCGACGAGGCAGCCGCCGGTGATCGGGGTGGCCGGGTCGGCGTTCGCCGGGATCCGGACCGGCAGATCCCAGCCGAGCGCGGCGGCACCGGCGGCCAGGGTGGCCCGGCAGTCGAGGGCGGCGGTGCCGACCGCTGCGCAACCGGCCGGGACCGGGGTGCCGAAGGTCGTGCCGGCCGGCGCATTGACCCGGACCAGCCGGTTCACCGCGTCGGACGGCCCGGTGTTGGTGACCAGTGCCCGGAACGCCGCGGTGGTGCCCGGGGTGACGGTGCCGGACGGCAGCGACGGCGCGAACGTGAGACCGGGCACGGCCGGGCCGGTGCGCAGCAGGACACCGGTGAGCTGGGCGACGTCGCCGGTGGAGCTGGTCAGGATGGCCGGTGCGGTCGCCGGGAGCGTCCAGGTGATGCCCTCGGCCGCCGACGGCAGCGGTTTGACCTTGACGGTGACCAGGTCGGTGGTGGCCTGCGGCAGGGTGACGCCGGTGCAGACGATGGCGCCGGTCAGGGTGCAGACCGAACCGTCCGGGCCCTTCGCGCCGACCACCGACAGTTCCTTCGGCAGGGTGCCGAGCGGGATCTCCAGCGACATCCCGTTCAGGGCCCGGTCGGTGGTGGCCCGCAGCACGGTGTTGCCGACGTCGCCCGGGATGGCGGGGGTGCCCGGGGCGACCCCGAGGAGGGCCTGCGCGCTGAACGGCTTGCCCAGGGTGAACGAGGCGACGGCGGTGTCGCCGGAGTCGCCGCAGGTGCCGTTGCGGTTGCCGTCCAGGCAGCCGCCGCTGATCACCGCTCCGGGCAGGGTGGGCGCGGGCACGTGCAGCGGCAGCCGGAACCGGCGGGTCTCCGCGCTCAGGTCGGCGGTGCAGGTGACCAGAGTCGACGAGGCGGTGTCGCAGTAGGTGGCGGCGGGCTCGAGCAGGTCGCCGAAGACGGTGCCCTCCGGGGCCTTGACCCAGGCGGTGGCGCCGGGCAGCGCGGACGGGCCGGGATTGGTCATCACCAGGCGCAGCACGCTGTCGGCGCCGGGCAGCACGGTGCCGTCGGCCGGGGGCAGCACGCTGACGGTCAGGCCGCCGCCGGTGTCCGGTGCCCCGACCGTCGCGGCGAGCCGCTGGAGCAGTGCGGTGTCCGTGCCGGTTCCGGTGCCGGTGCTGACCCGGATCACCGGCCGCCAGGTGTCGCCCGGTTCCGCGTCCGGGGTGGCGTCGACGGTCAGGTTCAGGGTGGAGCTGCCGCCGCCGGTGACGGCGGCGCCGGTGCAGGTGACGGTGTCGGTGGTGACGTCGCACGGGGTGCCGCCGAGGGCCGCCGAGCTGACCGACAGGCCGGCCGGGCGGTTGTCGGCGCCGACGGTGACGGTCAGGTCGTTGCGGGCCGACAGGGCGTCCAGCCGGATGGTGGCGGTGTCACTGCGGCCCGGGGTCACCGTCGCCGGCACACCCCCGGCCGCGGTGATCACCGACGAGAGGGGGGTACGCAGGGAGAACGGATCGTAGTCGACGTCGCACGTGTTGCCGCCGAGGATCACGCAGCCGCCGGAGACGGTGCCGGAGAGCTGTGGCGGTACGGCCAGGGGCAGGCTCAGGGTGGTGGACTGCCCCGGATCCAGGGTGACGGCGCACCCGGTGGCCAGTGGGGTCAGCTTCAGGCAGGTGTCCGGCAGCGGCGTGGTGAACGTGGTGCCGATCGGCGCGGTCAGCACGATCGGGACGGCGGTGGCCGTACCGGAACCGGTGTTGTCGATGACGGCTTCGATAGCGGTGACGGTGCCGGGCAGGACCGTGTCGTCGGCCGGCATCGTCACCACCGCACCCAGGTCGAAGAGGGGCGCCGTGGTACGGGCCAGGATGCCGCCGCCGGTGACGCTCTCCCCGTCGCCGCGGGTGGCGGTGATGCCGGTGGCGTTCCAGACCGCGTCGGCGCCGGGGGCCACCGCGATCGGCAGGGCGACGGTGGCGGTGCCGGGACTGCCGAACGTGGTGGTGCAGGTGATCGCCGCCGTGCTGGTGGCGCAGGTGCCGGTCGGTGTGATGGCCGGGGCGCTGATCGTCAGGTCCGCCGGCTTGGTGTCCAGCGGGACGGTGACGGTGACCGGTACGCCGGCTGCTCCGGGCGCGTCGAGCAGGACTTTCGCGATGCCCGCGGTGCCGTCCGGGATGACCGCGCCGTCCAGGCGGAACTTGGCCAGCCGGTCGAACGGGGTGGCCACCGTGACCGGGCCGAGCAGGGTGTCCGGCGGGTCCAGGCAGACGCTGTCGTTGTTGAGGTCGATGCAGCCGCCGGTGAGGGTGGAGCCGGGGACGGCGCTGTCAGCGACCTTCAGGGTGAGCGGGAGTGCCGGGTCGGGGCCGAGAGCCGGCACGTTCAGCGTGCAGGACAGCTTGCCGGTGTTGACGACGAAGCCGCAGCCGGCCGGGGCGCTGGTGAAGGTGGCACCGGCGGGCGGGATCACCCCGAAGCTGACACCGGTGGCGTCGGAGGTGCCGTCGTTGCCGACGGTCACGCCGATCGGGGTGGTCCTCCCGGGCTCGATCGCGGTGGCGGGCAGGGTGATCACCGGGTCGATGGTGATGTCTGCGGGGCCGACGACGGCGAGCTTGCGGTCCAGGCTGAGCAGGCCGTCGCCGTTGCCCACCGACAGGCCGGGCACTGTCCAGACGGTGCCGGGCACCGCTGCCGGACTGGCCTCCAGGTGCACTCCGACCTGCACCGGAGTGCCCGGGTTCACGGTGATCCCGGTGCAGGTCGCCGCCGGGCAGTCGGTGCCGTCGACATCGAGGTGGTCGACGGTGAGCCCGGCCGGCAGACCGGCGGCCGGGACGGTGACCGCGACGTTGTTCAGAACGCCCTTGTCGGCGTTCAGCGCGATGGTGGCGACACCGCCGGTACCGGGCACGATGGTGGCCGGTGTGGTGTTCAGGGACAGGGTGCGGTCGAACGGCACGGTCAGCCCGATCGCCGGGACGGTCTGGTCCTCGGCCCCGCAGCCGGGCAGCCCGTCCAGGTCGACACAGCCGCCGGTGAGCGCGGTGAACGGGTCGGCCAGCGCGGGCACCTTCACCCCGAGGCTGACCGGGCCGGTGTCGGCACCGTCGGCGAGCGGGATCACGCAGGTGGCGAGCACTCCGGCGACCGACAGCGCGCAGCCGCTGGGCGGGGTGGCGGTGAGGTCGAGCCTGGTGCCGAGCGGGGCGCTGACGGTGAAGACCGCCGGGCGGGCGTCGGACGGGCCGTCGTTGGTGACGGTGACTGTCAGCGGGGCGGTGCCGCCGGCCGGGATCGTGCCGGCCGGCGGGACGGTGACGACGGCGCTCAGGTCGCTGCGGGGCAGGCCCACCACGGCCAGGTCACCGGCGTCGATCGCGGTCTCACCACCGCCGGACACCAGGATCGGCGCGGCGGTCCAGAGCCCCGGAGTGCCGGCCGGAGTGGACGCCACCTGGAGGTTCACCACGGCGGGGGTCCCGGCGGTGGCGCTCAGGCCGGTGCACCGGATCGGTTCGGTGCCGGTGTCGCAGGCGCCGCCGCCGACCGGGACCGCGGCGGTCACGGCGGTTCCGGACGGCAGCAGCCCGGCGGTCGGAATCGTGACGCTGAGGTTGTTCTCGGTGCCGGTCGAGGTCACCTTGAGCACGGCGGTGGCGTCCTCGCCGGGCACGATCTTCGCCGGGGTGGTGACGACGTCGATCCGCTGCTGCATCGCGGTGCCGACGTTTATCGCCGGGATCAGCCGGTCGGCCGAGTTGCAGACACTGTTGCCGTCCAGGTCGACGCAGCCGCCGCCGAGGGCCCGGCCGGACAGCACGTCGGTACCGATGCCGACCTGGGCGCCGAGAGTCAGCGGGGTGCCGCCGGCCGGCAGGCTGACCAGGCAGTCGATCCGGGCACCGGCCTGGGCCAGCGAGCAGTCCGGGGCGGCGGTGCCGGTCACCGCGCTGAGCACGGTGCCGGCCGGGGCTATCACGCTGACCGGGACGTTCACCGCGTCGGACGGGCCGGTGGTGTTGGTGAGACCGACCGCGAGGGTACCGCCGCCACCGGGCAGCGGGCTGATGCCGGTCAGGTTGACGGTGGCGTCCAGGCCGGACTGCGGCGCGGCGATCCGGGCCAGCTGCGGGACCAGGGTGATCTGATCGGCGCCGAGTGACACGGTCACCGGGTTCGGCGTCCAGGTGCCGCCCGGGACGGCGTTCGTGGTGGCTTTCAGGGCGACGGCGACGTCGACGGTGGCGCCGTCGGCGACGGTCAGGCCGGTGCAGGTCCAGACCGCGCCGCCGTCCCGGGTGCAGGCGCCGCCGGCCGGGCTGGACACGCCGGTGACCGTCAGCCCGGCCGGGAGCCCGGCCTCGGGGATGCTCACCGACAGTCCGGTGAGGTCGCCGTGCAGGGCCTTGGTGTGCACGGTCGCGGTCGCGGT
>DATMVU010000917.1:0-25869 GCA_035562875.1 Actinoplanes sp. | reverse complement strand
CAGCACCGGTGACTCGTCCGGTTCGACCGCGTAGACCTGCAGTTCGGGACGCTTCTCCTTGAGGATCTGCCCGACTCCGGTCAGGGTGCCGCCGGTGCCGACCCCGCCGACGAACAGATCGAGCCGCCCGTCGGTGTCGTTCCAGATCTCCAGAGCCGTGGTGCGCCGGTGCATGTCCGGGTTGGCCGGGTTGTCGAACTGCATCGGCAGCCAGGCTCGCTGCTCCTCCGCGATCTCCAGAGCCCTCCTGAGCGCCCCCTTCATGCCTTCGGCGGCGGGGGTCAGAACCAGCTTCGCGCCGTACGCCAGCAGCAGTGCCCGCCGTTCCGCGCTCATGCTGTCCGGCATCGTGAGGGTCAGCCGGTACCCGCGGGCCGCCGCCACCAGGGCCAGCCCGATTCCGGTGTTTCCGCTCGTCGCCTCCACGATCGAGGAGCCGGGGCGGAGTTCCTCGGTAGCCTCGGCTGCCTCGATCATGGCGAGGGCGATCCGGTCCTTGACACTGCCGCCGGGGTTGGCGGATTCGAGCTTGGCGATCAGTTTGGCCGGCAGCCCGGGCTCGAAACGGGTCAGCCGCACCATCGGGGTCCGGCCGATCAGCTCGGTGACGTCGTTGTAGATCATTTCCTCGCTCCTGGGTTGGCGCCGGCGTTTGCTGTGCAGGTCGGTCTATCAGAGGCCGGTGTGGCGATCTCCTGCAGGTCCACCACCGGATCCGGGCGCGTGTCGGGCAAGGTCTCGGCCGCGGGTGCCCGCAGCCGAGCGCCCGGTGGCACGTCGGTGAGGACCAGAGCGAGTGCACCGATCTCGGCGTCGTCCCCGATCCGGACCGGCCCGAGCACGGTGGCGCCCACGCCGAGCACCACACGATCTCCCACCTCGGGGTGACGGCGGCTGCCCTTGGCGTCCCGTCTCCAGCCCCGGCCGCCGAGGGTGACCTGGTGGTACATGGTGACGTCGTCACCGATGCGGGCGGTCTCACCGATGACGACGCCCGCGCCGTGGTCGATGAAGAGCCGTCTGCCGACAACCGCGCCCGGGTGGATCTCGATCCCGGTGAACAGCCGCATCAGCTGGGACCCCAGCCGCGGCAGGAACGGGATCCGGGCGCGATGCAGCAGGTGGGCTATCCGGTGTCCCCAGAGCGCCCACAGCCCGGGGTAGAGCAGCACTTCGGCCACCCGGATCCCGTACAGGGCGGGGTCACGCCGGCAATAGGCGCGAATGTCTTCCAGCACGGGTCTTCCTCAGATGGTGAGCGGGTGGAGGCGGGAACGGCACCGGCCCCAGCCGGAGAACCGTGACACACCGGGCACAGCCGGGCGACGGCAGGCTGGGCGTTGTCCGAAGTCCGGTCCCGGAGCCGGCGTGCGGGGACCGGGTTCAGCGTCGCCGGCCGGGACAGCTCTCGTCGAACTCCCGCCGCACGTGCGGGCCTGCCATCGGCACGGTGGACCGGTGACCGGCCAGCCGGCGGTGGGTGCTCCGCTCGCTCATGATCGCAAGGTTAGCCGATCCCGGTCGGGCCGTTCAGGGGCCGAAAGGCCCGGACCGCCGTCGGCACAGGCGTCCACGATCTCCTGGCGGCGGGCGGCGAGGTGGGCTTCGGAGACGCGCGGGACGATCAAAACCAGTCACTCGGTACGGCCGGGCAGAACACCGTGCCCACCGCGCAGGGGCGCTACCGCTTCTTCGGGCCCAGTGCCCGCATCATCGGGCGTTCCAGCCCGTAGTACATCGGGAACGAGATCAGCAGAGTAAGGACCATGGTGCCGGCGAAGAACAGGCCGGCCCCGCCGAGCAGTGGCTGCTCACCGAACCAGTGACTCTCCCGGCCGAGTCGCTGGATCACGTCGACAGCGGTGGTCATGACCAGGAAGTGCATGAGGTAGAAGGCGTAGGAGACCTCGCCGAGGATCACGACGGGCCGCCACCGCCAGGGCGACCACCGGCCGTCGATGTCGGTCTTGGCAGCGGCGGCGATGAGCGCGGCGAACACCACGGGCACGACGACACTGACGTCGGCCCAGCTGTGCACGACATAGGTCACCACAGCGAGGGCGGTGCTCGGCCAGAGTCCGGGCCCGGCCCACTTGCCGCGCAGGAACAGCACGCCGACGATCACCCCGACCAGGAACTCGTGGTAGCGCGTCGGCGGGAAGAAGCCGAACCTGGTTGCGGCTTCGGCGGTCAGCAGCTGGGCGGCGGCGGTGTTCACGATCAGAGCGAGGATCGGAAGCACGGCCAGCCAGGCGTACAGCTGCTCGGTGGTGAGGCGTTGCAGGCGGGGCAGCACGTAGGGCAGGGAGACGTAGAAGAACGCCTCGCAGCAGAGGGTCCAGGCGACCAGGTTGACGGCGTTGGGGAATCCGGTGCCCAGGAACCAGCTGTTGACCAGCAGGACGTTACCGAGCAGGGACCATCCGCTGATGATCCCGCCGGTGAGGGCGATGATGACGAGGGCGGAGATGAGGGAGAACGCGTAGTTGGGGTAGATCTTCGCGAATCGCCGTTGCAGGAAGGCACGGGTGGTGTCACCTGGCCGGAAGCTCCAGACCAGGACGAATCCGCTCAGCACGAAGAAGAAACTGACACCGATACCGCCGTGGTGCACCGCCTGGAAGAACGGCGCCAGGATGTCGTTGTGGGCAGGTTTGACGATGCCGAGGTGATATCCCCACACCATGAAGGCCGCCAGCCAGCGGAGCCCGGTGAGTGACGGAAGCCGCACCGGTCCCGCCGCGGCGGGGGTGCTCAGGAGTGGCTTCGACGCCGGGCTCGTGATCGGGGGGCTCAGGGACATTCTCGGCAACTTCCTGACGACTCATGACAGCGCGAACAGCCCTGCCAAACGGCTCAGAGCGTGCCGGTTGATCAAGATACACAGCTTGTGCACAGGTAGGGATGGCACGAACGGAGGAGGAAGAGGCCGGATCCTGATAGGACACCAAGCGAGGTCCGAGGCCCGCCTGCCCGAACGCATGGCATCGGGCGCGGGACCACTACCCACGTCACTCCGGGTACGTGCTGCGCGTCAATCAGGTGACCCGGTTCGTCAGCGGCCGCTCTCGAGCAGGACGCCACGGTCAAGGTCGGCTACCGAGCGCAGCATGCTGATCCGGCCGGGCGGTACCGGACGCGAGTACAGGTAGCCCTGCCCGTGCTGATAGCCGAGGCCGCGGAGTAGATCGGCCTGCTCCTCGGTCTCGATGCCCTCGGCCACCGACGCGAACTCGAGAGCCGCCGCCATCTGGCTGACAGCGGTGGCGACCGCCGCCTGCCGGCTCACAGTGTTGATCGACTCGACGAACGAACGGTCCAGCTTGAGGGAGTTGACCGGGCAGGTGAGCAGCAGTCCGAGCGACGACGCGGCGGTGCCGAAGTCGTCGAGGGCCAGCCGTACCCCGAGGTCGCGCAGGGCTTCCATGGTGGCGTGGGACTGCTCGTCGTCGAGCACAGCGGTCTCGGTGACCTCGATGACGAGCAGCCCGGCCGGCAGCCCGGCGGTGGCGAGGGCGGCTGCCACGTCGGCGACCAGGCCGGGGTCACGCAGTTGCCGGCCGGCGACGTTGACACCGACGTAGAGCGGCACCCGCCCGGGAGCCTCGATGATCCAGTCGGCGGCCTGCCGGCAGGCCTCACCCAGCGCCCAGCGGCCGATGTCGACGATCTGGCCGGTACGTTCGGCGATCGGGATGAACTCCACCGGCGACACCATCCCGCGGGCCGGATGGTTCCACCGGATCAGTGCCTCCACCCCCATGATCATCCCATCGGTGAGCCGCACGATCGGCTGATAGACCAGCACGAACTGCTGCTCCTCGATGGCCTGGTTGAGTTCCCGGATGAGGGCGGCCTCGGCGGAGATCCGGGAACCCATCTCGTCGGTGTACGACACCCACATGCCCTTGCCGCGGCGTTTCGCCTCATACATGGCGATGTCCGCGGTGCTGAGCAGGGTCGACGGGTCGTCACCGGGCCGCGCCACGGTCATGCCGACACTGGCGCGGGTGACGACGGTGTGCTGCAGGACCACGATCGGCTCGGCGAGGCGGTCGAGCAGGTTCTGCACGATCAGCCCGGCGTCGTCGGCGGCGGTCCCGGGCAGCAGCACGGCGAACTCGTCACCGCCGAGCCGGCACACCACATCACCGTCGCGCAATGCTCCCCGCAGGCGGGACGCGACCGTGATGAGCAGGGCGTCGCCGGCCGCGTGCCCCATCGTGTCGTTGACCGTCTTGAAGTCGTCGAGGTCGATCAGGATCAGAGTGGACTCGGCGTCGAGCAGGCGGACCGTCTCGGCGCTGAAGTGGGTCCGGTTGGCCAGACCGGTCAGTCCGTCGAACAGGGCCTGGTCACGAAGTTCGCCGAGGGCGACGTCGAGCCGGCCGATCAGGTTCATGTTGTCGTGGAACGCGACCAGCTGACGCCCCGCGACCAGACAGGTGATCACCACGACGCCGATGGTCGCGCCGACGAGCTGGGACGAGGCGCTCATCGGCAGCATCATGAAGAAGACTGCGAACGTCACGATGATCATGCCGTACGGCAGCAGGCTGTAGGGGCGGCGCTTCGGCGTGTAGCGCTGATCCCCGGCGCGCAGCACGATGACCTGGATCCACGGCCCCACCGCGATCAACAGGCTGGGCAGGAGGCGGATCAGGTAGACGTACCAATGATCGAGGGTCTGGAACGGGCCGGGCAGGACCGCGCTGATCCCCTGGACCAGCGCGGCGCCGACCATCGGCCAGGCCGCGATCCGCGCCATCGGCGGGTCCTTGATCAGTGCGACCTTCGTCGCGCAGAACGTCGCGACGAGCACCAGCGCCGCGGTGACCCCGGCGGTGAGCCGGTCGTTGTGCGAGCCGCCGACCGGATTGAAGGCGAAACACCAGGCCACCACGCCGCCGCCGACCAGCACGGTCGCCGCGTCGAGCCAGAAGATGAACTTCTCGCGGGCGGTCCGCAGGCCTTGCGGGAAGATCAGGCAGGCGATGACGTTGCTGGTCATCCCCACGGCGAAGAAGATCGTCTGAACCAGGCTGCCGTTCAGCGACGGTTCGCCGGGCACGAGCAGGAGCGAGACCGCATGGTAGGCGTCACCGACGGTGAACGAGGCTCCGGCAAACGCGATCATCGACCAGAACCGGCGGTAGCGTGCCGGGGCGAGCGCCCGCAGCCGCCATCCGCCGACGGCCAGCGCCGCGTCCAGCGGCACCTGGAACAGCCAGTAGACCTTCACCTGGAGTTCCGGATGCCCCGCGAAGACGACGAACAGCACGCAGCCGACAAGCGTGAAGCCGACCAGCGCGCGCAGCACCGGGTCGCGTCGCAGGTGGTCCGCTGGCCGCCCGGCCGGCTGCATGCCGCTCAACCTGTGTCCTCTCGCCCGGTGATCGCCATCTGAGATCGGCCGGCCCGGACGAGATCCGAGGAATGGCTGTCAAGAAACCATGGTGAACCGCAGGACGGCCCTCGAAGGCATCTCCCGAAAGCGCCGGACGGCCCCCTCCCGAAAGCCCTGGGCCGCGCCTCAGAGGCGGCGGGCGCCGGTCAGGGGCGCATCTCGTAAGCGCCGGCCAGAGCGAGGACCTGCTGCCAGACGGCGTCGTCGCGGGCCTGGTCGGCGACCGGGCGGCGGATGTGAGCCAGCGCCCACTCCGCCTGGTCCGCCGACGTGGCGATCTTGCCGTGCAGCTCGGTGGCGTACGCCGAGAAGTCCCGCACCAGGATCGCGAAGATCTCGTCGAGCAGGTGGTCGCCCACGCCGCCCTTCTCGAGGATCAGCTGTCCGTAGACGATCAGTGCGAACAGGTGCCCGACAGCGAGCAGGAAGTCCAGGTCCTTCTGTTGCTCATCGGTCGGTGCATGCTTGCGCAACAGATCGCAGAAGCCGTCGGCCTGTTCGCGGAAACGGGCGACGTTCGGCAGCGCGGCGTGATCGTCGTAGGCGATCCGCCAGTCGTGGAACCGGATGGCCCCGAGCCCACGGGCCGGGCCCTGCCGGAAGAGGAACTCGTCGTCGGCTGCGTCGTGCCGCGTCGGCACCGGCTCGTAGGAGGCCGCGTTGAAGAGATAGTTGGGCATGAACTTGAGGATCAGGGCCAGGTTGACGTGGACGGTCCCCTCCAGTTTCGGCAGGCCACGGATGTCCATGGCGGCCTTGTCGAAGTAGGTGTCCGCCTCGAAACCCTTGGCCGCGATCACGTCCCACAGCAGGTCGACGACCTTCTCGCCCTCGGTGGTGACCTTCATCTTCGTCATCGGGTTGAACAGCAGGTAGCGGCGGTCCTCGGGGCCGGCGCTACGGAGATAGTCGACGGCCCGGTCGCTGAAGAGCTTCATGGCGACCAGGCGGGTGTACGCGTCGGTCAGCTCCCGTCGCACGTGCGGGAACGCGGTGACCGGCTTGCCGTAGAGGATCCGCTGGTGAGCATGTGTGACGGCCTCGTACATGGCGTGCTCGCAGATGCCGATCGCGGCCGTGCACAGGTTGAACTTGCCGACGTTGACGGTGTTCAGCGCGGCGTCGAAGGCGGCTCTGCCGGTGTGCAGCACGTCCTGTTCACGGACCGGGTAGTCACGCAACTCGAAGGTGCTGACGTACATCTGCTTGTTCACTACATTCTTGATCAGGTGGTAGTTCTCGTGCCGGCTGTCGGCGGCGAAGAACACGTATCCGTCGGGGCCGTCGACGTCCGAGCGACGGCCGAAGACGGACACCAGGCCGGCGACGTTGCCGTTGCCGATGTAGTACTTGGTGCCGCTGGCGGTGAACCCGCCGTCCCCGGTCGGGGTGAGGATCATGTCGGTGGCGTAGATGTCCGCGCCGTGGCTGCGCTCCGACAGGGCGAACGCCATCACGTGCCCGTCGTCGAGCAGTGTGGCGGCACGCTGCCGGACTCCGGTGTTGGCGCTCTGCCAGACCGGGCCGAGACCCAGCACGGTGACCTGCCACGTGTACCAGTAGTCGAGGCCGTAGAAGCCGAGGATCTCACTGAGTGCGGCGTTACGGGCGGTGTCCCAGCGCTTGTCGCCGTCCGCGCCGCCGTCGGAGGCAGGGGTCAAAAACGTGGCGAACAGGCCCTCTTTGGCGGAGAACTCGAGGAAGTCCTGGTACCACGTACGATCGATGTAGCTCTTGACCAGGGTTTGCTTGCCCCGGTCCTCGAAGAAGCGGACGAGCGCGAGCAACAGCCGCCGACTCTCCGGATCCAGATGCGCGGGGTCGTAGGTGGTGGGGTTGAGGAGCACGGTGTGGTCCTTTCACATGTCCCGGAGCGTGTCGAGGACGTCGTCGAGCCAGTCGAGCAGCATCCGTTCGTAGGCGATCCCGCCGCGCAGGACCACGTGCTGGAGCCGCTGCCCGGCGTCGAGCTTCGTCGGATCAGGAAAATCCCTTTCCGCACCGTTGAGGTACGTGGCCAGCAGGCTCTCGTGTTCGGCCCGGTAGCGTCCGACCTCGGCCAGCAGCGCAGCCCGGCCCGTGTCGTCGGTGAACGCCGCGCCCCGGATCTTGACGGCCAGTTCGTGCCGCACCGCCTCCGGCTGCACCGGTGCCTGCAGCCATGCGGCCAGCACCGTTCGCCCGGCCGGCGTGACGGTGAAGCTGCGTTTGTCGGGCCGCCCGTCCTGGCCGATCTCCTCGGCGGTCAGCCAGCCGTCGTCGTCCATCCGTTTGAGGACGCGATAGATCTGCTGGTGGGTGGCGGTCCAGAAACGGCCGATCGACCGTTCGAACCGCCGCGCCAGCTCGTAACCCGATCCGGGCCGCTCCAGCAGGGAGACCAGGATCGCGTGTTCGAGGGCCATCCTCGCATCTTGCTATGCACCGAGTTGCATAGCAAGCGGAAGCACTCCGGTCACCACCGCCGCTGAAGCAGGATCGGTCAGGTCTGCAGGGTGTCGAGGAGGGCCGCGACGGGGGCGCTCCGGGCTGCGGTCCATCCGGTACCCGCCCAGAGGTTGAGCGCGCCGGCGTCGCCCTGTTCGGCGGCGGCCGCCCGGATCGGCGCGGTCAGGTGGTGCACCGCCGGATATCCGATCGGGGCCGCCTCCGAGTACTCGTCGGTGAACCGGTTCCGCAGTGCCCGCGCCGGTTGACCGGTGAACGCCCTGGTCACCACGGTCTCCCGGGGTCCGCTTCCGATCATGGCGGCCCGTTGCGCCGGACGGGTCCCGGCCTCGTCCGCGAGCAGGAAGACGGTTCCCGCCTGGACGCCCGCCGCGATCACCAGTGCGGGAGTGGACGGCCCACCGGCCATCGGAGCGACCACCACCGACCGAATCAGATCATGCATCACCCGACCCTAGTGGCCGAACGTCTCGACGGCATGGCCCACATGCTCGCCGGACTGGGCTGGAGTTTCACCATCGAGACCCCGGATCAGCTGAGGTCGGAGGTCGCCGCCCTGGCCACCCGCCTGCAGGCGATGCTCTGATCGTCACTCACCGAGGAGGTGCGGCGCTCCGGCTCGCGGCGGCCGCGACCATCAGGGTGTCGAAGGCATCCCCTACTTCCGGCCGGGGTTTCTCGCACCCGTCGAACGGGATCCCGGGCCGGATCCAGCGGCCGGCGTCGTCGACGAGGGCCAGCCAGGGGATCGCCGGGAGTTCCATCGTGCAGAACCCCTCCGAGCCCGGGGCCTGCACCTGGTCGGGCAGGCGCAACGCGGCGACCAGGTCGGTGATCTGTTCGCTGCGGGTCTCCCGGGTGGCCCACTCGAGGCTGTCGTCCGGAAGCAGCCGCGGGCCCTCCGCACAGGCGATCACCGCGACGGGCTGGAACCCGTCACCGAGCAGCGGCAGCGAGAAAGCGACCGGATGCTCGTCGGGCTCGGAAGACGGGACGGGTGCGGCCACCTCGCAGGACTCCCACCGGTCGTGGACCGTGGGCGCCGACGGTCCGCCACGCGGCGGGCCCGGAACGTAGTCACCGGCGATCATCACGGGATCGGAGCAGCCACCGGCGAGAACCGCGAGCAGGGTGGTGGCGATCAGGGTGGTTCGTCGGCGCATGGATGCTGTTCCTCAGGGCAGGGTGACGAGTTCGGCGAAGGGCCGGCCCGCGTTCAGTTCGTCGATCACCTTAAGGACCCCGGTCGCGCCGCCGTTACCGGCCGCCCACTGGCTGACCACGCAGGCCGCCTGCATGTAGCTGTATTCGGTCCGGTCCTCGCTCCGGGTGCCGAGCACCTGCCGGGCCTCCTGGTACGGCATCCGGCATCGGTCGGCGGCGCCCGGCGGGTTCAGGTAGCGGGGATCGTCGGACACCAGCACCGCCAGGCCTTCGTCGAACCAGAACGGGACACCGTTCAGGTTGTCACCGAGACGTTCGTGGAATTCGGTGTGGGACAGTTCGTGGGTGCTGATCGCCTCGCCGAGACCATCCGGGTCGGATCCGGCCGGCGAGAGCAGGAACGACCAGGTCAGGACGGTGCGGCCCTTCTCCCCGCCGCCACCGATCCGCCGGTAACAGGCGTCGGTGGAGCAGATCAGCACCCGGGGGCTGGTCCGCCGGTCCCCGTAGAAGGCGGCGATCTTCCGGTCCGCGGCCTCGATCATCCGGTGGTAGCGGGCGTCGGCGCGGTCGGCGTAGACACCGTCGCCGAGATGGGTCAGGCCGTAACACCGGGGGCAGGCGGTCGCGGTGACCGTCGGCATCACGATGGCCAGGACCGCCACCAGGGCGGCGACGGTTCCGGCGACCGCTCCGGCGATGATCCAGCGTCGTTGGCGCACGTGGTTCTCCTAAACCTGGTCCAGGGGGATGTGGATGGTCTCGATCCATGCGGGCGGGGTGGTGTTCTGGTCCAGGGAGCCGACGATCCCGGCGATGATCCGAACGTTCCCGAGGCTCGTTGCGGGCCACGGGGTGTAACCGTCGGTGAGGACGATGACGATGTGCGGGCGTTCCGGGCCGCGCAGGGCCTGCTCGATACCGACCCGCATGTCGGTCCCGCCGCCACCGGCCAGCACCACGTCACCGACGGTGCTCACCTTGCGGACCGTGTGGACGTCGGCGTCGCAGGACAGCACGGTGACCCGGTTCCGGCCGATACCGACCGCGCGCAGCACCCCGGCGACCTCGCCGAGGACGGCCTGCAACTCGGCGGGCCCCATCGAACCGGAGGTGTCGACGACCACCGCCACCCGCGGCATCGGGCGGCGCAGACTGGGAAAGACCACGCGCGGTACGGCGGACCCCCGTCGCGACGGCCGCTGATAGGTGTAATCGACAGCCCCGGACGCCCAGGACGCGGCCTCGCGGACCGCGCCGGTGAGAGCCCGCCGCCAGTCCACAGTGGGCTCCAGGATCTCGTCGGCCCAGCGGCTCCAGCCGGCCGGGACCCGCCCCCGGTTCTTGACGTGCGAGCGCAGTTCCTGAGCGGTCTGCCGGCGGATCGCTGCCGCTTCGACGTCGCTGACCTCGACCCCGCCGGATATCTCCCACGGCGTGCGGGCCCCGTGCGCACCGGATCCGCACTCCGGCCCGGCGGCCTGCTGCGGGGTGGCCGGGATGTGCGGCAGGTACTGCTCGAACATCTGCCCGTCGGGCAGGCCGAACGTGGACGGCCGTACGGCGTTCTGCGGCAGCGACGACAGGTCGTCGTTGATCTCGCAGTCCTGGGCGAGGTTGACCCGATGATGGTCGTGGCGCAGATCGGCGGACAGTAACCCGGCCCGGCCGTGGTGGTCGCGCAGCAGGTGGGCGACCTCGTGCACCCAGACGGCGGCCAGTTCGTGAACCGGTGTGCGGTCGACGAACCCCGGATTGACGTAGCAGCGCCAGTGCCTGTCGACGCCCATGGTCGGCACGTCGTGGCTGGGCACCACCGTCAGGCTGTAGAGGGCCGACGCCAGGTAGGGCTGTGCCCCTGCCGCCTTCAGGCGAGCGGCCAGCAACCTCGTCCGATCCAGCACACGATGCGCCGCGACGGGAGAGTCAGGCTCGACCGCCGCGACGGGAGAGTCAGATTCGACCGCCGCGACAGGAGGGCCAGGCTCGACCGAGGGGTCAGGCGCCACCGGGCAGCATCCCCGAAGCGGTGAGCACGTCGAGGAACGCGTCGATCGACGGCGGCACCGGCCACTTCAGGTCACGCATCCGGGCCAGGTCGAAGGCGGCCCGGGCGGCCACGTCCGGCACCCCGGCGTCGACGGCCTTGGCCAGCACCTCCCAGCCGGCCTCCCAGCGTTCCCGGGTCACGTCCGCCTGGATGGCGGCGATCACCGCGGTGAGGAACGCCAGCTGACGGTCACCCCGGTCGGGCAGGGTGAACGCGGCCGGGTTGGCAAGGACCCGCTCCGGGTCGGGCAGGTCCAGTTCGTCGAGGTAGGTGGTGATCTCCAGGCCGGCCCCGTCACCGACGGCACCGATGACAGCGGTGGCGAGCGCCTCCCGGCTGGTGCCCGCGCAGTAGTGGAAGACCAGCAGGCGCAGGACCATGTCCCAGGTACGCGGGGAGGGCCACGCCCCGCCCCGCGCCTCGGCGTCGGACGGCAGGTGGTGGGTGAGGCCGGGCCGCGCGGTGAGGAACCCGGCGATGACCCCACGGGAGCGGGCGAGCGCGCTCGCGGCCCGGTTGGCGTCCACGACGGGCACGTCGATCTGCGGCCACACCCCGGCCAGGCCCCGGGCGACGGTCCGCGGGTCGTGGGTCCAGTGCAGGTGGACGAACCGGTTGGCCAGCGGCGGGCTCAGGTGCCAGCCGTCGGCGGCGCTGGCCGGCGGGTTGGCGGCGGCCACGATCCGCACCTCGTCGGGCAGGGTCAGGCTGCCGACGCGGCGTTCCAGGACGACCCGGAGCAGGGCGGCCTGCACGGCCGGTGGGGCCGACGACAACTCGTCGAAGAAGAGCAGGCCCCGGCCCTGGCGGGCGAGCCGGACCGCCCAGTCGGGTGGGGCCATCGGCACACCCTGCACGGCCGGGTCGTCACCGACGATGGGCAGCCCGGCGAAGTCGGACGGTTCGTGCACGCTGGCGATGACCGTCTCCAGGGGCACGTCCAGGCCGCCGGCGAGCTGGGCGAGGGTCGCCGACTTGCCGATGCCGGGTTCACCCCAGAGCAGCACCGGCAGGTTGGCGGCCACGCACAGGGCGAGTGCGGCGGCCCGGTGGTCGACGACCGGCTCGGTCCGGGTGACCCGGATCTGGCGCAGCAGGGTGTCGGCGGCGGCGAGCCCGGCACTCACAGGTTCCTCCTGAGGTAGGCGATCACGGTCTGGCGTTCCTGGTCGGCGTGTCTGGCGATCCGGTCCAGGTACTGCCGGGTGTCCTTGGTGGTCGGAAAGTAGGTGCGCAGGTCGGCCCCGGCGTCGACGAGCGCGATGATGTAACGGGACGGCCAGCGCTGATCGACCGCCTCGAACAACGGGGTGAAGCCCTGCCGGCATCGGGTCTCGATGTCGAGGCCGGCCGCGAGCAGCCGGGGCAGCAGGCCCGGGTCGCCGAGGGTGCGCAGCATGTGGATCAGGGTGCGGCCGGCGCCGTCGCGCAGGTCCGGGTTGAGTCCGGCGTCGAGCATCTGCTCCAGCGCCCGGGCACCACCGAGTTCGAGTCGCACGATCAGGTCCCGGCGGTGCTGCCGGATCCGTCGCGGCAGCCGTCCACCGCCACCGTTCCAGGCCTTCTCGGCTTGGAAACAGCCGCCCATCTCGCCGCCGAACGCGGCCAGACTGTGTTCCCGCTGCCGTTCCTCGTCGGAGTGTTCGGGCAGCTCGATGCGGCCGGCGCTGACCCCGACCCAGTGCCACACGCCGCGGCAGCGGACCCGGAACAGTTCCTCGGTCACCAACGGCGGTCCGGCCGCGACCGGACCGGCCGGCGCTGACGGGAACAGCACGGCCCGGACCAGCGGATGCACCTCGGCGACATCGAGGTGGCCGTCCCGGACCAGCGCCGAGTCGGGTGGCGGCCTCAGCAGGTCCTGATGGAGAGCCGGGATGACCTGGTCACTCGTCGGGCCGCCCGGGTAGAGGTGGCGCTGCAACCAGAGCTGGTCCGGGGTCACGGTCAGACGCAGCCAGGTGGAGAGCCACTCGGATATCAGCAGCAGGCGGTCGGTACCGAACCCGGCGGCGACCCGGCGCAGCTCGGCGGCCAGCAACATCGGGTCGAGGCCGCCGATGAAGAGGTCGAGATAGTCCTGGTCGCCGGTGAACACCCAACCGGCATCGGCCCATGTGGCGGAGTCCGGCGACAGTGTGGTCACCACCCGCAGGCCGTCGGCCTCACGGGCATCCCACAGGTGGGCGGGCACCGGGATGATCGGGCCGGGCGGCAGGTCACGCAGGCACGCCCGGTCGAGGCTGAGCCGATCGTCCGGGAGGGTCCGCACCAGCAGAACCGGAGTCTCCGGGGTTACCACGGCGGCGTCGGTCAAGACGTACCGCCGCCCGGGTGAAAGGGCGGTGGAACCGCCGCGTGATCGGGGCAGATGCCAGCGCAGCAGGTCGGGGGCCAACCCGGCGAGCAGATCAGCGACCGGCCCGGGATCGTCGAACAGCACCTCGACCCCGGCTGCTTCGCACGCCGCCCGCCAGTCACCGCGCTCCCGGGCAGCCGTGCACTCGCTGATCATCCAGCCGGGGATCGCGAACCGCCGGATGCGCACCCACTGCTGCGGGCTGATGTCGGCTCTACTCACCGGCCCACCACATGTCCGATGCAGATCATCCTGGCCGCCCCCGTCTCACCAGTCCAGGTGGCGAAGCCGGCTAGATCCGGATCGCTGTCATCGAAACGGATGACCTCGCCGCGCCGGAGCATACGCGAGCCCTCCGACATTTACGGACCGAGTTCTTGCCGGTACGGATCACCGCTGCGGGTTCTTCCGCTTGAGGTACGCGACCGCCCGTTTGGCGTCGGCGTGACCCCACATGCGGTCGATCCCGTCGAGGAACCTCGTCTCCGGCAGTTCAGCTCCGGCATCGATCAGGGCGACGGTGTAGCGATAGGGCCAGTCCTGGCGGAGGGCAACGGCCAAAGCGGTCGACCCGTTCCGGTCCCGGTCGTCGAGGCGGATCCCGGCCGTCAGCAGCCGGTGCAGCATGCTGGGATCACCCGACTGGTACAGCCGGTGGATCAGGGTGCGGCCCTCGGAATCACGCAGGAGCGGCTCCAGTCCGGCGTCGAGCATCTGCCCCAGCACCCAGGCGCCGCCCTCGTCGATCCGCCGGAACAGGTCCCGGCGGTACTCCCGGATCTGCCGGGGAACCCGCCCGCCACCACCGTCCCAGGCCCGCTCGGCGAGGCGGCAACCGTCGGATTCGACCAGGTCACCGGCGTGGTCGAGGGGTTCGAACCGGCCCCGGCTCAGCTTGATCCGGTGCCACGCGTCACGGCAGCGCACCCGGGCGATCTCGTCGGTCAGCCGGCCGGCCGGGTCGATGACCTGCGGCTCGTCCGGCGCATCCGGGAACAGCGCGGCCCGCACCAGGGGATGCAGTGCTGCGGGCGTGAGGTGCCCGAGCCGGACCAGCGCCCGGTCGACCGGCTGCATCAGCAGGCCGAGATGCAGGGTGAGGACCGGGCCTCGTCTCTGGACGCTTGTCGACGACCACCATGCCCGAATCCGATCACCCACCGACGCCAGCGGCCGAGGACGGACACCGAGCCGGCCGGTGAGCCCGCGCACCTGGCCGGCCGCCCACGACGTGTCGATCTGGTCGAGGTGGCGCCGCCGGGTGACCGCCCAGCCCGCCTCGGTCCAGTGCCGGATCTCCGCGTCCAGCGACCGGACGGCCGCCTCCGGATCCGGCGCCGCACCCAGCCCCGCCGCCGACCGGGCATCCCACAGTGGAGCCGGAACAGGCAGGATCTCCCCGGCCGGCAGATCCCGGAACGGCATCCGCTCCAGGGTGAGGCGCCCGGTCCGGAACGTGCTCACCAGCAGCACGGTGGTGTCCGCGGTGACGGCGCCGCCGGGGGCCAGCAGGTACCGGTTGTCCGGCACCGGGTCGGGAGAACCGTAGGGCCGGCGCGGCAGGTGCCAGCGCAGCAGGTCGGGGGCGAAGCCGGCGAGCAGATCGGCGGCCGGACCGGCATCGTCGAACAGCACCTCGACCCCGGCGACGGCACACGCGGCCCGCCAGTCGCCGCTCTCCCGGGCGGTGGTGCACGCGGCGATCATCCAGGTGGGCACCGACTGCCGTTTCGCTAGGTACTTGCCGCCCATCGATGCCTCCGCGGCCGCGCATCTGGTTCAGGGGCGAGGCCGACCGGATTCAAACCGGCGTCCTCTCCGGTGTAAACGGAGCGCGACTACCTCTGCGCTACGACCTCGCCGCGGCGAATCCTACGCACCACCACCGGAAGATCCACAGCGGGGATCAAGAGCTTTCGATTGCGGTACGACGGACCAGCACGCCCGTGATCACCGGCCGGATGTCAGCCCCGTTTGCGGATGTAGGCGACCGCCGCCTCGAAGTCGGCGTCCAGTTCATCGCGGTACACCAGGATCTCGTCGAGGTAGTCCATCACCGACAGATCGTCCTGGTTCGGCACGTTCACGTCGGCCCCGGCGTCCACCAGCCCGGTGATCACCCCGCTCGGGACCTGATGGACCACGGCCAGGTAGAGCGGGGTGCTGCCCTCGAAGTCCCGGGCGTTGACGTCCACTCCGGCGGCGAGCAGCCGGGGCAGCAGAACCGTGTGGTCGAACGAGCGGAGCCGGTGCATCAGGGTGCGCCCGCGGCTGTCGCGCAGGTGCGGGTCCAGGCCGTCGTCGAGCAGTTCCAGCAGGGTCCGGGTGCCGCCGTGGACGATCCGCTGCCACAGGTGCTCCCGGTGGGCCCGGAGTCGTTTCGGCAGCCGGCCGTTCGTACCGGACCAGGTCTGTTCCGTGGCGAAACAACCGGTGACCGCGCCGCCGAACGCCCGCAGCGCCTGCTCGCGCCGCCGTTGTTCCGCGCTGTGCGCGGGCAGCGTGAGCCGGCCCTGCCGCACCTCGACCTCGTGCCACTCTCCTTCGCAGCGGACCCGGATCGGGCCGGGCACCGGTTCCGGCGGCGCGGCGGCGGCCGGGACACCGGGGAACAGCGCGGCACGGACCAGTGGGTGCAGCTGCCCGGCGGTGAGCCGGCCGGCGCGGATCAGGTCGAGGTCGGCCGGGTAGCGGGCCAGGGCGGAGTCCAGCCGGTGCAGCGAATTCCGCGTGTCGCCGGGCTGGTGGATACGCCATTCGGCGCGCACCGTCTCCCGGTCGACCTGCACGAGCACATGCAGGTAGTAGTCGATCCAGAGCACCATCTCGCGGATGTCGAACCGGGCGGCCAGCGTGCGGGCGTCGTGGGCGAGCCGGAGCGGGTCGACGACACGGATGTCCCCGCCGTTGCCCCACCGCGGCATCTCCACCCCGAAGTCGGCGGCGACCTCGATGCCGGCGGCGGTGAACCGGGCGGCGAGGTCGTCCTCCCGGCGCACCCGTTCGGCCCGGGCGGGCGGATCGTCGCCGGTGCCGAGCAGTTCGCCGGGCAGGGGTGTGCCATCGGGGGCGAAGCCGGGCAGCCGGGCGTCGGTTCCGCTCACCGCCGTCCGCAGTTCCCCGGCGTGCCGGGCGTCCCACAGGTAGGCGGGCAGCGGCACCGTCTCGTCGGGCAGGTCGAACCAGGAGACGGCGGTCAGGGTGAGCCGCTGGGATCCGAGCAGCGAGACCGGCGAGTCGACGACCAGTACCGTGCTGTCCGGTTCGACGGCGCCGTCGTGCGGGATCAGGGCGTACTGCCGGTCCTCGGCGATCGTGGTGTAACCGCCGAGGGCTCGCGGGAGGTGCCAGCGCAGCAGGTCGGGCGCCAGTCCGGCGAGCTGGCCGGCGAACGGGGCGGGATCGTCGATGTCCACGTCGATCCCACCGGCCTCGCAGGCGGCCCGCCAGTCGCCGCGTTCGCGGGCCGCGGTGCACTCGGTGATCATCCACTCGGGCACCGCGTAGCGGCGGATGCGCTGCCACTCGGCGAGGGCGAGGGGGTCCTGGCCGCTCATCGGTACACGCTCACGATCGCGCTGATGTCCTCGTGCGGGCCGATCGCGGTGCGCGGTGCCCGCCGCCGCATCTTCCGCGGGACGCCGCCGTTGATGCCCAGGTGATCGAGACCGGCGCCGGCGTCGAGGAGCAGTTTCGCGCCGCGGCCGCGGATCCCGGTGAACCGCACGTCGAGCCGTTTCAGCGAGCTGCCGGGCAGGGCCGCGGCGAGCAGTGCGGCGCCGGTGTCGCCGACGATGTTGGGGCTGCCGCCGAGGGCGCGTTCGGACGGCGGGCGGGACAGGTCGAGGGCGTGCCAGGTGTGCAGGTTGCCGGCGATCGCCGTCATGTCGGTGATGCCGTTGCCGCCCAGGCCGAGGGTCATCGGGTAGCCCGCCAGGTTCCCGGCGAGTGCGGCGGCGCCCTCGTCGCCGAGCCGGTTGACCGCGAGGAACAGTTCCCGCACTCCCCCGTCGGTGACCATCCTGGTCAGCGCCGGGACGGCGTCGGGACGCAGGCCGTTGCCGCCGAGGAAGAGCCGTTCCAGGACCGGTGGCCGGTCGGCGAGGGTGTCCGCCAGGACCTCCAGCCCGGCGACGGTGAGTCCGGTGTTGACCAGGTCGAGGGTGCGCAGGGTGGTGTTGTCGCGCAGGGCCCCGGCGATCCGCCGCACGCCCTCGTCACCGACCGGGTTGCGTTTGAGCCAGAGGGCCTTGATCTCGGCGTCGCCGGCCAGCCGCTCGGCCAGGGCGGCGGCGCCGTCCGCGTCGATCCGGTTGCAGCCCAGGTAGACGGTGCGTACGCCGTGCCCGGGGGTCAGTGCTCCGGCCACCGCCCGGGCGCCGTCGGTGCCCAGCCCGTTGGTGCCGAGCAGCAGGTGGGAGACGTGCGGGGAACCGGCGGCGACCCGGACGATCTGCGCCGCCTGTTCCGGTCCGACACCCTGTTTGCACAGGTCGACGCGGCCGTCCGGGCGGACCAGGCCGCGGGCGAACTCCTCCGGCGCGGTGACCGGCTCGGGCGCGGCGAGCCGGCCGAGGATGCCGGCGAAGTCGGCCGGGTCGGCCAGGCCCCGGTCCGGGTCGCTGATCGCGGGGCAGCGCACGACGACCTCGTCAGTCATCATCGCCTCCGTCCCGCACCTGAGTTCAGAGGCGAAGCCGACCGGATTCGAACCGGCGTCCTCCTGCTCGATGCCAAGGCGCGACGACCTCTGCGCTACAGCTTCGCCGCGCCGGAACATACGTCATGCGGTGCGGGTCAGCCGCGCCGCCACTTCTGGTTCAGTCCGCCGACGCAGTCCCACAGGTTGAGCGGGGCGCCGTCGTTGCCGTTCCAGGCGGCGATGTCGAGGCACTTGTTCGCCTGGGGGTTGACCAGATCACCGGCGGCACTGAGCACCCACTGCTGGGCGGCGTTGCCGGAACAGTTGGCGATCTGAATCGCGGCGCCGTTGGCGGTGGAGCCCCAGGCCACGTCCAGGCACTTGTTGTTGCCCGTCTTGAGGGTGCCGCCGGTGGCCTCCCACTTCTGGGCTGCGGTGCCGTTGCAGTTCCACATCTGCACCTGCACACCGTCGGAGAAGTCACCGTTCGGCACGTCGAGGCATTTGTTGTTCCAGTTGCTGATGACGGCGTTACCGGTGGTGGGTGGCGGGGTGCCGCCGGTGAACGGGGAGATGATGATGGCCGCCGATCGGGGATCGCCACTGTGGACGAGCGATTCGAAACCACCGACATCGTCGTACGCGAATCCGTACGCCTTCCCGTCGGCCATGTTCGCGTGCATGATCCGGGAGTAGTGGTTCGGGGCGCTGTTGCGGTAGAACTGCGCGGCGTCCAGGACCGGCTCCTGGGTCGACGTGCCGAGGGTGCCACGGTTGAGTGCCGTACACAGGGTGCGTTTGATCTCCGGTTCGATGAACGGCGGCACGTTCGGTGCGTTGAACACGCCGTCGCAGCCCCAGACGTTCGCACTCGTCGGTTTCGCGACGGTCAGGACCTGCGCGCCCGCGGAGTCGGTGAAGATCATGTTGTTGCCGCTGGTCCGGCCGAAGAACCGCCGGTTCGGTTCGGCGACCCGGGGCACCACGGTCAGGGTGCGGCTGGTGTACGAGTTCCACGCCGTGGTGATGTAGGAGTCCAGGTAGTTGGGGTTCATCAGTCCCGCCCCGGCGGCCTTCCCGGGGGCGAGCACCCGCAGCACCGTACCGTCGGATCGGGTGTAGACGGACCGGGCGAAGTCGGCGTTGGCGCGGATCTGGCTGATGATGTTCTCCCGGCCGTTGCTGACCGGGTCGCCGGAGCGGATGGTGCGGCCGTCGGAGCCGGTGACGGCGACCGCGTGCGGCATGGCGAGCATGTCCACCTGGGAACTGTTCAGCCACAGTCCGTCGTCGTTGTAGGTGAACTCGGACCAGTCGAACAGGGTGTCGCGGTTGGGGTCACCGGCGGCCCACGGCGCGGGTTGCACCAGCCCGTCGGGGGTCAGCCGGAAGTCGATTCTGCGGCCGAGGGAGAAGTACAGCCGGGCCGAGATGAATCGCGGGAACCGGACCGAGACGCTGCCGCCGTTCGCCGGTCCGGGAATGGAGACGTCCGGCGCCGGGGTGGGCGGGTTCCCACCGGCGGGCCAGTTGAAGAACTGCCCGGCGGCATTGACGTATCCCAGTCGTCCACTGCGGATGTCGGTGCCGAGGACGTACAGGTACACGGCGTCGGAGCGGCCGCTGTTGTTGGTGACGGTGACCGGGAGCAGGTCCGGGCCGATGGCGGCGGCGGGCGTGGTGGGGAGAGTGAGGACGGCGGGGACGGAGAGCAGGAACGCCAGTACGGCGCGCTTGAGGAACAAAAGGGGACCCCCTAGCAGTGAGAGCGCTCTCACAGCATTCCCCTCGATATTCACGAGTGTCAACGCTTTTTATAAACTTTGTTACGAATAAATCGGTGGTAGCCGTCAGGCGGTTTCGACGGAGACGACGTGTAGTTCACGGCCGGTGGTCACGGTGACGTCGGCGCTGCCGCACGGGCACAGCGGGATCCGGTCGGGCAGGTGTTTGTCGGTCTGGCAGGAGCGGCAGAAGACGACGGCCGGGCACAGGTCCAGGTCCAGGGCGGCGCCGTGGGCGGCGGTGCCCATCGCGGCCACGTCGAAGCAGAACCGCATGTCCTCGGGCACCACGGCGGTCAATGCCCCGATCCGGACGGTGACTCGGCGGACCGGCCGGCCGGCGGCTCGTGAGCAGGCCGTTCCGACGATGTTCTCGGCGATCGCCAGCTCGTGCATCGGGACTCCCGGCATCGGTGAACAGGGCGCGAACCAGTCTCACACGGTCGGCGCGAACCGGCGGGCGGCCGTCACACCATCGGGAGCATTTCGGCACGCGCCACGCTCGGCTCGTCCCCGGCCGTCAGGTCCGGGCGACGATCGCGGCCAAGGGGGCGGCCGGGCTCAGCGTCCCGTATTCCAGGGTGCGGTCCGGTCCGAGCCGGGCGGCCACGAACGTGTCGGCGACGGCGGCCGGGGCCTCCCGGATCAGGACGGCCGCCTGCAACGCCAGGGCCAGCGCTTCCACCACCCGGCGGGCCTGGGCCGGGGTCGCCTGCGCGACGAGTCTCCGGGTGGCCGCCACGTGGCTGTCGAAGTCGCGATGCACGCCCAGGGCGGAGTCGAGTTCCCGGTCCACGGCCTGCACCGAGTCCGGGTCGCGGCTCATGGCCCGCAGCACGTCCAGGGCGATCACGTTGCCGGAGCCCTCCCACACCGCCATCACCGGTTGTTCGCGATAGCGCCGGGCCAGCGGGAAACTCTCGGTGTAGCCGTTGCCACCGAGACATTCCAGGCTTTCGTACGCGTGATGCGGGCCCCGTTTGCACACCCAGTACTTGCCGACCGCGGTGGCCAGCCGCCGGAACGCCACCGATTCACCGTCGTCGCTGTCGTAGGCGGCGGCCAGCCGCAGTGCCGTCCAGGTGGCGGCCTCGGCCTCCAGCTGCAGGTCGGCCAGGACCGCGGTCATCGCCGGCTGGTCGACGAGTCTCGCTCCGAAGGCGCTGCGGTGCCGGACGTGCCAGGCCGCCTCGGCCACCGACTGGCGCATGCCGGCGGCGCTGCCGAGGACACAGTCGAGGCGCGTCTGGGCGACCATCTCGATGATCGCGGGTACGCCGCGGCCCTGTTCGCCGAGCAGCCACCCGGTCGTACCGTCGAGTTCGATCTCCGACGACGCGTTCGACCGGTTGCCGAGTTTGTCCTTGAGCCGCTGGATCCGGAAGACGTTACGGTCGCCGCCGGGCAGGATCCGTGGCACCAGGAAACACGACAGTCCACCGGGCGCCTGCGCGAGCACCAGGAACGCGTCCGACTGCGGGGCCGAACAGAACCACTTGTGCCCGGTCAGCCGCCACGTCCCGTCGTGCGCGTCGACGGCCCGGGTGGTGTTCGACCGTACGTCCGAACCGCCTTGTTTCTCGGTCATCGCCATACCGAAGATCGCCGAGACCTTGGCCGCCGGGTCCCGCAGTTCCGGGTCGTAGACCCGCGAGTGGACCCGCGGCAGCCACTGCCCGGCCAGGTCGGGGCTGAACCGCAGCGACGGCACCACCGCGTGGGTCATGCTCACCGGGCAGGCATGCCCGGCTTCGACCTGCGCGAACAGCATGAACGTCGCGGCCCGGGCCACGTGCGCGCCGGGCCCGGGCGCCGACCAGCAGGAGGTGTGCGCGCCGTGTTCGATCGCCGCGCCGATGATCCGGTGGTAGGCGGGGTGGAAGTCGACGGCGTCCACCCGGTTGCCCCACCGGTCGTGGCTGGTGAAGACCGGCGGCTGGATGTCGGCCAGTTCGGCGTCGCGCTGGAAGTCCGCGCGCCCGACGAGCCGCCCGATTCCGGTCAGGGACTCGGTGGCCCAGCCCGCACCGTAGCGGGTGACCGCCTCGACGAGCGCCGGGTTGCTCCGGAACTCGTCGACGCCGGTCCGAGGTGGAGCCTGGTTGACCACCTCGTGGGTGGTCACAGCAGGAATCCGAGGCTGTCGCGGGCCGACGACTCGGCGGCCTGCCGGGCGGCACGCAGCGAGACCTGGTCGCGGTCGAGCCGGCCGGGCAGCGGGTCGTCCAGTCGCGGGGTCAGCGCCAGGGTGCTCATCCCGTTCGACCAGCCGTCCCGGACCTGCTGCAACGTCTCCCGGTACCGGTGCGGGCGGCCCCGGTACGCGGCGGCCAGTTCCGGGTTCAACCGGCGCAGGTAGCGTTCGATCACCACGTCGGCGGCGCCGTACCCGGGCTGGGTGCCCGGTGGCCGGGTGGCCAGCACGATCGCGTGGGTGGCACCGCGGGCCGCCGCGGTCACCACCGGCACCGCCTCGACGATGCCGCCGTCCAGCCAGCGGCGCCCGCGCCACTGGACCGGCTCACCGGCCAGCAGCGGCAGCAGCCCGGAGGCGTGCAGGCTGTGGATCAGGTCGTCGCGGTCGGCGAAATCGGTCAGGGCTTCGGCGCGGCCGGTCTCCACGTCGGTGGCGACCATGGCCAGCCGGCCGGCCCAGTCGGTGCCCGCGGCGGAACCGATGTTCAGCAGGTGATCGACGTGTTCCACGATCCGGGAGCCGTCGATGACCGGGCGGCCGCGGGCGATCCGGCGCACGTCGATGAACTCCGGGGAGGCGAACACCTCGGCGTACGATTCGGCCATCGCTGCGGCGGCACCCACGGCCAGGGCGGCGGCGTTCACGGCCCCGGCCGACGTGCCGACGATCATGTCGACCGTGTCGAGGATGCCCTCCCGCTCGATCACCGCGGCCATCGACGCGGAGATGATGCCCCGCATGCCGCCACCCTCGATGACCAGGGCGACAGTGGCGCCGTCGTTGTTGTCACCGGTGCGGCGGCGCTCGGTGAGGACCTGCTGGATCGTCGGGGTGCCGATCCGGCCCAGTCGTACCGCAGCGGTCTTCGTCGCCGCCTCCTCCTTCTCCTGCTGCGCCGGCGGGACCGAGGACTGCGGGCGGGCCAGGATGCTGCCCTGCGCCACCGCGACCAGGGTCTCGGTGCCGTCGTCGGCGATCGTGTGCAGTTCACACCGGCAGGACGCACGCCGGCCGGAGACGCTGACGACGGTGCCGTGCGCGCGCAGGATCCGGCCGACAGCCGGGGCCAGGTAGTCGATGGTCAGGCCGGCGGTGATCACTTCCGGTCCCAGTGCCGCACCACCGGCGAAGGCGAGAGCGGTGTCGGCGGCGTAGGCGACTATCCCGCCGTGCACCGCGCCGTGCTGGTTGGTGATCTCCGGCCGGATGTCCAGCTCGACGACGGCGCTCTGCTGACCGGCGGTCTGCCCGAAGGAGATCAGCCTGGTGCCGAGCATGCGGGTCACCGACTGGTCGGCCAGCACCTGCTGTGCGGTGGCCAGGACGGACGTTGTACTCACGATGTTCCTCCGGCGACGGACACGTCGAGTGCCCGGAAACAGAACGCCCGGATCCCCTCGATCGCGTTCTCCTGCTCCTCGGGTGACGGCTCCGGGCTGTCCGGGCGGATCCAGCCGACCAGTGCCTCGGAGACCGCACCCATGACCGCGCTGGACGCGAGTCGCACGTCCGGCGCCACGAACATCCGGGCGGCCAGCCCGTCCCGGATGATCTGCTCCCCCAGGTCGGTGTAACAACGGCGATAGACCAGGCGCTCGGCCTCGATCACCGGACCGGCCGGCTCGAACAGCAGCGCCCAGGCCATCCTCCGGCCGTGCAGGGCCCGCCCGCTGAAGATTCGGATCAGCTCACCGAGACGGTGCCGTGCGTCCCGCCCGGAATCGGCCACCGCCTGCCGGACCAGGTCGACCTCGTGACCGGCGGCGCTGCGGAAGACCTCGGCGAGCAGGCGGTCACGACTGTCGAAATACGAGTAGACCGAACCGACACTCGCCTGGCACCGCCCGGCGATGGCGGCGACGGTGGCGGCCCGGAACCCGCCGGTGGCGACCAGGGCACGGGCCGCGCGCAGGAAGCCGTCCCGCTTGTCTTCCGCGTTCTTCCTGGTCAACGCGGTCGGCCGATACGGCATCCGGGCGACCCCCCAAGCTCTGAATCCGGATTCAGTCCAAGGCAAGGAGTGAATCACGGTTCACATCGCCCCGGCAACAGTGCTGAGTCGGGGATCACGCCCGGTTGACCGGCGCCGCGGACGGGCATGCACCAGGGTCATGACGAGGCCGAAGAAGCGACCCAGGCTGATCACCGTCGACGGAGTCACCTACCGCTGGCGGATCCGGCGGAACCCCGCCCGGCCGGGCCCACTCGCCTTCGCCATCGAGCGCGCCGGCCGGGCCGGCACCGTCCTGCTGGCCACCGTACCCACCCACGGCACCCTCCCCCCGCCGGCATCGGTGCTGGTCAGCACCGTGATCCGGGAGGCCTGCGCGGCCGGTTGGCGCCCCGGTTCCCCCGGCCCCGCCTTCTCCCTCACCGTCGACCCCGCACGCTGACGGCACTTGCGGCGACCACCGCCGGTGTAATAGAAATTGTTACTATGGCGGCGAACAGCAGGGTGACCATCGCTGCGCATGCGCTGGCGTGGCTGGAACTGGCCCGGCGGCGCGGGCGCGAGTCGCTCACCTCGGACGAGGTGGCGGCCAGCGTCAACACGAACGCGGTGATCCTGCGGCGCAGCCTCGGCGACCTTCGCCGGGCCGGGCTGGTCACCGCGCGCCGCGGGACCGGAGCCGGCTTCGCGCTGGCCCGGCCGGCCACGTCGATCACCCTGCTGGACGTGTGGGCCGCCGTGGAGGCGGAGCCCCTGGTCGCACTTCATCACACCGAACCCAACCTGGAGTGCCCGGTGGGTGCGGGAATCCGGCCGGTCCTGGCCGAGGTGTACGACGAGGCGACGGCGGCGTTCCGGGCGAGCCTGGCGCAACGGACGATCGCCGATGTCCTGGAGAGGATTCTGGCGTGATCGTGGAGCTACGGCAGTACACCCTGCACCCCGGACGGCGCGACGAGCTGATCGAGCTGTTCGACCGGGAGTTCGTGGAGTCCCAGGAGGAGCTGGGGATGACGGTGCTGGGACAGTTCCGGGACCTCGATCATGACGACCGGTTCGTGTGGTTACGCGGGTTCGCTGACATGATCGTACGAAAGCAGGGTTTGCAGGCTTTTTATGGTGGTCCGGTGTGGAAGGAGCACGGCCCGGCCGCCAACGCCACGATGATCGACTCCGATGACGTGCTGCTGTTGCGGGCGATCACGCCACCGCCGCAGGGCCCCCGCGACAAGATCAACAGCGGTTTGCTGTACGTCACTCTCTGGTCCCGTGACCATCCCTTCGACAACGGGTTCGCCGACCTGGTGCCGGGCGCTCTGGCGGCGCTGGCCACGGAGTACGCGGAGAACGACTTCCCCGCCCTGCCGGTCCGCGAAGGTGAGCACGTGTTCGCCTGGATCACCACCGAACCGGTCGACGTGGCCGTGCCGCCCGGGATCCGGGTCGAACAGCTGCGGCTGGCGCCGACCGGCCGTTCCCGGCTACGAGCCTGACAGGCTGCCCAGATAGCGGCGCAGGTGCCGGGCGCCGGTGCCGAGATCGGCCGCCGTCACACTGCTGACCACCTCGGTGCGCTGCCGGGCCCGGGTGATCGCCACGTTGAGTCGACGCCGGTCCCCGGCCCGGTCGGCCGGCCCGGGATCGGCACCGACCGCCACGACGACCACGTCCCACTCCTCGCCCTGGGCCCGGTCGACACACGTCACCGTGACACCGGGGACAGCCGCCTCGACCGCGGCCGCCTGCGCCTCGGAGAAGGTGACCACCCCCAGGGTGAGGTGCGGGCGGGTCGCGGCGGGCTGCGCGACCCGCTCGGCGACCCCGGCGGTGAGGTCGGTGACCGGGAACAACTCCACACCCGGGCCCT
>DATMVU010000916.1:0-5717 GCA_035562875.1 Actinoplanes sp. | reverse complement strand
CGACTCGACGTGGACGGGCTCTGCAAACTGCTCGACGAGCCCGACGCCCGTGGCCGCCCCCTGCCGGAACTCCCGGAATGGCTGGTGGCTCGCGCCGACCGGGACAACGGCGGACCCCTCACCGACGACGTGGCCATGCTGTTGATCTCCCGAGGAGGTGGCCGATGATCTCGGGATGGACCCTGCGTGTCCGGATCTTCGCGCTCTGCCTGACCGCCGGACTGCTCCTCGGCGGGCTCGGCGTCGTCGCCGCGTTCACCGCGGCCGCCAACAACCGGCAGGTCGACAACATCCTCGACCGGGTCAGCCCGATGCGGGCCGCCGGCGAGACCCTCAGCACCGCCCTGGTCAATCAGGAGACCGGTGTCCGTGGATACGCCATCACCGGGCAGGACCGGACCCTGGAGCCGTACCAGCGAGGCCTCGACGAGGAGACCCAGCAGGTCGCCCGGATCCAGCGCCTCCTCAACCCCGAGGACGAGGAGATCCGGGCCGCCCTCGAAGTAGTCGAAGCGCGCGCCGAGACCTGGCGGGCCAACGTCGCCGAACCGCTCATGGAGACCGTCCGCACCCAGGGCACTCAGGTCGCCCAGCAGCGGGTCGAAGCGTCCGACACTCGCGACTTCGACGAACTGCGCGGTGCCGTCAGCGTCATGCAGGACCACATCTCGGTGCTGCGGGTCACCTCCGCCCAGGCCGCCCGGGACAGCAGCCAGACCATGGTGGTCATCGAAGTGATCGCTGCGGTGATCATCGTGATCACCGGGATCCTGTTGCTGATCCTGTTGGACCGCCTGGTCAGCCGGCCGATCCTGGACCTCGCCGGGCAGGTGCGGCAGGTCGCCGCCGGCGACTACGAACGGCACATCGACAGCAGCATGTACGGGTCTCCCGATCTGACCGGGCTCGCCGACGACGTCGACCGGATGCGGCAACAGATCGCCAGCGAACTCAGTGAGGTCCGCGAGGCACGTCAACAGGTCGAATGGATCAACCAGCAGCTGCAGAGCCAGGCCGAGGAACTCACCCGGTCCAACCGTGACCTCGAACAGTTCGCCTACGTCGCCTCCCACGACCTGCAGGAACCCCTGCGCAAGGTGGCCAGCTTCTGCCAGCTCCTGCAACGCCGGTACGCCGGGCAGATGGACGAACGTGCCGACCAGTACATCGGTTTCGCCGTCGACGGTGCCCAGCGCATGCAACGACTCATCAACGACCTGCTCGCGTTCTCCCGGATCGGCCGGCTCACCACCGGATTCACCGACGTCGACCTGGGTGAACTCCTCGGCGAGGTCCAGTCGCAGGTGTCCGGGCGGGCCGGGGCCGACGCCGCGATCAGCTGGACCGGGATGCCCACTGTGGATGGTGAGGAGCCGCTGCTCACCACCCTCTTCGTCAACCTGGTCGGCAACTCGCTCAAATTCCGGCGGCCGGACGTGCCGCCGGAGATCAAGATCAGTGCGGAACGCGACGGCTCCGAATGGCGGATCAACGTACGGGACAACGGCATCGGGATCGAAGCCGAGTTCGCCGACAAGGTATTCGTGATCTTCCAGCGGCTGCATGCGCGGGACGCTTACGACGGAACCGGCATCGGGCTGGCCATCGTCAAGAAGATCGTCGAATACCATGGCGGGCGGATCTGGCTGGACGTCGATGTGGCCGAAGGTGCCTCGATCTGGTTCACGCTTCCGGTGATGCCGGGTATGGACTCCCTGGGATCAGCCTCGCCTGCGGCCCCGACATCGCCGGACGTCGAGCCTGATCCGGCCTCGGATTCGGCTCCGGCCCTGGCTGCCGTTGCCGGTGACGGGTCGGCCTCGGCTGCCGGTGACGGGTCGGCCTCGGCTGCCGGGTCCGGGTCGGCCTCGGCTGCCGGGTCCGGGTCGGTTTCGGTTGAGGCGTCGTCCGCTTCATCTGTTGCTGCGTCCGCTTCGTCCGAGGACGCGCCGGCTTCATCCGCGGGCGAAGAAGAGAAGGTGGGCAAATGAGCTTGGAACGGGAGAACGGCACCCCGATCGAGGTGCTACTGGTCGAAGACGACCCCGGCGACGTGCTGATGACGCAGGAAGCGTTCGAGGAACACAAGGTCCGTAACCGGCTCAACGTCGTCTCCGACGGTGCTGAGGCGCTCGCCTACCTGCGGCGGGAGGGTCAGTACGCGAAAGCCGTCCGCCCCGACCTGATCCTGCTCGACCTCAACCTGCCCCGGCGGGACGGCCGGGAAGTCCTCGCCGAGATCAAGAAGGACGACGAGCTGGGCCGGATCCCGGTCGTCGTGCTGACCACGTCATCAGCGGACGAGGACATCCTGCGCAGCTACCAGCTGCACGCGAACGCCTACGTCACCAAGCCGGTCGACTTCGAACGCTTCATCGCGGTCATCCGGCAGATCGACGAGTTCTTCGTCAGCGTCGTGAAGTTGCCGCCGCGTGGCTGACCGGATCCTCGACCAGGTGGCCGAACTCGTCCGCGAGGTCGCACACACCATCGTCCTGCCCCGATTCCAGCACCTGTCCGCCGACGACGTGTACCAGAAGTCGCCCGGTGACCTGGTCACCATCGCCGACCAGGAGTCCGAGAGGGCACTGACCCGCGGGCTCACCGCGCTGCTGCCCGGTTCACTCGTCGTCGGCGAGGAGGCGGTCGCCGCCGACCCCACCGTCCGGGACCGGCTGGGCGGCAGTGGTGCGGTCTGGATCGTGGACCCGGTTGACGGGACCAACAACTTCGCGGCCGGGCTGACCCCGTTCTGCGTGATGGTGGCCCTGGTGCGGGACGGTGAGACCGCCGCCGCCTGGATCCTCGACGTGGTCGAGGACCGGCTGACGGTGGCCGAGGCCGGTTCGGGTGCCTACCGGGACGGCGTCCGGGTGAAGACCCGCACCGACGATCCCGGCGCGTCCGCGTTGAACGGTGTCATCTCGCACAAGTACTTCCCGGACGACCTGCGTGAACAGGTCCTCTCGACGGCCACCGGACTGGGCGGGTTCACCACCGGCCGGCACTGTGCCGGGTACGAATACCCGGCCCTCGCCACCGACGAACAACAGTTCGCGATGTTCTGGCGGATCCTCCCGTGGGACCACGTTCCCGGCTCTCTGATCGTCCGCGAGGCCGGCGGTGTCACCCGGCACTTGGACGGCTCGGAGTACCGTCCCACCGGCCATCAACGCGGCCTGCTGGTCGCCGCCAACGAGGACATCTGGAACTCGGTCCATCACACCGTGTTCCCCTCCGGCCCGCCACCCGTCCCCGCCTGACCAAACGCCGCACCAGCGATCCGACAGCCACCGTCACCCGGTCGCTGTCACCCCGGCCCCTGTAACCCGGGCGTCCGGCCAGGTGCTCCACCGGCGGCCAGCCCTGAAATTTCGGGCATATGCGCCGAAAGATCGAGTGAGCGGCTCGTCACATTCTGCGGGGCCGACGGAGAGCGGTGCGTGGATCTAGGGTGCGGTCATGACCTCGTACCTCGATGGCCTCTTCGGGTTGGCCGGGCGGACCGCGGTGGTGACCGGAGGCAGTTCCGGGATCGGCCGCGCCATGGCTCTCGCACTGGGCCGGGCCGGTGCGCGGATCGTGCTGGTGGCCCGGCGTGCAGCGCCGATCGCCGAGGTGGTGGCGGAGCTGCGCGAACACGGAGCGGAAGCGGCCGGTCTCTCCGCCGACCTCGCCGACCGCGCCGCCGTCAAGCTGGTCGCCACGAAGATCATCGAGGGGTTCGGCGCACCCGACATCCTGGTCAATTCGGCCGCAGTCAACCTCCGCCCGCCGCTCGGCGAGCTGACCGACGACGTCTGGGACGTCACACTCGCCGCGAACCTGACGGCCCCGTTCCTGCTCGGTCAGGCATTCGCCCCGGCGATGGCGGCCCGGGGCTGGGGCCGGATCGTCAACGTCGTCTCCCAGCAGGCGTTCCGCGCCTACGGCAACAGTGGTGCCTATGGTGCTGCCAAGGCGGGACTGGTCGGCCTCACCCGGTCGCAGGCCGAAGCCTGGAGTCCGCACGGGGTCTGCTGCAACGCGATCGCCCCCGGGGTGGTGCACACGCCACTGACCGAGCCGGTCTTCGCCGATTCCTCGAAAGTGGAAGCCCATGCCGCCCGGACGATGATCGGCCGTAACGGCGTACCGGGCGATTTTGCCGGTTGCGTCGTTTTCCTGGCTAGTAATGCAGGTCACGCGGTAACCGGACAGACGCTCTTCGTTGACGGTGGATATTCGGCGACCTGACCGATCTCCCTTTCCCCTGCTGAGACACGGTAAAGTACCGGCGCTCACGACTTGGAGGTAACTGTGGCGGCCAGTCTCCCGCGCCGGTTCGCAACTCTGCTCGCGCTGTTGGCCGCCGCTTTCGCGGTGGTTCTCGTGGCGCCCGGCTCGCCGGCTCATGCCGTCGACCCCGAGGGCGGTACGAAGAAGCTGCGCACGGCTCTGGAGACCGCGGCCAAGGGTTACGACTCGGCGAAGACGAAGCTCGCCAACTCCAAGAGGCGGCAGAAGCTGCTGACCACCGCGCTCAAGGACGCCGAGGCGAACGCGTCGGCGCTGACCGCACAGGTCAACGAGGTGGCGAACCGGGCGTACCAGATGGGCCGGGTCAGCACTGCCGGGCTGCTGCTGAACAGCGCGAACCCGAACGACTTCATCGAGAAGGTGCAGAGCCTCGACACGCTCGCCCAGATGGACAGCGGGACGCTCGCCGAGTACCGGCAGGAGATCGAGACCTCCGCGAAGGCCAAGGTCGCCCTCGATGCCGAGGTCAAGGAGCAGCAGCGCCAGGTCAACGTGATGGCCAAGCGGAAGAGGGACGCCGAGACCGCGCTGGCCGAGGTCGGCGGCGGATCGGCCGGCGGTTTCATCGACCCGAACTCGCCCGCGGCCGAGCCGGCCCCGCGTAACTCCGACGGCTCCTGGCCGAAGGAGTCGTGCACGATCAAGGACCCGACCTCGAACGGGTGCATCACACCGCGCACCCTGCACGCCTTCCAACAGGCGCAGTCGGCGGGTTTCAAGCGGTACACGGTCTGCTTCAGCGAGCGGTCCTCCGGCGAGCACCCGAAGGGCCGGGCCTGTGACCACTCGGCGGCCGTCGGCGGTTTTGAGAACGTCGCGGCCACCGGTGGCGACAAGTCCTACGGTGACCGCCTCGCCGCCTACTACGTGAAGAACGCGAGTTCGCTCGGTGTCATGTACGTGATCTGGTACCGGCAGATCTGGATGCCGAGCACCGGCTGGCGTGCCTACAGCGCCAGCGGCGGCCCGGCTGCGGTGCACACCAACCACGTGCATCTCTCCATGCTCTGACTGAATTTCCTTCAGCTTTCGCACAGGTGTGGTGCGGCCTGTCGATGAGGTGACGTCGCCTCCACCGCCGGTAGCATCCCGGCGGTGGAGAACCAGCCGCGTGCCCTGCCCTCGACCCTGGCGACAGCTCTCGCGTTCGGATCCAGTGGCGCAGTCCTCGTCCTGGAGATCGTCGCGTTGCGTCTTGTCGGGCCCTACGTCGGTGTGACCCTTCAGGTCAGCAGCTCGGTGATCGGGGTCGCACTGGCCGCGATCGCCTACGGAGCGTGGATCGGCGGGCGCCTCGCCGACAAGTTCGACGCCCGGAAACTGCTGGCCCCGGCCTTGATCCTCGGTGCCATCGGTACCGCGGTCACCCTGCCACTGGTCCGCTGGGGTGGAGAGCTGCTCCGGGGTGGGGCTGCCCC
>DATMVU010000915.1:0-20130 GCA_035562875.1 Actinoplanes sp. | reverse complement strand
CAGAGCATCCGCGAGCTGCGCGCGGACGGCCTCGCCAGCCGTCGCGAGGTGCCGGGCGGCGAGTCTCCAGGCCTGCTCCTGCACGGTGGTGTCGTCGTGGCCGAACGCACTCGCGATCGCCGGCAGCAGAGCGGCGGCATCTCCGGGCGTGCGGCGCAATGCCTCGGCGACCAGTTTCACATGTGCACGAACCAGTGTCTTCTCCGGCCGGGCCAGCACTGCGTACGACGTCTCGGTCAGCAGCCCGATGTCGAGCCGGCCGGCGTCCAGCAGTCGGCGCAGCGACTCGACGGCACGGCCGGCGGACGGCATCTCGGCACGCCCGGCCAGACCGGCCCAGTCAGCGGCGCGTTCGGCCAGTTCGTCCTCGGTCGGCTGCACCTCGTCCAGCAGCTTCTGGAAACCGCGCATCTCGACCGCCCGGCCGCCGCGCACCAGCCCGTCCACACAGCGGTCGATCAGCGTCACGCGATCCAGTTCACCGGTCTCGGTCAACGCGAGCAGATCCGGCCGCCAGTGCCAGTCGTGGACCAGGAACGTACCGAATCCGGTGATGCCGAAGGCCAACGGCAGGAACACGGCGGTGTACGGGTCGGCCCGGAACGCCTCCGCAACCGTCCCCTCGCCCGGGGCCCAACCGGGACGTACGACATCGGCCAGCGTGTGTTCCGGCTTACGCCGCCACTTGGTCAGCGCCCATTCGAGAACGAAGCCGTCATCGGCCGCGGGCACGGCACCCGCCATCCACAGCAGTCCCCGGGCCAGACGGTAGAGCTCACCGTTGCGGTGGCCGCTGAGCGCCCAGTCGTTCGGACGCCGCACCGGCACCGTCGCGGCGACACGCCGCCCGGCCTCGGCGAGCCAGCCGGCGTCCCGCCCGGCGAAGGCGTCCACCTGCGGGCCGGCCCAGTCGGAGGAGTCACGCTGCCGCCGCCACAGGCTGATCAGCGCTCTCGCCGCCTCCGCCGAGGTGACGCAACAGCCGAGTGCGGCGAGCGTGACGGCGTCACGGACCTCCCGCGAGTCGGCCCGGGTCAGGTCCTTCCAGGCCGCGTCGAGTGGTTTCCGCGCGGCCCGCCGGGCTTTGTCGTCCATGGTCGCGAGCAGGTCCAGGACACCGGCCCGGTCACCCGTGGCGGCGACGTCCGCCAGCGCGACAGCACTCATCGCCGGCCCGGGAACACATGCGCCATGTCGATCATCCGGGCGAGATTAGACGATCCCGACAAGGCGGTCCAGTGCGGCCCGCATCAGCGGGAGGGCGCCCAGGTCTCGCGATAGGACGGCCACGCGTCGCGTGCCGTGCAGTCTGAGGACCATGCCCAGACAGGCGAGGATCTGCGGGGTGTTCGACGGCGGCATGCCTGCCACCCGGAACAGCCACTGGCTGTCCTGCTCGTGCGGGTTCGTCGGTTCGGATGAGGTGACGGCCGACGGCGGGTCACTCGCCCGGGACCGACGGTCGGCGGCGGTACACCGCATCGGCGGACCCCGGCGGGCCACGCAGAGCGATGGCCAGGATTCAGCCGTGTTCCCATTCACAGATCAAATCCACACACCGTCATCTCCCGATAGCCCTACGTTGCGGCAAACTTCTCGGCAGCCTTCCAAATCGGACAACACCCGGCAGGAACGTCACCGTGTGTAAGCAACGAGACCGGCGGGTGCCGCTCCGGATCGCGCTATCAAGGAGGCGCGGCGGGCAGACGCTCGCCGTTCGTGCCGACCCGGCCACGCCGAGCCCTGCCCCGGTCCGGCGGCACGAACCCGCATGACGAGTCATGAGGCGATCGGGGGCAGGGACGGGGGAACCACACATCGGTCCTCAGCCGGCATCTACGCCGGTGGGGATCACTACCGTTGCGCGGCATGACGACGTCGAAGGTCATTGCCGCTGCCGTCAGCGGCCTGGTTCTGCTGGGGCTGGGCGGGTTGACCGTGTGGCCGGAACAGAACCTCGAGGTTCCCGCGGGTGCCACCGCAGGCTCTCTCGACATGCGGCCGTGCGAATACGACACCGAGGCGGGGACGGTGCCGGCCGAGTGCGGGACACTCGCCGTGCCGGAGACCCGCGCCGACCCCGGTTCCGAGCTGATCGGATTGCCCGTCGTGCGGATCCGGGCGACCGGGACGACCCGCGGCGAGCCGATCTTCCGGCTGGGCGGCGGCCCCGGCAACACCAACATGCTGTTCCCGCAGGCCGGCCGCCTCACCGACGGCCACGACGTGGTGCTGGTCGGCTACCGCGGCGTCGACGGGTCGCGGCGCCTGGACTGCGCCGAGGTCTCCGGAGCCATGAAGAGCTCGGACGACCTGATCGGCAGCGAGGCGAAACGCCGGACCAGGCTGGCGTTCCAGGCCTGCGCACAGCGACTCACCAAGGACGGCGTCGACCTGTCCGCCTACTCGATCGTCCAGCAGATCGAGGACCTGGAAGCAGCCCGGGTCGCCCTGGGCTACCAGCGGATCAACCTGCTCAGCTCCAGCGCCGGCACCCGTACGGCAATGGTGTATTCCTGGCGGCACCCGGCATCACTGTCGCGGTCGGCGATGGTGTCGGTGAACCCGCCCGGCCACTTCGTCTGGGACCCCACCATCACCGATGCGCAGATCACGCGGTACGCCGAACTCTGCGCCGCCGACAGCCGGTGCTCCGGTCGTACCGAAGATCTGGTGGCCTTGATGCGCACCGCCGTGACCGAACCACCGTCCCGATGGGGTCCGCTCAACATCAAGGGCGGCAACGTCCGCGTCACCGGGATGTACGGCATGCACCACAACGGTCCCGGCGCCGCACCGCAGACCGCACCCGCCGTCATCGACGCGTTCCTGAGCGCCGCGGACGGTGACCCCAGCGCCTTCTGGGCGATGTCCGCGCTGAGTGACATCATCCTGCCGGACTCCATCGTGTGGGGTCAGTTCGCCTCGTTCGCCATGATCGACGCACCCGCGGCCAGGGCCTACTACACGGCGGGCGGTGACTCCGGATCGGTTCTCGGCAACGCCGGCGCCGAGTTCCTCTGGGGCGGCCCGGACGGCTACACCACCGTGTGGCCCGACAGCCCCGACAACGCCGACTACCGCACCCTGCGGCCGAGTGACACCGAAACCCTGCTGATCAGCGGTACGGTCGACTTCTCCACCCCCGCCGAGCTGGCCACCCGGGAACTGTTGCCGACGCTGGCACGCGGACAGCAGGTGATCCTGCCGGAACTGGGCCACACCGGTGACTTCTGGGAGCACCGCCCCGACGCCGGCCGGCACCTTCTGACCACCTTCTACGATTCCGGTACGGTCGACGACTCCCGCTTCGACACCCGGCCCGTCGATTTCACCCCCACGCCGGTGAGCATGTCGACGATCGCGTACCTCCTCGTCGCCGTCACCACGGCCGGCACGCTGATCGCCGTGACCCTTCTCCTGCTCCTGGCCGCGCGAGTGCGCCGGAACGGGGCGATCGGGCCCGTACCGAGTGTCTGGGTTCGTGTCCTGGCACCGGTCCCCCTCGGCGTCGGCGGTCTGTGTGCGGCGGCACTGCTGGTGTGGACCGCCCTTCCCCGGACTCCGCTGGTCAACGCCACCGTGGTCGTACCGGCTCTGGCCTTGAGCATCGGGGTCGGCGTCCACCTCGCCTGGACCAACCGCAGCCTTCCACGGAAGACCCGAAGGACCGGAGCAGCGGCGGCGGTCGCTGGTGCGGCCATCGGTGCCCTCCTCGGCTTCGGCGCGCTGCCCGGCATCCCGGGAGTTCTCACGGCGCTGATCGGCGCGGCGGCCGGCGCGAACGCGGGGCTGCTGCTCCCCGGCCTCGACCGGGTAAGGAAACAATCCCCGGCACCAGAGCCCTCCGCTGCCGGGATCCTCTGAGGATCCGGGGACCGACTCGGTAGTGTCGGGCGTTCCTTCTTCGCTGATCCCAAGAGGACCCGTGCCGAACGTCTTCCGCGCCCGCCTGACCCTGTTCGTATCCGCGCTGTGCCTGCTCGCCGGCGGTACCGCCGCCTGCGATCCGTCCGGTGACCGGGATACCAGCGCCTCCCCGGCGACCGGGCGGGTGGACCTGCTCGCCGGGGACTGGAGTCACGTTCCGGGAGGGACCGTCGGGTCCGGCGGCGTGCGTATCCATGGCCTGGGGCGGCAGATCGTGCTGCAGGACGGCACGGGCGGGCAACCCCATCCGCCGGTGAACCTGCGCGGCCCGCGGCTCGAGGTTCGCGGCGACTTCCAGGTCAGTGCGACGTTGCACCGGCCTGCCGGTCAGACCGCGTCGCTGTACCTGTACGGCGAGGTGCCGATCGTCTACGACGAATGGCTACAGAAGCGGCGGGGCCTGCGGGTCGCGGTCTCGGAACGCGAGCTGAGCCTGACCGTCTGGGACGGCCGTTCCGCCGAACCGGTCACGGACCGGACCGCGCCGGTCACGTCACCCGCCACGGTCACCGTCACGGTGGAACGTCACGGCGGCGACCTGGTGCTGTCCGTCGGCGACACCCGCGTGTCCGTCCCTGATCCGGGGGTGTTCGACGCCGGCTCCGTCACCTTCGGGGTCGATGCCGTGCCCGGCGCGCCGGATTGGACCCTGGCCGTGTTGGAGGCGACGGCGCGCGACGTCGCGGTCCGTGACATTCGGATGGCGGGGCAGCCGGCCCGGTCCTCGGACTCCCTGCGTGTCCTGGCTGGGTCCGGCGGCCGCCGGTTACCGATCGGGGCTGCGATGGCGGCCGAACCACTGGTCAGCGACGACGGCTACCGTGCCCTCGCCGCCACCCAGTTCTCGATGCTCACCACGGAGAACGCCCTCAAGCCCCAGTTCGTGCACCCGGGGCCGGACACCTACGATTTCGCGGAGGGTGACCTGCTGGTCGACTTCGCGGCTGCCAACGACATGAGGGTGCACGCGCACACCCTGGTCTTCGGGGAGGCCAACCCGCGATGGATGCGGCAGGTCGCCGTCGCAGACCGGGAACGCGTGATGACCGGGCATGTCAGGACCGTCGCCGGTCACTACCGTGGCCGGGTCGCGGAGTGGGACGTCGTCAACGAACCGTTGTCGCCGGACGATGACGGACCCGACGGCCGTCCCGGTCTGCGCGAGCATCTGTGGCAGGAAGCGATGGGCGAGTCGTACATCGACAAGGCGTTCATCGCCGCCCGTGCCGCCGACCCCGAGGCGAAGTTGTACCTCAACGAGTTCGGTGCCGAAGCCGACGGCCCCCGCTGGGACGCCCTGTACGACCTGGTCGTCCGGCTCAAGGAGCGTGGAGTACCCATCGACGGGGTCGGCTTCCAAAGCCACATCCACGAAGCCGGTGACCACGTCGACCCCGCCGTGCTCAGGTCGCACATCGCTGATCTGGCCGAGATCGGCCTGTCCGCGCGCATCTCCGAGATCGACGTGTACGGCGAATCGCCGAGCGTCCAGGCCACCCAGTTCGCCGGTGTGCTCGGCGCCTGCCTATCCGAACCGACCTGCACCTCGTTCAGCACCTGGGGCATCACCGATCGCTACGGCTCCACCGCCGAACACGACAGCTACCCACTCGAACCCGGCGACGAACTGCCGTGGGACCAGGAACTACGCCCGAAGCCCGTGGTCGCCGCTCTGCAGGACACCCTACGAACCGGCGGCCGGTGATGACCCGCCGACCAGGAGGTCAACGTACGGCCCTGGCTGATCATCCTCCTGTCTAACGATCATGGCCACCGCCGCCCAGTTACTCGGATCCCGTGGCACGCAGGAGGCTCGGCCATCGCCGTGACCGTGTTCCGCTCCAGAGGGTGAGCCGTCGTTGCGGGTCGAGTTCGGCCTCACGGCGATGCCGCCACGCCAACCGGTACGTTTCGCGTGCGGCCTCACTGAAGACCTCTCCCCCGCTGGTGTGCGGGATCGCCGTCATGTCGGTAAGGCTGCCGAACACAGACTTCGGCCGCAACTCGCTCACCGTGGCCCGATTCATGATGCCGCCGCAGGGGCCCTGATCCCGGGCATCGGGCGACAGAACCGCGCTGTCGCCCGATGTGTTGCACGCGAAGCGAGCGTGTGCGGGCGGGCGTCCAGGGCGAGGCTCAAGCCGGTAGGAGTACGAGAACGGCAACCGAACCGGCGGTGACGAGCCCGAATCGGGCGACAGTCAATGGGCGAAGGATGGCGGGAAAGGCTGCTGCTGCCTCGCGGATCACCGCTCGTGTGTCCACGGCCTCGGTGATTCCGGCTCGGCGCATGGCGGCCCTGGCGTAGGCGGCAGGGAAGACCTGGCCTGCGGTCGTGACGCCGCCGGCGATCAAGAGCAGCGGCTGAAGTGCCCAGGTAAGGGCACGGCCGGCCTGACTCTCGGTCATGTTGAGAGCAGCCATGACCGCCAGGACGGCAGCGATGCCGAGAGGGAGCAGCGACGCGGCTGCACTCTCGGAGAAGTTGATGCGGCTGCGGGTGAGCAGATCGCCCGGAAGGCGTTGCGTGGCGATTTCTCGCTCAGCGGCTCGCTGGGCCTGTCTGCCGTAGCGAAAGGCGATGGCCGGAATGATGACGAATGTGGCTGCCGTCAGGCCTTGGATCATCGAGATGACGGTCGATGGAGTCATGGTCTGGCGCACTCCCCTCTCCACTACTTGCACAGTGTTCAAGCACCGTACGGGTCCACTTGAACACTGTGCAAGTAGTGGAGGACCTATGCTTCGGAGATGCCGCGTGACACCCTGACCAGACAGCAGATCGTGACGGCGGCAATCGAGTTGCTGGATGCTCACGGGTTCGACGGGTTGAGCATGCGTCAACTGGGTGAGCGGCTCTCCTCAGCGCCGACCGCTGTCTACTGGCACGTGGGCAGCAAGGACAACCTGCTGGTGCTGGCCGCTGACGAGGTGTGGGCCGAGATCGACCTGCCGGATCCGGCTGTCGTGGGATGGCGTACCGCGACGGCGGAAATGGCGCGCGGCCTCTACGACATGGTCGTGCGGCATTCCTGGTTGGTTCCCGCGATGAGTACTCTTCTGATCTACGGCGCCGGAAAAGCGCGACACGACGACCACCTGCTCGGCGTCTACGAGAACGCCGGCTTCACGAGAACCGATGCCGCCCGGGCATCGCAGGTCGTTGTCACTTTTGTGTTGGGCAGCGCGCTCGGCGCGACGGCCGACGCCGTATGGCGAACGCGGATGATCCGCGCCGGGAAAGCCGATCAGGTCGACGAGTCGGTAGCCCAGGCCGTTCAGGTGGCACAGCAGTTTCCGCGGCTTCGTGACCTTGCCGGGGCGCTCTCTGATGGTGACGATTTCGAATTCGGCCTGCATGCCGTCCTGGACGGGTTGCAGGGCCGCCTGACCTGAACGCCCACACGGTGCTGGTCCAGGCGGTCACCTTCGTGCTCCGGCCCACCGCGACGTACCAGGCCCTGGACCTCGACGTCCCGGCCGCCCGGCTCGGCGTGTCCGGCGCCAGCTTCGCCGTGGTCCCGCTGCTGCTCGCCGCCGGAACCGGGCGGCCGGCGTTCTCGCCGTCACCGCCGTCGGACTGGCCTGCGCGGCAACCGCCGCGACCGGCCTTCACCCCACCGAGAGGAACACACCATGACCAGCACTGCCGACCTGTTCGACGAGCACGGCGAGAACCTCGGCTCGTGCGACACCCAGTTCCGCCAGTACGGCGGGAACCCGGTCTTCCACGGCCCGGTGGTCACGGTCTCCTGCTTCGAGGACAACGCCCTGCTCAAATCGGTGCTGAGCACGCCGGGTGAGGGACGGGTACTGGTCGTCGACGGTGGCGGCTCGGTGCACCGGGCCCTGATGGGCGACATCATCGCCGGTCTCGCCGTCGACAACGGCTGGGCCGGTGTGATCATCAACGGCGCCGTCCGGGACGTGGCGGCCCTGCGGGAACTGCCGATCGGGATCAAGGCTCTCGGTTCCAACCCGCGCAAGAGCACCAAGACCGGCGCGGGCGACCGCGACGTGCCGATCGAGATCGGCGGTTGCCGCTTCGTTCCCGGCGCCGAGCTGGTCAGCGACGACGACGGAATCGTGGTGCTGCCCCGCTGAAGCCGGCAACCCGCCGAAGGTGATTCGCCTTCGGCGGGGACCGCGGGTCACCGCGAATGGACATTCGCCATCCGGTATGGACACCGCGCTCCGCCGACAACACCATCGATCCGTAGCGGGAGGAGCGCACCTTCTCCCCTACGGATCGACCGGTCCACTGCTCCCCTGTCAGGCCTTGTCGGTTCTGGACTTCTTGCGGCGGTAGACGCTCACCCATGCCTCGACGTCGTCGGCCAGCCAGATCTTGCCCTGGGACAGGTCGGCGACCGGTGACGGGAAGTCGTTCCGGGTGGTGATCATGTAGGTACGCTGACGACTGACGCCGCCGAGCCGGAGCCGGATCTCGTGGGCTCCCATGACGTTCAACTGCTCCTCAGACATGTTCGCGACTATAGTGTCGAGACTAGTTGACCCCCACCTGCTCACGGGGACGCAGAGGCATCGATTTCACGGTATTCCCCGGCCGACTGAATTCCCCACCCGATGAGGGACACCACTGACAGACGGACGGTTGCGGTACGGCAGTCCCCTGCCCGTCCCAGCGACTCTGACGTGCGGATAGCGATGGAGTCCCGCCTTCGTCCTGCCACCTCTCGTCGGCCGGCGCCGGCTCGGTGATGGTGGCGAGCCGTGGGTCGATGATGGCCAGTACCAGTGCGGCGAGCACCAGCATCCCGCCGATGGGTGCGGTGGCGGGCAATCCACTGCGGCTGAGCGCCAGTCCGCCGAGCCCGGCCCCGGCGGCGATGCCGAGGTTGAAGGCGGCCGAGGTACCGGCCGAGGCGAGGTCGGAGTTGCCGGGCGCGACTTCCCGCACGCGGCTGGTCAGGGCCGGGCTCATCGCGCCGAGAGCGGATCCGGAGAGGGCCGGCAGGCACGACTCGTGCCACCAGCAGGATCGTGAAGCTCGACGCCACGAATACCGGGCCGGGCCGGTTCGAGGCGGGGCCGATGGTGATCCGACCGAGGAGACCAGCAGGTGCGAATCGATTCGTTGAATCGATTCGGATCGAAGCGGAACGGTGAATCATCGCATTAAGAAAGGGAGACATAGATGGCACGTTGACGCTTCCCCGGACCGCTCCTACCCTTTTGAGAACCGATTCGATGAGCTGGGGCAGCATGAACAACATCGGCGAGATCGCCCGTCGTGCCGGCGTGTCGCGCAGCACCGTGTCGTATGTGCTCAGCGGCAAGCGACCGGTGTCCGAGGCGACCCGCCGCAGGATCCAGGCGGTGATCGACGAGGTGGGTTACCGGCCCAATGCCAGCGCTCGGGCGCTGCGCGAGGGCCGCACGCACACGCTGGGCCTGGTGATCCCGCCCGCCGGCCGGCGGCTCACCGACATGCAGCTGGGTTTCGTCGCCAGTGTGGTCGAGGCCGCAGCGCGGGAGGATCTCGACGTGCAGCTGTCGCCGTCCGGGGGTGACCACGACCGGTCGTTCGCGCGGATGGTCGACGGCCGTCGCGTCGACGGGGTGATCCTGATGGAGATCCGTCTGGAGGACGACCGGGTGACCCGGCTGCAGCAGACCCGGCTGCCGTTCGTCACGATCGGCCGCACCGCGCAGCCGGCCGGCCTGGCCTGGGTCGATGTCGACTACGCGGGTCTGATCTCGCGCTGCGTCCATCATCTGGCCGACCTCGGGCACGAGCACGTCGCCCTGGTCAACCGCTCCGCCGAGCTCGTCGCCGCCGGATACGGTCCCGGACACCGGGCGCTCGCCGGATTCCAGAGTGCCGTCGCCGAGCGCGGCCTGACCGGCGTCGACGTGTGCTGCGGCGACAACGCGGCCGCGGGGGGCGGCTGTGTCGAACGGCTGCTGGCCGCTCATCCGCAGGTGACCGCAATCGCCACGATCAACGAGGCGGCGCTGCCGGGGATGCAACGTGCTCTCGACGACGCTGGTCTCGTCGTACCTCGCGACCTCTCCATCACCGGGGTCGTCGCGAAGCACTGGGCGGAGGACTTCCGGCCCGCGCTGACCGCCGCCGACGTCCCGATCGAGGACATGGGCGCGCAGGCGGTGACGCTGCTGCTGGAGAGCATCACCGACCCGCAAGCCGTGCCGGGGCACCGCCTCTACAGCCCGCCGGTCTCCCTGCGGTCCAGCACCGGTCCGGCCAGGATCAGGTAGGCCGCGGCCGTCCACGTGTAGGCCCGGTCCCGCAGCCCGGCGCCGGTCTCGGCGTCGAAGTTCTCCGCGAAGCCGGATTTCTCGCACAGGGCACGGAACCGGGCGCTGATCTCGTCGGCGAGGTCGGTGAACCCGGCCCGCCGCAGCCCGTCCTCGATCAGTACGGTCGACGGCGCCCAGATCGGCCCTCGCCAGTAGCCGTCAGCGGCGTAGTGCGGTGAGCCGACCGGCTCGGTGGCCAGGCCGTGCATGGTCAAGTGGGCGCGTAACCCCTCGGCCAGGGCGGCGGCGACCGGTGCGGGCAGCTCCTCACCGAGCACGATCGGCATCAGGTCGAGCAGGCTGGTACTCCTGCGCAGGGCGCCGGGGCCCGGGTCCCGGGCCTCGAAGCGGTCACCGGTCCACAGCTCACACACCATCGCGTCGCGGATCCGGTCGGCCTCCCCCGTCCATTGTTCGGCCGGTTCCCCCAGTTCGGCGGCGAGTTCGGCCAGGGTACGCAGCTGCATGACCAGGAACGCGGCGAGGTCCGCGGACTGGATCACCCGGCCGGCGTCGAAGGTGGTCGCGTTGTCCCAGCCGCTGTCGTTGCCGTGCGTGTAGTACGGCAGGTCCTGCCCGGGCACCCGGCGGGCGTCGAGCCAGAACCGGGTCCAGCGGGCCAGCCTCGTATAGGTCTCACCGAGATCAGCCGGCCATGGCAGCCGGCGCAGCGCCCAGCCGTGGATCGGAGGTTTGACGAAGTTGTAGAGCACCTCGGAGTGGGTGACCGAGTCCGGCAGTGCCCCGGCCGCGTCCTGGTGGTCGAACGGCAGCTGGAACTGATCCCAGGCCAGACCGGGATCGCCGCCGGCCAGGGCGATGGCGTTGAAGCAGTGATCCCAGCTCCACACCTTGTCCATCCAGTGTTTCGACATCAGCACTGCCGGGCGGGTGACGAACCCGGCCGGGTCGACGGTGGCCGACCACAGCACGTAGGCGGCCAGTTCGGCGGCGGGCTTCTCCGGACCGCGCCACGGGGCGACGGCGTCGGCGAACGTGGTGAACGCCGCAGCGGCGGCCCGGTGCACCTGGTGGAAGGCGATCTCATGGCGGTACGGCGGGCGGGCCGCCTCGTACTCCTCGATCGCCAGTTCCCAGGGCTGCCCGGCCGGCAAGGTCAGCCCACGGTCGGCCTCGCCCACCGACTCCACGCCGGTGACCCGTACCGCCGTTCCGGAGAGCACGGTGACCCGGTAGCGGCGGCCGGTCTCGTAGGAGGTGAACACGAACGCGCCGGTCGCCGGATCCCGGTAGAGGAAGAGGCCGCTGAACGGGGTGAGCGCGGTGGCGGCCGCGCTGATCGTCAGTTCCGGGCCGTCACCGCGGATCCGGACGGTGTCCGCGCGCTCGTAGGCGAGTTCGATCCGGCCGGTGCTGTTCTCCCAGGTCAGCAGGGCCGGGGTGGCGGTCACGACGGGTAGCTCGGCGAGACCGAACCGCAGGATCGGATGCATTCCGGTCTGGTGCGAGACCAGGTGCAGGTCGTCGGCGACGGTGTTCTCGGCGATCACCGGGGAGATGTCGAACCAGGATCCTCGGTACGAGAACGGGATGTCCTGGATGGGGAACTTCATCGCGGGTGGCCCGCCGGAGCGGTGACGGTGGTGGCGGCGGTCAGTCGTCGGCGCGGGGATGGTGCCGGCATAGGGGCCTCACGGTGAGTCGAACTCGTGGCGAATCGATTCGACAGAACATAAGTCCGCCGACGTTCGCGGTCAAGGGTTACGACACCGCTCAGAGCACTGAGTGGAACATCGCGGCCACGGGTCGTCGTAGCTTCGCCGAATCGATTCGGCCGACATCACGCGGCCGCCGACGGGGATCGTCACCGCGGTGACGCGACCGCCCCGCCCGGCAACGTCTCCCGGCGTGCCTACACCGACGACGTCGCCGCGGTCGGGCGACACGGAGAAGTCGGTCATGATCAGCCCCAGCTCATCTCGCCCTTGGCGACCTTGGCACCGATCTGCGCGGCGATCAGCATGCCGTGGCCGGGGTACCGCTCGACCAGGGCGGCGGTGAGAGCCGGGCCGTCGGCGGCCTTCGCGAGTTCGGCTTCGAAGGCGACCAGGTATTCCCGGGTGCCGGTGACGGCGGTCAGGTCGGCGGCGGTGCCGGGCAGCCGGTGACCGGGAACGACCAGTTCGGGCCGCAGTGCGATGATCTCGTCGAGTACGGCGACCCAGGCGGCCCGCTGCTCCGGTTTCGCGGTGTCGGCGGTCCAGACGTGTTCCTGCTGGAAGAGCAGGACACCACCGAGGACGGCCCGGTGCTCGGGCTGCCACAGGTAGGAGCGGTCCGGGCCACCGCGCAGTTCGAACCGGTTGCCCTCGAGGGTGAGGTCACCGGCCAGCTGGGTGATCGGGACGAGGCGGGTGGGCAGGTTGGCACCGGCTGAGGCCCAGGCGACGAGCTTCTTCTCGTACGACCGCTGGATGTGCGTGATGACCGACGGTGTCGCCACGATGGCGGCGTCCGGGAACGCGTCGGCGACGACCTCGGCACCGAAGTAGAAATCCGGGTCACCGTGGCTGATCACGATCGTGGTCAGGCGTTTGCCGGAGTCCAGGATGGCGGCGGCCAGGCGGTGCCCGTCTGCGCGGGTGAACCCGGCGTCGACCAGGATCGCCTCGTTCTCCCCGGTGACGAGCGTGGCGGTCTTGTTCCTACTGCCGACCGGGAAGTCGAGGTCGAAGACGTGGAAGTCGAGCGTGCTCACAGGGTGTCCCCTCGGTGTTCGAAGCTTTTATCTGACGCAACAGTAACTGACGAGTCAGTGAATTGGCATCGGAGTGGCCGGTCTCACCGTGCGGCATCCAGGAAAAAGGATGTGATCGTTAACAGCTCGACGTCGAGCAGGCGGTGACGATCTTCCGGGCCAGCACGGCGACCTGAGGGCCGCGCGGTCGTCGGCGGAACGCCGCCGAGGATCCACGCCAATACGGTCACGGGCTTCTCGACGGCAGACCTTGACAGTCATCCATGTGAGCGATAACACTGCGCGGAAACACTCTGGAAACAGAAAGGCAGCCCCGTGCCTCTGTCCCGAAGAGATTTCACCCGCCTCGCCGCCGGCGGCGCGCTGACCACCGCCACCAGCGGCGTCACCCTGCTCGGCGCCTCCTCCCCCGCACTGGCCGCCAACACCGCCTACGTCTTCGGCTACTTCAAGGAGACCCCGAACCAGAGCGGCGACAGCTACGCCCTGCACCTGGCCGTCAGCACCGACGGCCTGAACTGGCGCCCCCTGAACCAGAACAACCCGGTCGCCACCCCCACCGCCGGCACCCTCGGCCTACGCGACCCGTTCATCCTGCGCAAACAGGACGGCACCTTCGTCGTGCTCGCCACCGACCTGCGCGGCCGCATCTTCACCGAGAACAACCAGTACCTGCACGTCTGGGACTCGGCGAACCTGACCGGCTTCACCAACTACCGCCGGATCCGGATGCACGGCCTCAACACCCACACCTGGGCACCCACCGCCTTCTGGGTCCCGGCCCGCAACCAGTACGCGATCGTCTACTCGGCCCACAACGGCCAGGACGTCTTCATGGTCAACTACACGTCCGACTTCCGGACCGTCAGCACCAACCAGGTCTATTTCAGCCCCGGCCACCCGGTCCTGGACGCCGACATCGTCCCCGACGGCTCGACTTTCTACATGTACTACAAGAACCTCAACGACGGATTGCTGTACGGCGCCCGCTCCAGCTCCGGCGAACCCAACACCTACAGCAACTACACCAGCGGCGTACGTCAGGGCAACGCCATCGAGGCACCCCTACTGATCAAGAACAACTCCGGCAGCGGCTGGCGCCTGTGGGGCGACTCGTTCAGCCCCGTCAACAACGACTACTACGCCTGGACCACCACGAACGTCGGCGCCAACGCGTGGACGGTCATCGGCCAGCGCGACTTCACCCCGCCGCTGAACGCCAAACACGGCTCGATCACCGGCATCACCAGCGCCGAGTACGACGGCCTGGTCAACCGCTGGGGACTACCCGCCTGGGTACGGCTCAAGTCGTACAACTTCCCCGACCGCTACGTCCGGCACGCCGACAGCATCGGCCGCATCGACGCCTACCCGTTCGACCCGCACCAGGACCAACTCTGGCGCCTGGTCCCCGGCCTGGCCGACACGGCGGGCGTCTCGTTCGAATCGGTCAACCACCCCGGCCGCTACCTGCGCCACAGCAACTACGCGATCCGCCTCGACCCCAGCGACGACACCGCGACATTCCGCGCCGACGCCACCTTCATCCGGGTGGCCGGTCTGGCCGACGCGAGCTGGTCGTCGTTCCGCTCGTACAACGTCCCCGACCGCCACCTGCGCCACTCCGGCTACGTGCTGCGCATCGACCCGATCGGCACCGGCGCCACCGAGCGTCAAGACGCCACCTTCCGGGTGTCCTGATGCGATCGATCGTTGCTTTCACCGCCGCAGTCCTGGCCGCCGCCGTGGTCACCGTGCCGGCCCCGGCCACCGCCGCACCGGGCAGCCCCGCGGTCCGGCCACCGCTGGGCTGGAACAGCTGGAACACCTTCGGCTGCGACATCAACGAAACCAAGATCCGGGCCGCCGCCGACGCCATGGTCAGCTCGGGGATGAAAGCCGCCGGCTACGAGTACGTGGTGGTCGACGACTGCTGGCAGGCCACCACCCGCGACAGCGCCGGAAATCTACGGTCCGACCCGGCCCGGTTCCCGTCCGGCATGAAGGCTCTCGGCGACTACATCCACGGCAAGGGCCTCAAATTCGGCATCTATCAGGCGCCCCGCGAGAAGACCTGCGCCCAGTACTTCAACGCCCTCGGCGGCGCCACCGGAGCCCTCGGCCACGAACAGCAGGACGCGAACATCTTCGCCTCCTGGGGTGTCGACTTCCTCAAATACGACTGGTGCTCGCCCTGGGGAACCCTCAACGACCAGATCACCGGCTTCACCCTGATGCGTGACGCGCTGCGCGCCACCGGCCGGCCGATCGTCTACTCGATCAACTCCAACAGTGCCCACGCCAACACCGGCCCCAGCTACAACTGGGGCCCGATCGCCGACATGTGGCGCACCACCGAGGACATCACCGACCGCTGGACCAGCGGCTGCACCGGCGACTGCTTCCTGGGCGTCACCGAGATCCTCGACGTGCAGGCGCCCCTGCACGCGTGGGCCGGGCCGCAGCACTGGAACGACCCCGACATGCTCGAAGTCGGCGTCCGCGGCACCTTCACCCCCACCGAGAACCGCGCCCACTTCAGCATGTGGGCGATCATGGCCGCCCCGCTGATCGCCGGCAACGACATCACCACCATGCCCGCCGACGTACGAACGGTCCTGACCAACCCGGACGTCCTCGCCGTCAACCAGGACAGTCTCGGCCGCCAGGCCCAGCGTGTCCGCGACTACGGCGACACCGAGGTGTGGGCCAAGCCCCTCAGCGACGGCTCCGGCGCGGTAGCCCTGCTCAACCGTTCGAACAGCACAGCAACCGTGTCGACGACCGCTGCCGAGATCGGCATGCCCGCAGCGAGCGGCTACCAGCTCTTCGACGTGTGGACCAAGACCAGCCGCAACACCGCGACCACGATCACCGCGACCGTGCCGCCCCACGGCGTGGTCATGTACCGGGTGCGCACCGGTTCCACCACCCCCACCGACACCTTCAGCCTCCGCGGCACCGGCTCCGGCCGCTGCCTGGACGTGCTCGGCGGCGCCCCGAACGACGGCGCCCAGGCGGTGATCTGGGACTGCAACGGCGGCATCACCCAGATCATCACCAACGTCTCCGGCCAGCTACGCATCGGCGGCAAATGCCTGGACGCCGAGAACAACGGCACCACCAACGGCACCCGGGTCCTGCTCTGGACGTGCGGAACCGGACCCAACCAGCAATGGACGCTACAGAGCGACGGCACCGTACGAGGCACCCAGTCCGGCAAATGCCTGGACGTCAACGGCGCCGCCACCACCAACAACACCACCGTCATCCTGTGGACCTGCTCGACCGCCACAAACCAGCGCTGGACCCGAACCTGAGCCGACCCCTGACAACCGACCTCGCCTTCTGCAGCCTGCCGGCGTCCTCCTCCGGCAGGCTGCAGAAGGACCCACCCCGCGCAGCCAGCCACCTCGATGTCCCGTACGGGCCGCTACCCAGGCTCGCCGACGGGGTCAAGAACAACGTCAAGCCCGCACCGGACCCGCGGACCGCGGCTATGAGAGTGCGTCACCGCGGCCGCGACGTGCCTAGCTTGAGTTTTAACGTGCGGCTGGGTGGCATCGACCCCGACTGATCATGAAGGCAGCCCTTGATCGATCATCTTCTTGTCCAGGGAAGAAGATCCACACCAAGGGCTGCCTGGTGATCAGTGTGCATGTTGTCGCCCCGGCCGGCGCAATTGGGCGGCTCGCCAGGTTCCGCACCGAGTTCTACCGGTGCCTGACCGCACGGGGGGGGGACGCGCTATTCGAGCTGGCAGACGCGCTGCTGTGCGGAGACACGGCGGTGCGGTCGCTGGTGGAGCCGACCCTGGCCGGCGAACAGGGGCGTAGTCACGGCTCACTGTACGCCGCCCTCAACCGGGGCCGCATCGATGTCGACCGGCTACGGACCGCTGTGACAGCAATGCCCGTGCCCCGGGCCGCGGACGGGCGCATCGTCCTGGCCATCGACGTGACCTGCTGGCTGCAGCCGGAAGCGCACACCGTGCCGCAGCGGGTCCTCTGCCACACCTACGGTCGCGGCAAGGACACCCACATCATGGTGCCCGGCTGGCCCTATTTCCTGGTCACCGCCTTGGAGACCGGCCGCAGCTCCTGGATCGCACCGCTGGACGTTCGCCGGCTGGCACCCGGTGACGACACCGCCACCATCACCGCCACCCAGCTACGCGACGTGATCGGACGGCTCATCACTGCTGGACAACGGTAGCCCGGCGACCCCGACATGTGGATCGTCGCCGACGCCGGCTACGACGGCCCCGGCTGGCGTTCCTACTCGCCGATCTGCCGGTGAAGACCCTGGTCAGGATGCGCTCCGACTGAGTTCTACGCCGACCCGCACCACCCCGGGTGCCAGGCATGACCGGCCGCCCACCACGCCACGGCGGCGAGTTCGTCTTCGGCGACCCCGCCACCTGGAACGACCCGGACACGGCCACCACCTCCGACACCCGCCTCTACGGCACAGCGACAGCCCGGGCCTGGCACACCGGCTGCACCCACGGCTGACCCACCGCCCGCCTGGAGCAGCGAACACGGCCCGCTGCCGATCATCGAGGGCACCGTCATCCTGCAGAAGCCGGCGCACCTTCTCCTGTCGTCGGACCGCAGCGAGGGGGTCGACGAACGCGGCGCTCGGCTCGGTCCCCACCATCCGGGCCTTACCGGGCGGACTACACCACGGGCTTGCTGTAATCCGTCCGGTCCGCCCAGCCGGGGGGTACAGGCTCCGGCTGACGCAGCGAGCGTGAAAGGGTTAAGTCGGCCCTTTTCCGGTCGATCGAACGGGTATGAGCTCTCGCAGGTTGCCCCGGGGTGCCCGGTTGTCGGAGGCGTCGTGGCAGGCCCGGCACCGAATCGTGAGCCGGCTGCTCTGGTGGCACGTACCGGTCTTCCTGGTGGTCGGCGTCCTCGGCCCGCGGCCGCTGTGGCAGGCGGCGTTGTTGACGGGCGCGGTCGCAGCCTGGGCCGCTGTGGTGCCGGTGCTGCCGTCGGTGAAGGCGAAGGCCAGCCACACCAGCGTCGGGTTGATCGCGTGCACGTTCGTGGCGATCGAACTCACCGGTGGTGAGATGTCCACGCACATTCACCTCTACGCCGTGCTGATCTTCGTGGCGCTGTATCAGCAGTGGGCGCCGCTCGTGTCGGCGATCGTCGTGGTGGTGCTGCACCACGGCATTCTCGGGCTGGTAGCCCCAGACCGGGTCTTCGGCGAGCACCACATGAGTGTCGGAGCCGCGCTCGCGATGGTCGCCCTGCACGCCGGACTGGTCGTGCTGGAGGTGGCCGGGATCGTGATCTTCTGGCACTTCGCGGAGCAGGCCGAACGCGAGAACGAAGCACTGACCCGCGACGCAGAGCAGGCCCGCCGGGCAGTCGAGCAGGCCGAACAGGATTCCCGGGAACGGGCCGCCGAAGACCTGCGGTTGCGGTCGGAGGAGACGGCCGAACAGGCCCGCCGGACCACGACCGGCGTGGCGCAGATCAGTTCCGAGGCGCACGCGGCGATCTCGGCGGTGGCCGCGGTGGACCGAGAACTCGCTGCGCTGACCGCGTCGGTGCGTGACATCGCGCAACGATCCGCGCAGGCCGCGACCACGGCCGCGACCGGTAAAGACGCGGCAGCCTCAGCCGGGAACAAGATCCGACGGCTGGAACGCTCCGTGGGCGAGATCGCCACCGTGAACGCCATCATCGCGTCGCTGGCCGAGCAGACCAACCTGCTCGCACTCAACGCCACCATCGAGGCAGCACGGGCCGGGGAACTCGGCAAAGGCTTCGCGGTGGTCGCCGGCGAGGTCAAGGACCTGGCCCGGGAAACGGCTACCTCGGTGGAACGCGTCAACCAGGTGATCACCGCGATCGTGGCCGAGACCGGCGACGTGGCCCAGACGTTCACCTCCACCACCGCAGCGGTCGACGACATCCACGAGCTACAACTCAGCATCGCCTCCTCCGTCGAGGAGCAGGCGGCGGTACTGGCCGAAGTGACCACCCAACTCTCGACAGCCACAGCGTCGGCCGGACAAGTACTCGCGGGCCTACAGACCCTATCCGCATCAGCCCCGCGCTGATTCGTGTCAGCTCAGAAGCTTTTGGGTTGCGCTCCAGGGAATCAGCATGCTCTGTTGCCACTTGATCTAGTTCGGCCGACTCACCGTCAGAGAACTGGTGCGGCTGACCGTTTGAGTACTACAACGGCGACGATGTCAGGGTCGCCGTCAGTGGCATCCAGAACCAGGAAGCTGGTGATCTTCTTACGGTCGGACCAGCCGTGGTGCGAGGGCGTGTCGCCGAGGTAGCGCTGCGAATACGACCGGCGGACGCGCGCCGGGCGGGCGGCTCGAACTCACCTCGCGTGTGCCATCCTGGCTCTGGCCGGGCTCGGTGCGCCGCTGCGGCTGACCGCGTGCGCGCGTGCGTGGCGTGGCCGGCCATCAAGGTCGAGGATTCGTGATGCTGGGCCAGCTGGACGAGCGTGTCACTTGCGCAGCGTTAGAGTCGCTGAGGATTGACGAGACGTGATGGTGTGACCGCGGCACCGCCGCATATCAGCAGGTCATCCGTGCCCGGATCGTGCGCGACGCCGCGCACGGCTACGAGGACGTCGAGCGGTACCTGTTGCGGCTGTGCTGGCACAGGGACCTTCCCCCTGATGACGAAGACGACGATATCGTCCCTGCTGCGGGTCCGCGGCCGGCGCGGAAGTCACGGTGGCTGATGATCTGGTGCACCCGCTGCCGGCTCACCCTGCCCAGCCGGATCCTCCAGTGCTTGCCGCGCAGCCGCCAGGACGACCGGGTCGGTGCAGCCGCGTGCATAGGCGTGGATTCGCCGGTTGATGTCGTGTCCGAGCAGCCAGTGGCCGAGGCGCTCGGCTACCGGACGCAGAAACGCAGGGCGGCAGCGGAAGCTGTACCGCCACGTCGCAAGGGTGTGGCCGGGGGCTTCCTCGGCAGCGGTGAACCGCCATCCTCCGGCGAACATCTCGAAGAACCAGGGGCCCCGAAGCATTTTCATGCCGACGTTGGTCGGAGGAGCGAACGACACGTACTGACTGATCATGGTGAAGCCGTGGCGGGACCTGGTGAACGTCCGCACGCCCTTGCCCGGCCTGGTGGCGCCGTCGAGCAACCGCTGTTCGCGTACGAAAGGGTCCCATCGATACCGTAGCGGCGCGGTGGTCTGCGA
>DATMVU010000914.1:0-33033 GCA_035562875.1 Actinoplanes sp. | reverse complement strand
GAACAGCAGCCCGGCCCCGGCCGGGGCGACGGGTAACACGTCGATGGCGTCGGGAGCAGGTTGATGTGGCGTTGATGTGGCCGTGATGTGGCCGGCGCCCTTGGGTGCCGGCCACATCGGCTCGGCAGGTCAGCGGCAGGTCCACAGGATCGGGCGAACCGCGCTGGTGGAGTCGATGATGTGCCCGATGATGGAACGGGCGTTGTCGTCGACCCGGTAGAGGGGCCCGGCGTATGGCATGCCACCCTCCGGCAGCGGTAGCGGCAGGGTCGGGCCGGTGGCAGAGCTGCCGGCGAACCTGCCGGTGATGAGGACCGGCAGGTTCCGGGTGGTGTCGGTGGCGACCGTCCAGCCGGTGGCGGTCAGTGCGCCGGCCTGCAGGGTGGAATCGCCGGGCTGCGGGGTGGAAGCGCCGGCCTGGCTGGAGGGCTTGCCGGGCTGCGCGGTGGGTTCGGTGATCCGTTCGACCGTGTTGGTGGTCAGGGTCCAGAGGAAGCTGGCGGACTTCTGGTCGGTGGTGGCGGCAGTCACCAGGGCGCGGCCGTTGCTGATGTCGTTGGGCATGGTGATGGTGGCGGGGCTGCCGTCGATGGTCTGGGGCGGCAGTTCGATGCGGGTGCCGTCGGGGCGCCACACGAAGGTCCGCCAGTCGGCGTGGCCGATCACCGTGCCGTCGTCGTCGATGCCGACCACGAGGGACGTCTTCGTGTCGTCGGGGACCGGTAGAGAGACCGGGGACGCGGTGCTGGACGGCCAGCGGACCGCGGTGCCGTCGGACTCGCCGGCGATCACACCCGCGTCGTTGATCGCCAGGGCCCGGCCGCCCGCCGGAGCGGGAAGAGGCGTGGGCACGCCCTGCCGGTAGACGTACGGCACGGGGTTCCGGTCGGTGTCCGCCGTGAATCCCCAGCCGACAGCGGTGCCGCCGGTGTTGACGTCGGTCAGGGTCGATCTGCCGTCGCCGGGGAAGTCCAGCTTCCGGGGGAGGCCGTTCTGCCAGAGGATCGGATCGGCGGCCGGTTCGGTGCGGCCGGCCAGGTAGCGTCCGCTGGAGTCGGAGCCGTTCACCACTGCCGACCGCACACCGTCGGGTAGCGGCAGCACCTGGACCTCGCAGCTGGTGGGAGCGGCAGTGGGACCGGCTACTTCGGCCGGGGCGGAGGCCCGGGGCAGGACGAGAAGGCCACCGGCCGCGATGGCGACGGCCGCCCCCGTGGCGGCGTAACCACCGCGGCGCACGGCCTTGCGGCGGCGCCCGGACCTGATCGCGCCGTGGATGTCGACGCTCGACCGGGCGGGTGGCTCGTCAGGGAGCTGGTGCAGCAGATCGGATTCAAAACGCATCGTCACTCCTCAATGGCGAGACGGGGAACGAGTCAAGGAACGAGGCGGGTCAGGAGGTGGCAGTGCGGAGGAAGCCGGCTTCCGAGTCGCCGAGCAGGCGGCGCATCGCGGCCAGCCCCCGCGAGGTCTGGGTCTTGACGGTGCCGGGTGAGCAGCCCAGTACGGTGGCCACCTCGTCCACGGGCAGGTCGTAGTAGAAACGCAGCACCAGGACCGCCTGCTGACGCCGGGAGACCCGGCTGAGCGCCGCCCGTACCAGCTCGCGCTCCTCCATGCCGTTGTCGGTGATCGGCACCGGTTCCGGGGTCTCCCACAGCAGCCGGACCTTCGACCAGGCCAGGCGGCGTTCGTCCACGTAGGTGCGGACGAGCATCTGCCGGACGTACGCGTCGACGTGGTCCGCGGCCCGGGCCCGGCTCCATTTGACGTACAGCGTGGTGATGGTCTGTTGCACCAGGTCGTCGGCCCGGTGCCCGTCGCCGGTCAGCAGGTAGGCGAGGCGGCGGAGTGCGGGGAGCCGTGCCGTGACGTATTCGGTGTACTCGTCATCCGAGCCTTCCCGCATCGTGGTGTTCCCTCCCTGTCGAGCTGTTCGCGACTGGGACGTGTCCCGGGGCTCATCCGGTTGACAGGGAACCGGAGATCAATGGATCCAGCGGTCCACCAGCGCCTCGTGGGCTTCCAGGCGCTGCTGGGTGCGCTGCTGGTCCCGGGCCGCGACCGCGTCCCGCATGGCGACCCGGAACTCGGGGAATCCGGCGAATCCGAGCGCCGTCGCGAGCCGGGTGACAGTCGGCTGGCTGACCCCGGTCTGCTCGGCGATCTCGACGCTGGACAGGAAGGCCACCGCCGGGAACATCCCGAGCATCCGCTGCACGATCTGCCGCTGGGTGGGGGAGAGCCGGTGCCGTTGAGCCAGTTCGAGGAGCCAGTCTTCGGCGCGGCCGTTCTCGAGCTGCGTCATCGCGAATAGCCTATTACATACCGGAGTTGGGGTGCATACGGCGATTCACCGGAGGCAACCGCACGGCAACCGTGCTGAACCCCGTACCGCAACCGTCTTCCCCGACCTTTCCTCCGTGCCGACCGTGACCGAAGAAGTCGAACCGGACCCCGGCGGCGCCCACCCCGAACTCGGGGTGCTCCGGGCCTCGCTGGCCGAGGGCGACTGGTGGGCCTGCCGCCCCCTGCCGGACGCCGCCGCCCCGAACGCCCGCACCTGGCTGCTGGGAAAGGCCGCTGACGTTCGAGATGACGGGGCGGCCGTCGAGCGAATATCCGTGGAACATGATCGGTGATCCGGGCACACTCGTGCGTGACCGCCTGACCCGCTTCGAGCGGTTCCATCTGATGGTGGTGCTGCTGATCGCCTACGCGGTGACGTTCACCGTCCTTGCCGCAGCTGATCATGAGCCTGACCTTCGCCGTCCTCGGATACCGGAGACTGCGTAGCAGCCGAGCACAGAGGAGACCCGTGTGATCGAGAAGTTCAACCCGCCGACGGTGCACGAGCCGGCCGGCTACAGCCATGTGACGATCTCGTCGGCCGGGCGGCTCGCGCACCTGGCCGGGCAGTGCCCGCTCGACCTGTCCGGCCAGGTCGTCGGCCTGCCCGGGGACCACCACGCGCAGACCGCCCAGGTGATCACGAACTGTCTCGCCGTGCTGGCGGCGGCCGGCGCCGCTCCCGGCGACGTGGTCCGCTCGATCGTCTACGTGGTGAGCCCGGACAGTTCGGTGCTGGCCGCGGTCTGGGACCAGTTGACCGCCTCCCCGCTGGGTGCGGCTTTCACCAGCGCCAGCACCCTGCTCGGGGTGGCCTCGCTCGGGTATCGCGGTCAACTGATCGAGGTGGATCTGACGGCTGCGCTCCCGCCGGCCGGGAACCGATGATTTTCTTACCCGGCGGCGGTCTACTCCCGGTAGGCACGCTGATCTGAAAGGACCACCATCATGGCCAAGGTCGTCTCCACGCTGTTCATCTCCGCCGACGGGGTCGCCGAGATCGACCCGGAGTGGCATTTCCCCTACTTCGACGAGAACATGGGCCGTTCCGTCGCCGAGGACTACGAAACCGCCGACGTGCTGCTGATCGGGCGGGGGACGTACGACAGTTTCGCCGGCGCCTGGCCGGACCGGGAGGCCGCCGGTGGTGACGACGCACCGTTCGCCAAGCAGATCGGTGACCTGCGCAAGGTGGTGGTCTCCCGGCAGAACCTGACGTTCACCTGGCGCAACAGCGAGCTGATCGACGGTGAGCTGGTCGCGGCGGTGACCGCGCTCAAGGCCGATCCGGCGGTCAAGGGCATCCTCATCCCCGGGTCGCTCGGCATCGTCCGGGAGCTGCTGGCCGCCGGTCTCGTCGACGAGCTGCGGCTGCTGATCCACCCGGTCGCCGCCCGCAAGGGGGAGAAGTTGTTCGACGAGGGGGACCGCCCGTACCACCTGAAGGTGATCGCCACCGAGGCGTTCCCGACCGGTGTGCTCCGGGTGATCTACGCGCCCGCCGAGCCGCCGGCCCCGGCCGGGTACACCGAGGCCGTCGAGCACGTGGTGAACGCCGGCTGACTCAGTCGTCCTCGTCCGGGTAGCCGGCGATCGTCCGGATCTCCCGGTCGTAACTGGCGACGTCGGCGAGGTAGTGCTCCTGCTGCTGGTGGATCAGCTTCCAGCACAGGTAGCCGAGCGCTGCCCCGCCGGGGAGGCCGATGAACGTGAACGGCTGCCAGATGCCGTCGAACAGCAGTTGGGCCAGGGTGCAGAAGGGCAGGAAGAACGCCGGGAAACCCATCAGGAACGGCACGAAGATCTTGACCCGTTCCTTGCGGATCTCGGCGGTGAGCACCGGCCCGTCGCCGTCGTCGTACACCCGCCCGGTCACCTTGGCCCCGGTGATCGGGTATTCGGCGCGGGCCGTGAAGCTCCCGTCGTCGGCGATGTCGACGGTCACCGAGTGGTACTCGTACTCCTGCGCCTCCCGGATCCGCGTGACGGCCTCGGCGACGCTTGCCACCTCGGGAATCCGTATGGTGAGTTCATGCTTGCGGCCCATGGTGTGCCTCCCCTGTTCGCCACCACAAGATCCACACGGTACTGATCCCGGCACATGGAAGTCACCCTCCTGCTGCTGTCGGCGGCGGCTGCCGGTGTGCTGAGTGGGGTCGTCGGCACCGGATCCTCGCTGGTCCTGCTGCCGGCCCTGCTGTGGGTGCACGGCCCGCGCGTTGCCGTGCCGATCATGGGGGTGGCCGCCGTGCTCGGCAACATCGGCCGGGTCGCCGCCTGGTGGCGTCAGATCTCATGGCGACCCACTTTGGCGTACGCCGTGACCGGGGTCCCCGCCGCGGTCGTCGGCGCACACACCCTGCTGACCATCCCGCAGGCCGTCGCCGACGGCGTGATCGCGGCGTTCTTCCTCGCCATGATCGCGGCCCGGCGCAGCGGCCTGGCCGCCCGCTGGCGTCTCACCCTCCGGCACATGCTGCTGGCCGGTGCCGTCGTCGGGTTCCTCACCGGCCTGCTGTTCTCCACCGGGCCGCTGAGCGTGCCGATCTTCACGGCGTACGGCCTGTCCGGTGGTGCCTTCCTGGGCAGCGAGGCGGCGAGTTCCCTGCTCCTGTACGCCGGTAAACTGGCCACCTTCGGGGCGGCCGACGCGCTGACCCGGACCGTGCTCGTGCAGGGCCTGTCGATCGGCACCGCTCTGCTGATCGGTTCGGTGGTGGCCCGCCGCATCGTTGAACGCATCGGCGTCCACACTCATGAACTGCTCATCGATCTGGTCCTCGCGGCCGGTGCGGTCACCATGCTCCTGGCGATGATTTGACCTTCCCCCCGCTGGAAGGTCGAGGATTCAGGTCATGGACAGGGACGCGGATCTGTTGACCATCGGGCAGCTCGCGCGGCGCAGCGGGATCCCCGCTCGCACACTGCGGTTCTGGTCGGATGCCGGGGCGGTTCCGCCGGCCGGGCGGTCGGCGGGCGGCTACCGGCTCTACGACGCCGCGGGTGTGGCCCGGGCCGAGCTGGCCCGGACCTTGCGGGAGCTGGGCGTGACACTCGACGAGGTGTGCCGGGTGCTCGACGGCCGGGCAACCCTCACCGAGGTCGCCGCGGCGCAGGTGACCGCGATCGACGCCCGGATCCGTGCGCTCAAGGTCAGCCGGGCGGTCCTGTCCACCGTGTCCAGACGTGACTCGACCACTGAGGAGACCGCACTGATGAACAGGTTGGCGCGACTGTCCACCGCCGAGCGGCTGCAGATCATCGACGATTTCAAGGCCGAGGTGTTCGCGGGCCTCGCCCCGGACCGGTACGAAAAGATTCGTGGCCTGCGGATCGACCTGCCCGACGATCCGAGCACCGATCAGGTCGACGCCTGGATCGAGCTGGCCGAGCTGCTGCAGGACCCGGAGTTCCGGACCCGGATGCGGGTCTTCCTGGAGTTGAACACCCCGGTGCCCGGCCGGCCCACCCCGCCCGGGGCGAGTATCTGGTGGGCCCGGCAGGTCGTCGAGACCGTCGCGAAAGCCCGGCAGGACGGTATCCGCCCCGGCGACCCGGCCGCCGCCGAGCTGGTCGGCGGCCTGTTCGGTGACGCCGATCCGGAGGCGGTGCGGCAGAGCCTGACGGCCGGTCTCGAGGCGGGCGCGGAGCGATACCGCCTGCTCGTCTCCCGGGTGCAGGGCCGTTCCGGGTTCCCTGACGCGACCGACGACCTGCTTTGGCTGGCCGCGGTCCTGGCGAACGGCTGAGGAGACCGTCCCGGGCTTGGGATGCTCGACGGATGCGTGGCTGGCCGGGAATCGTCGTTCTGGCGCTGGTGGCGGGGTGCGGTGCGGCCCCCGGCGGGGTGAGCGCCGTCCCGAGCGGGCAGGTCACCAGCAGCGCCGGATGGGAGATCACCGTCTACTACACGGCGGTGGAGGAGTTCCACGACGGCGCGATGGAGCAGGTCACCGGCTGTCCGGTACTGGACTGCTCGCACGGGGACGACGACCTGGGGTCCTTTCCGGCGGACTTCGTGCAGGCCGTCAAGGACGAGGGCACCGGGCTGACCCGGGAGGGAAAATACCTCAACTGGTCGTACGACGTCGGCTACTGGCTCGACTCGGTGGCCCGCGCCAGCGACGGGGGTGTGCTGCAGCCGTTCGTCACGGCGGCTGCCGACACCGATGTGCTGGCTCCGGGGACCGACTTCCGGATCGCGGCGTGTGGGCGGCTGGAGGACGGGTCGGTGCCGCCGGAGACGGTCTGTGCCCGGCTGCGGGCGGCGGACTGGCACATCAGCGACGAGTTCACGCCTGGGCTCGGCGGGTCCCGGCACATCGACGCCTACATCGGGCCGGAGACCGGGCCCGGGTTCACCGGCTCCGAGTGGTACCTCACCCTGACCGGCGCGACTCTCACGATCTCCTGAGAAAGGGCCGCCCCGGAGGGCGGCCCTGGTGGGTGGATCAGCGGTCTCTGTCGGAGGCGATGTCCTCGTGGTAGGTGGCGCCGCCGTCGGACTCCCTGCGGAGCGGGCGGGCGCCGCCCTCCGGTGGGCCGGCCAGCGACTGTTCGCCGGCGGCCAGGTGCGGGAACTTGACGTCGAAGGCGGGCCGTTCGGAGCGGATCCGGGGCATGGTGTCGAAGTTGCGCAGCGGCGGCGGGCTGCTGGTGGCCCATTCCAGGGAGTTGCCGTGGCCCCACGGGTCGTCGACGTTGCAGACCTTGCCGACCTTGTACGACTTCCACACGTTGTAGAGGAACGGGAGAGTGGCGATGCCGAGGATGAACGAGCCGATGCTGGAGATGGTGTTCCACAGGGTGAAGCCGTCGCTGGGCAGGTAGTCGACGTACCGACGGGGCATGCCCTTGGCGCCGACCCAGTGCTGGATCAGGAACGTGCCGTGGAAACCGAGCATGGTGAGCCAGAAGTGCAGCTTGGCGAGCCGTTCGTCGAGCATCCGGCCGAACATCTTCGGGAACCAGAAGTAGACGCCGGCGAACACCGCGAACACGATGGTGCCGAAGAGGACGTAGTGGAAGTGGGCGATCACGAAGTACGAGTCGGAGACGTGGAAGTCGATCGGCGGGGCCGCGAGCAGCACCCCGGACAGGCCACCGAACAGGAACGTCACCATGAACCCGACGGCCCACAGCATGGGTGATTCGAAGCTGATCTGGCCCCGCCACATGGTGCCGATCCAGACGAAGAACTTCATCCCGGTCGGGACCGCGATCATGAAGCTGAGGAAGCTGAAGAACGGCAGCAGCACCTGGCCGGTGACGAACAGGTGGTGGGCCCACACGCTCATCGACAGCGCGCCGATCAGCAGGGTGGCCGCCACCAGGCCCTTGTAGCCGAAGACCGGCTTGCGGCTGAACACCGGGACGACCTCGGTGATGATGCCGAAGAACGGGAGGGCGATGACGTACACCTCGGGATGCCCGAAGAACCAGAACAGGTGCTGCCAGAGCATCGGGCCGCCGGTCTCCACGTTGAAGACTTGCGCGCCGAGGACCCGGTCGGCGGCCAGCGCGAAGAGTGCGGCCGCCAGGAACGGGAAGATCAGGATCACCAGGAGGCTGGTGACCAGCATGTTCCAGGTGAGGATCGGCATCCGGAACATGGTCATACCCGGTGCGCGCAGGGTCAGGATGGTGGTGATCAGGTTGACCGCGCCGAGGATCGAGCCGAGGCCACCGATGGCGAGGCCTACCACCCAGGCGTTGCCGCCGATACCGGGAGAGTTGAGGCTGTCACTGAGTGGGGTGTAGGCGAACCAGCCGAAGTCGGCGGCACCGCCGGGCATGATGAAACCGCTCATCGCGGTGAGCGTGCCGAACAGGTAGAGCCAGTACGCGAACGCGTTCAGCCGGGGGAACGCCACGTCCGGTGCGCCGATCTGGATCGGGATGACGTAGTTGGCGAACGCGAACACGATCGGGGTGGCGAAGAAGAGCAGCATCGCCGTGCCGTGCATGGTGAAGAGCTGGTTGTACTGCTCCGGGGACAGGATCTGCATGCCGGGCCGGGCCAGTTCGGCGCGGATCAGCAGGGCCATGATCCCGCCGATGATGTAGAACGCGATCGACGTGATCATGTACATGATCCCGATCTGTTTCGCGTCGGTGGTTCGCAGGATTCTGGTGAGGGCGGTGCCTTTCACCTGGCGGCGGACCGGATGGGGACGGACCGGTACCGGCCTTGGTGCGGTGGTGGTCATGCGCTCACTACCTCTGCTTCACGTTCGGCGAACTGCTGCTCACACTCCGTTATAGGCTTCTAGCGCAGTAATTCGGGTCAGATCAGCATTTATCGTGAATTTCGGGTATGGGGGAGGTATCGCATGCTCGAGGAGCGGGACCGCCGGGTTCTGGAGGACATCGAGCAGCGGCTGGCCGTCGGCGACCCCGAGTTCGCCCGCCGGATGAGCGGCGACGTCCGCCTTCCGGTCATCCCGGTGCTGTGCATGACGGTGTTCCTGACACTGCCGTTCGTGGCCCTGTTCCTGGGCCCCGCCGCCGTCCTGATCACCCTGAACGTGACCGCCCTGCTGATCATCACCCTGGTGGCGATCCGCCGGATCAGGCGCCGGGCCTGCTGACCGTCACGACGTCGGCGTTGCTGGGCCGGGTGGCGGGTCTGCCGGCCGTCATGACGGTGATGATCCGCCGGGCCAGGCGGTGGCGAGGCTGCTGAACAGCGCCGAGTCCGCGGTGAGAGCCCGCCGTTCGGCGGGGGAGGACTCGGCGTACGCAGCGGCGAGTACCCGTTCCACCGACAGATCCCCGGCGGTCAAGCCGGCCAGCCGCCGTTCCGGGTCGGCGAGCCGTACCGCCAGGTCCCCGATGGTCCAGCCGGGGCGGCTGACCAGGCGATTCCCGGCGGCTCGCAGCGCCAGTGGCAGAAACTCGCAGTACTCGGCCACCCGCCGCAGCTCCGGATGATCATCGGGAACGCCGGTGACGGTGGCGAGCAACCGGCTAGCGTCGTCCACCGGCAGTGCCCCGACCGGCACCCGCCGGAGGCTGCCGAGCCCGACCGGCACCCGCTGGAGGCCGCCGAGCCCGGTCAGCGCCCGCCGGCTGGTGATCACCACCGGGTGGCCGGGGCCAGGCAGCAGCGGCGCCACTTGCGACTCGTCGGTGACGCCGTCGAGGATGAGCAACTCCCCGGAAGCGAGACCGGGCAGCTCCCCGGAAGTGTCAGCCGGCTTCCCTGTGGTGAGGTCCCGGCAGCTCACGAACGAGGCCCGGCCGCCGAGACGGCCCGCCGCGTGCACCGCGAGCGCGGTCTTCCCGGCCCCGGGCGGCCCGTGCAACAGCAGGACCCCGCTCGTCCGGAAGTGATCAGCCAGCACCGTGAGTTCGGCGGACCGGCCGGTGAAGTCGGGCAGATCACGGGGCAGGTCCCAGGCCCGGGAGGCCCGGGAGACACGGGAGGAACGGGCGGCGGCGGTGAGGGCGGCCCGCCGGGTGGGGTCCAGTCCCAGGGCGTCGGCGAGAGCGCCGAGCGTACGGGCCTGGGGAGCGGAGCTGAAGCCGCGTTCCATGTCACTGATCGCCCGGACGCTGACTCCCGACTTGACGGCCAGTTCCCGTTGGGTCATCCGGGCCTCGCGGCGATGGCGCTGGAGCAGTACGGCGAACTGTGGAGCGGTCACAGAGGACAGCATCAGGTTGGGTCACCCGTCCCGGCTTCAGTAGAACGATTTTCTCTCCAGTCTGCGGTAGACGCCTGGCAGGATGCACTGATGCGCGCGGGGGCGACACTGTTCGGCCGGGACGGTGAGGTGGCCCGGCTCGACTCGCACGCTCCGCAGCTGTCGCCGGTGGTGCGGGACCGTTTCCTGACCGAGGCGGCCGGCAATCCGGCTGGTGGCTGGTTCCGGAGTTGCCGGACGCGGCGGTGGCGGCGCAACGGCCCGGCGAACCCGGCTCGCCGGGCCCTCACCTGATCAGGCGTGCCGCTGCGCCCACTCCACGGCGTAGTCGGCGACCGCCTCCCAGCCCGGCTCGCCACAGGTCCAGTGCGACCGGTCCGGGAACTCGTGGTACTCGGTGATCGTGCCGGGCGCCTTGTAGTGGGCGGCGTTCGACTTGTTCACCGACGGCGGCATGATGTGGTCCTTCCCGCCGCCGATGAGCAGCAGCGGCGCCCGGTCCGCGTTGTGGAAGTCCACCCAGGTCTCCTGCTTACCGGGCTTGAAGTTGGCGATCAGGCCGTACGCCCAGATCCAGGAGCCGGGCGCCGGGATCGCGTACCGCTCGTACACCGCCTTGGCCTCGGCCTCGGGCAGCGTGTTGGTGAAGGCGTAGTGGAACTGCTCCTCGGTGAACCCGGCCGGCGCGTGCCGGGTCGACGGCTTGCCCAGGATCGGGAAGAGCGACTTGAGCTGCGACGGCGGCGTGACCCGGATGCCTTCCGGCGGCGCCGAGTCGATCACCACGCCGGCCGCGCCGTGCCCCCTGTCGAGCAGCAGCTGGGTGAGGGTGCCGCCGAACGAGTGACCGATGATGATCGGCTTCTCCGGCAGTGCGGTGATGACCTTCTCCAGGTGGGCGACCGTCTCCGGCACGGTCAGCCGGGCGATCACGTCCGGATCTGCCCGTAGCGCCTCCACCTCCACCTCGAATCCCGGGTAGGCCGGGGCGACCACGGTGTGGCCCTGGGCCTCCAGGTACGGGATCCACTGCTCCCAGCTGCGCGGGGTGACCCACAGGCCGTGGACAAGGACGATCGTGCTCATGCTGACTCCTCTGTAGCGCCTGCCCTCAGACAAGCAGCGACAGTTCCGGAAGACCATGCAGAACATCCGGCAGAACCGTGCTCGCCTCCCGGAGCAGCGACTGTGCGCGCTCGCTGTCACCGATGGCCGCGCAGGCCCACCCGAGCACCATCGCCGCCTGTCCCCGCAGCGGCGAGTCACCCGCAGACGCCCACGCCTGCTCGGCGACGACCAGGGATTCCGCCCACCTGCCGCAGTCGCCGAGGGCCCGGGCCAGGCAGACCGACGCGGTCACCCGGGCGATCCGGTGCGGCCCGGACGGCAGCGGCCGGCGCTCCAGTTCACCGAGGGCCCGCCGGTACTGGGCGACCGCCTCGGCGCCGCGGTCCCGGCTCTCGTGCAGCACCCCGAGCACCACCATGGCGTAGACGTGACCGGCGCGGCCGCCGTACGCGGTGAACCAGGGGCCGGCCGCGGCCGCGGTGTCCAGGTACCACCGGTGCAGGCGCTGCCGGACCTCGGCCCGCACCCCGGCCGGTTCCTCGGCCCGCAACCGGGCCGCCGCGAACAGCCGCAGCAGGTCGTGCGGCAGGTAACTGGCGTAACCGTCAGGTTGCAGCAGACCGCGTTCGACCAGTTCCTCGCACCGGTCCTCGGCCTCGTACGGGTCACACTCGGCGAGCACGGCGGCGGTGGCGGCGGAGAACGAGCCGGGCCCGAGATGGGCGGTCCGCCGGAACAGCAGCCGGGCCGGCTCCGGCAGCCGCCGGTAGGACACCGCGAACGCCGGTTCCACCCCGAGGGCACTCAGCCGCCGGTCCGCGTCGGCGAGCCGGGTGGACAGAAGGGCCATCGAACCGCCCGACCGCCCGGCGACCCGCAGTGCCAGCGGCAGATGACCGCACAGTTCGGCGACCCGCGCCAGCTCCGCCGGAGTACCCGCGCCCGGCCCGGCCACCGCGCGCAGCAACTCCGCGGACTCGGCGGCGGTGAACGGGCCGAGAGCGATCCGCAGCACCGCCTCCAGGCCACCGAGGGTGTGCCGGCTGGTGATCAGAACCAGACTGCGGCCGGAGGCGGGCAGGAGGGGCCGTACCGCCGCCTCGTCCGTCGCGTCGTCCAGGATGATCAGGCAGCGACGCTGCCGCAGTGCGTCCCGCACCTGCCCGGTCCGTTCCCCGGGGTCCGCCGCGATCCGCCGGGGGCTGACCGCGAGCGCCCGCAGCAGGGTGTTCTGCAGGTCGGCGACGCTGGCCGGCTCGCCGTCGGCACCGTTCAGGTCCAGGTGGAAGCGGCCGTCCGGGAACAGATGTGCATGATCCTCGGCCAGCCGCAGCGCGAGCGCGGTCTTGCCGGTGCCCGGCGGCCCGTGCACCACGGCGACCGGGGTGCGGCTCGCGGCGTGCGCGGCGATCCGGGCGAGCGGTGCGGCCCGGCCGATGAAGAGCGGGTCCGCGCGGGGCGGGTCCGCCGGTCGCCGGCCCACGGGTTGCGACTCGCGGGCCTGGCGGGCCAGAACGGTCAGCGATCCGGCGTCGGGGTGGGCGAGGGCGGCGATCAGAGCCTTGCTGGTACGCGGCCGGGGAGCCCTGCTCAGACCGCGTTCCAGATCACTGACCGCCCGGACGCTCACTCCCGAGGCCTCGGCCAGTCCTTCGAGCGTCAGTCCGGACGCGAGCCGTAACTCCCGGAGCCGTTCACCGAACATCCACAAACGGTAATGCCGGAACGTTACGGAGAACGTCCCGGCATCACTTCACTGTGGAGGATCAGGCGTTGCTGCGGTGCAGGACGTGGATCTCCTCCGGCTCGTCCGGGACGTCCGAGACACCGGCCGCGACGGCCTGCTCGTGCCGCTTGTGGGCGGACGGCAGCATCAGTGCAGCCAGCACGGCCAGCACGGCGACCCCGGCGCACACCCAGAAGCCGTAGGTGAAGGCGTCGTCGGTGGGCAGACCCTGCGGGGTGGTGTGCGACGTGATGACCGCCGCCACCACCGCCGTGCCGATGCTCGAACCGATGGTCCGGGCGATCGCGTTGACACTGGTGGCCTCACCGGTCTGGGACGGCGGCACCGCCTCGATGATGGCGTTGGACATCGCGGCGAACGCGAAGCCGATACCCGCACCGGTCAGCACGCCGGAAGCCAGGACCTGCCAGATCGCACCGTGACCGATCGCCGGCAGGGCGAACGCGGCGACCACCAGCACGGCACCGAGGAACATCGGCAGCTTCGGGCCGAACTTGCGGTTCAGCATGCCGGAGATCGGGCCGAACAGGACCATCATCACCACTGTCGGGAGCAGGAACAGGCCGGCCTGCGAGACCGTCTTGCCGAACCCGTACCCGGTCGCCTCGGGAAGTTGAAGCAGTGTCGGCACCAGCAGGAACGTGCCGAACATCGCGAAGCCGAGGATCAGCGCCACCAGGTCGGTGGCCCACACGCCGCGGATCCGCATCAGCCGCATGTCGATCAGCGGCTCCTTGACCTTCAGCTCGACCAGGACGAACACCACCAGGCCGACGACACCGAGGGCGATCAGGCCGATCGTCTCCGGGTTGCTCCAGCCCCAGGACTGGCCCTTGCTGATCGCCATCAGCAGCGCGACGAGGGAGACCGACAGGATGGTCGCGCCGACCACGTCCAGCTTGCCGGGGGTGCGAACCGGTGACTCCTTCATCCCGAAGATCGCGCCGAACAGGGCGATCACCACCAGCACCAGCGGCAGCCAGAACAGCCAGTGCCAGGACAGGTGCTCGACGATCGGGCCGGCCGCCACGATGCCGATGCCGGCGCCGATGCCGAAGATCGCCGAGACCAGGCCGACGGTGGTGGCGACCCGCTCGCGGGGCAGCTCGTCGCGGATCATGCCGATCGACAGCGGCATCATCGCGCCGCCGGCGCCCTGCAGGATCCGGCCGATGATCAGCACGGTCAGGTTGGTGGCGAGCGCCGAGACGACCGCGCCGACCGCCAGGATCGACAGCACGATGATCAGCATCCGGCGCTTGCCGACCATGTCACCGAGCCGGCCGAGGATCGGGGTCATCACCGACGCCGACAGCAGGTAGGCGGTGACGATCCAGCTCACGTCGCTGGTCGACACCTGCAGTTCCCGCCCGATGGTGGACAGGGCGGGGGAGACCAGGGACTGGAGCACCGCGAACGCCAGGCCACCCAGTGCCAGGTAGAGCACCAGCAGGCCGCCGCCCCGGGCTTTTTCATCGGTTGTGGTCATGCCGTCCTCGACCCTAGAAGTAAACGGTTGCTGACTTATTATGGACCTCGCCCCGGATAAGTAAACGGTTGTTTACGTCACACCGGATCGGCGGACTTGCTGGGAGGATGAGCGGGTGACCACTCCTAAACGCCGCCGTGACGCCGCGCAGACCCGGCAGGATCTGATGGACGTCGCCCGGCAACGGTTCGCCCACGACGGCTACGCGGCGACCACCGTGCGGGAGATCGCCGACCAGGCCGGCGTCAACGTCGCCCTGATCAGCCGCTACTTCACCTCCAAAGAGGGACTCTTCGAGGCCTGTCTGAACAGCGCCTTCACCGACGTGCGCCAGGGTGCGGAGGCCGTCGAGACCGGAGACGCCGGTTTCGCCGCCCGGCTGGCCCACCGCCTCGGCGACCCGGCCGTCGACGACCGGATGCGCACCGGCCTGCTCCTGCTGATCCGCACCTCCGGCGACGAGCGCGTCGACGAGATGCGGCGCTCGTTCCTGCGGGTGATGAGCGAGAAGATGGCCGTCAGTGCCGGCCGGGCGGCCACCTCCGACGAGGGGGTGCTGCGGGCGCAGATGCTGCTGGCGGCAATCGTCGGCATCGTCATGATGCGCAACATCACCGGTCTGGACCCGCTCTCCTCAGCCGGTGCCGACGCGCTGCTGGAGCCGGTCACCGACCTGGTCGACGCGCTGCTCCCCCGCGTATGACCGAAACGGTATGACCCTCGGGGGACCGGGTGGCCCACACTGATACCTGTCTATACAGGTAGACGAACGGAGTCCCCCATGCCCGGTCCCACTCGCCGTCATCGGCGCATCGTCGCGCTGACCATCCCCCCGCTTGTCGGTCTGCTGGCCGGATTCGTCGCGGTCCTCACCTCGGCGACACCGGCCGCCGCCGCGTCGCTCACCGTCGCCCAGGCGATCAGCACCCAGACCGGTGCCACCGGAACCGTCACCGGCTACATCGTCGGGGAACCGACGGCCGCCAGCACCGTCAAGTTCAGCGGCTTCACCGGTGACACCGCCCTGGCGCTCGCCGACAGCGCGTCCACCACCGCCACCGGCAGCATGCTGTACGTCCAGATCACCAGCTCCTACCGGTCGTCGTTCGGGCTGGCCACCAACCCGTCCCTGATCGGCAAGCAGCTCACCGTGACCGGGACGCTCACCCCGTACTTCACGCCGCACGCGGGCCTCAAGTCGCCGACCGCCATGACGCTCGGGGCGTCCTCGACCACCAGCCCCACCACCAGCCCCACCACCGGTCCGACAGCGTCCCCGACCGCGTCGAGCACCACCGACGCCTACTACGCCAACGCGATCGGCAAGACCGGCACCAGCCTCAAGTCGTCGCTGCACACGATCATCTCGACCGGCGTGACCAAGCTGTCGTACGACGGCGTCTGGAACGCCCTGATGGTCACCGACCAGGACGCGTCGAACTCGTCGAACGTGCGGCTGTTCTACTCCAACATCAGCCGCTCCAAGTCGCTCAACGGCGGCGACAGCGGCGACTGGAACCGGGAACACGTGTGGGCGCAGTCGCACGGCGACTTCGGCACCACCGCCGGCCCCGGCACCGACCTGCACCACCTGCGGCCCGAGGACGTCGCGGTCAACGCGCTGCGCGGCAACCTCGACTTCGACACCGGCGGTAGCGCGGCCTCCGGCGCCTCCGGCAACTACTACGACTCCGACTCGTGGGAGCCGCGCACCGCGATCAAGGGTGACGTCGCCCGGATGCTGTTCTACATGGCGGTCCGCTACTCCGGCGACGACGGTTTCGCCGACCTCGAACTCAACAACACCACGGGCAACGGCAGCGTCCCCTACATGGGCAAACTGACCACCTTGAAGACCTGGCACAACGCCGACCCGCCGGACGCCGCGGAGAAGGCCCGCAACCAGACCATCTACACCAGCTACCAGAGGAACCGGAACCCGTTCATCGACCACCCCGAGTGGGTCGCCTCGATCTGGGGCTGACCCCCGCTGAACCCCGCGGCCACCGCCTACCCCCCCGAGGCGGTGGCCGTGGCACGCCTTCCGCGGGTTCGGCACGTCCAGCGCCGGGTTCCGGTCGAAGAACCCGTCCGGCTTCAGCGTGAACCCGGTGTAGTCGACAGGCATGATCGGCCAGTCCTCCGGGCGCGGGAAGTGCGTCAGGCCGAAGGTGTGCCACACCACGATGTCGGTGCCGTCGATCTCCCGGTCCGCCTTCACCCAGGTGTCGATGCCGGTCAGTCCCGGGTTCTGGTTCACGAACCGGCCCGCCGGATAGCGCTGCGTCTCGTCCTGCGCCGTCACCCACAGGTGCTTCGTGGTGAACGCGGCCCGTTTCGCGATCGACGACGCCGGATCGGCGAGCAGGGTCGGCCGGCCCTCCGGGTACAGGGTGTAGCCGACCGGGCGTCCCAGGGCGTTCAGTTTCGAAGGATTCGAGATGTGCCAGGTCCGGTCTACGGATCCGTCCGCGAGGCGGGCGCCGTCACCTTCCGTCTTCAGGCGGGTCTTCGTCCGGGTGAAGGCGTTGCCGTACGGGTTGACGTCGGAGATCCCCACTCTTGTCGCGTCGATCTCGTCGACCGCGTTACCCGGGCCGTCGATCGCCATGTCGAGACGGGCGGAGAACAGATGCCGGTGGTACGGGGCACCCACGCCAGGGGCGATCTCGCTGGCCCACGGGCTGTCCTTCGTGTAGGCCGACGCGAACACCACCCCGGTCGCCTTGCACTCGAGTCGGATGGTCCCGTCCAGGTAGAGATACCAGTAGAACCCGTAGTCGTAGTTGCCGACCGTGATGAAGAACGAGATGACGAGCCGCCGCTGCCGGCGCACCGACGACGACCCGTTGTACATGTCGGTGTGCTTCCAGAGCAGCCCGAAGTCCTCCTCGTGCATGCAGATCGCGTTCGGCAGGCTCCGGGGATTCCCGTCGTCGCCGGCGGTCGCCGCGTCGAAGTAGTGGATCTCGCCGACACAGTCGCAACCCAGACTGCCGCCATCCACCCGTACATCGGCATCGGCTCGCTGCCCGCGCTCAACCACCAGCGCGAGTTCGCCGCCCATTGCGTCGGTGGCCCGGCGGAGAAGGCCCTCCTCGACGCGGCGACCGCCCTGGCGTGGACCGCCGTCGATTGCGCCTCACCCGTCGCGGGCTCCTGACCGTGCCCGCGGATCCTCGATCTGACCGTCTATACCGCACTAACCTGTGCTCTCCGGCAGAAAAGGGATCGGATGTGACGGATTTCGCTATCCCTGCATGGGGTAGACCCGGGTGGGTAGCTTGGCTCGGGTGAGTGTCGGCCAGCCCCCCGAAAAACGTGAGTCCCGCCCACTACGCAACGCCTCGGTGCTGCTCGTGTGCGGATTGTTCGCCGCTGTGACAGTCGCGGCCGCCGCCTTCCCAGCGGTCGCGATAGCCGGCCTGGCCGCGAAGGCGGGTGCCGAGGAGCTGGGCCAGATGCCGTCCGAGCTGACCGCGCAGTCGTCGCCGCAGGTCTCCCGGATCTACGCGTCCAACGGCAAGACCCAGATCGCGATCATGTACGACGAGTTCCGCAGCGACGTGCCGCTCGCGAAGATCTCGCAGAACATGCAGGACGCGATCATCGCCGCCGAGGACCACAAGTTCTTCGACCACAACGGTGTCGACCTGCCCGGCACGGCCCGGGCGTTGCTCAACAACAGTCAGGGCGGCAGCAAGCAGGGCGCATCCACCCTGACCATGCAGTACGTGCGGATGGCGCTCGCCTACAACGCCACCAGCCCGCAGGAGGTGGTGAACGCGACGAAGGACACCGCCACCCGCAAGATCAGCGAGATGAAGTACGCGCTGCAGGTCGAGAAGGACCTCACCAAGCAGCAGATCCTGGAGCGCTACCTGAACATGGCGCCGTTCGGTAACGGCGCCTACGGGATCAACGCGGCCAGCCAGGTCTACTACGGCAAGAAGGCGGCCGATCTGACCGTCGCCGAGGCGGCGCTGCTGGCCGGCATGGTGAAGGCGCCGACCGCGTTCGACCCGACCACCGACACCGGCTACCCGCAGGCCCTGGACCGGCGTAACTACATCATCGGCAACATGCTGGAACTCAAGATGATCACCGCGGACGAGGCGGCCACCGCCAAGAAGGCGAAAGTCAAGCGGACCACCCAGCGCCCGACCAGCGGCTGCGTGTCGGTGGCCCGCAACCACTGGGGCTTCTTCTGCGACTACTTCTACCGGTGGTGGCTGAGCCAGGACGACTTCGGCGCGACCACGTACGACCGGGAGCGGCTGCTGAAGGAGGGTGGCTACAAGATCGTCACCACTCTGGACATCGAGGCGCAGTCGGACGCCCGCAAGGAGATCACCTCCCGGCAGAGCGACAACAACCCGAACGCGCTGATGCTCGCCGCCGTCGAGCCGGGTACCGGGGCGGTGCGGGCGCTCGCCGCCAACCGCAAGTTCAAGATCGACAATGCCGACAATCCGCAGAACAAACTGTCGTCCGACCCGAAACAGGCGGCCAAGGGCATCCGCGGCACCTACCCCAACACCACCAACCCGATCATCACGGGTAGCAGCGGCGTCCCCGGCTACCAGGCCGGCTCGGTGTTCAAGATGTTCACCATGGTCGCCGCCCTGGAAGAGGGCATGGGGCTGGACACCACGATCAACTCGCCGGCCAAGTACAAGTCGCAGTACCCGGACAGCGGCCCCGGCAACTGCGGCGGCTTCTACTGCCCGAGCAACGCCTCCGCCAAGGAAGCCGGCAACTTCAACATGTGGACCGCCTTCGGCAAGTCGGTGAACACCTACTTCATCCCGCTCCAGGAACGCGCCGGCGCGGACAAGGTCGTCGACGTGGCACAGCGGTTCGGCATCAAGTTCCGCTCCTCCTCGGACGCCGACTTGGCCAAGAAGTCCGCCAACGACTGGGGTGCCTTCACCCTCGGCGTCTCGGCGTCCACCCCGCTCGACATCGCCAACGCCTACGCCACCCTCGCCGCCGACGGCAAATACTGCGCGCCCACCCCGATCGAACAGATCACCACCGCAGACGGCGTCGAGATCGACACCGGCAAGGCCGACTGCATCCGGGCCACCAGCAAGGACGTGGCCCGCAAGGCACTCGACGCGGCCCGCTGCCCGGTCGGCGACCGGGCCCAGCTCGGCAACTGCGCCGGGGCCACGGCGGCAGTGGTCCGCGGTGCGGTCGGGCACCCGGTCTTCGGCAAGACCGGCACCACCGACAGCGACAAGACCGCTTCGCTGGTGGTCGGCACCCGCTCCCTGGTCGTCGCCGGCTATCTGGCGAACCCCGACTGGGCCGGCCACTACGACCACATGTCCCACAGCATCGTCAACCCGGCGGTCTACGAGACCCTCGCCGACTACATGAAGGGCAAGGAGGTCGAGGACTTCCCGACCCCCTGACCTGCTAGTACGTTCGATCAGGGCGGGCCCCGTCACCACGGGCCCGCCCTGTTCCCGTCCGCGGGCCTGCGGACGGCGCCCTACCGGGTGCAGAATCCTCACTCGTGAACTCATCGACACCGGCGATCGTCGTGTTCGGCACGGCCGCCGTCGTCTCCGCAGCCGGAGCGGGCATGGCCGCCGTCGTCTCCGCTGACGTCGTCTCCGCCGGCGTCGTCTCCGCGGACGGGGCAGGCATGGGTTCGGCGGAGATCCGGTTCGGCGGCGAGGCGGTGGCGATGCTGGCTCTGTCCGCGGCCGCGGCACTGACCGGCCGGCACCGCGCCCTGCGCATGTTCGGCCTGCTACTGGCCGGTGCGGCACTGGCCGATCTCGCCGCCACCTGGCTGACCTTCCCCGATCCGGCGCCGCGCGCCCGGAACGGCTGCCCGACAGCGGACGAGGCGACCATCGACTACTGGACCGGCCGGCTACGCCTCGGTCAGCTCGCGGCGGCCCTGCGGTTCGGTGCCCTGATCTGCCTGGCACTGGCGGTGGCGGCGCTGCCCGTACGGCCCGGTCTGCGCCCTTGGCATCGCTCGGTGCTCGTCACGCTGGTGACGATCCCGGCGATCCTGATCGGTCTCTACCCGATCTATGCGGCCGACGACCGAACCGAACTGCTGCACCCCACCATGCCGGGCACACTCCTGCTGGCGGCGGCGGTCACACTGGCCGTGCTGACCGTGACCCGCACCCCCGGCGGCCGGATGCGGACCGCCGCGCTCCTCGGAGGCGGGCTACTCGCCCTGATCTCGTCGCTGTTCGCCGTCGCGGCGGTCACCGGCCCGGTCGTCCAGTTGCGGTATCTGGCCTCCCTGGCGGACCGGGGGACGTTCAGCGTCTGCTCCTACCTGGAGGGGACGTCGACCACCTCACCGACCGCGATCGCGGTGACCGCCGGCGGTGTCCTGCTCGCGCTGGCCGCTCCCGCACTCGTGGTGTGGGCGTCACCTGATCATCGGTGAGGTGGCGGCGACGGCCGGGCGGCGCAGCACGAACAGCCCGACCAGGAAGGCCGTGATCAGCAGCCCCGCCGACGTGGCGAACGCCAGCCGGTAGCCGCCGGTCAGCGCCTCCGCCGCCGGTGCGCCGCCGGCCAGGAGACGGTCGGTGCGGGCGGCGGCGACGGTGGACAGCACCGCCACCCCGATCGCCATCCCGGCCTGCTGGGTGGTGTTGAACAACCCGGACGCCAGTCCCGCGTCACTCTCCGCGGCACCGGACATGCCCAGGTTCGCCAGTGCCGGCAACACCAGGCCACCCCCGGAGATCAGCAGCATCACCGGCAGCAGATCGGTCACATAGTCGGCGTCGACCGGGATCCGCGCCAGCCATCCCATCGCCGCGGCCAGCATGACGAGCCCGGCCAGCAGGATCGCCCGTGGCCCGAACCGTTCACCGAGCCGCGCCGACACGAACAGCGAGACGATCCCGATGCCGACGGCGGCCGGGAGCATGGCGAGCCCGGTGCCGAGTGCCCCGTAGCCGAGCACCTGCTGCGTGTAGAGCGCGACCAGCACCTGGAAGGCGAACATGCCGGCGACGGTCAGCATCTGGGCCAGGTTGGCCCCGGTCACGGTGCGGGAGCGCAGGATCCGCAGCGGCATCAGCGGGTTCGCCGCGGTCGCCTGCCGGACCACGAAGAGAACGATCAACATCAACGACACACCGCCGAGTACGAGGGGGTGGCGCCCGGTGACAATCGTGGAGATCCCCAGCATCAGCCCCGACGTCACCAGCAGCGCGCCGAGCACGTCGGCTCCGGCGGCCGGCCCGGCACCCCGGTCCCGGGGCAGTGCCACCAGCGCGAGCGCGACCGTGGCGATCCCGATCGGCACGTTGATGAAGAAGATCCACGGCCAGCTCAGTACGTCGGTGAGCACCCCGCCGAGGACCTGGCCGATCGATGCCCCGGCCGCCCCGGTGAAGCTGAAGACGGCGATGGCCCGGGCCCGTTCCCCGGGTTCGGTGAAGATCGTGACGAGGATGCCGAGGACCACCGCGGAGGCGAGCGCGCTGCCCACACCTTGCAGGAATCGGGCGGCGATCAGCATCGCGGGGCTGCCGGCGAAGCCCGCGAGCAGTGAGGCGGCGGTGAAGACGACGGTGCCGGCCAGGAACACGGTGCGCCGGCCGATCAGGTCGCCGAGCCGCCCGGCGAGCAGCAGCAGGCCGCCGAAGGGGATCAGGTAGGCGTTCACGGTCCAGCTCAGTTCGGCGGGTGTGAAGCCCACGTCCTGTTGGATCGCAGGCATCGCCACAGTGACGATGCTGCCGTCGAGGATGGTCATCAGGCCGGCTGCGGAGAGCACGGCGAGCGCGAGCAGGCGCATGGAGGTTCCTTCCTGGATCACAGGAAGGAACGTAGCAGATAGTTTTGTTGTAGACGATCCGTGTCGGATCGTTATGGCTCGATCGTGCCGGGCCGCCGTGCTCGAGCCTGCCGGACCGTCGTGCTTGATCGTGTCGGACCGCCGTGCTCAAGCCTGTCGGACCGTCGTGCTTGATCGTGTCGGGCCGTCGTGCCCGATCCTGTCGGATCTAGTTGGCTCGTTCCCGCGCCCGGCGAGCCGGCCGGTCACCCTCCGCGGGCGCCGCAAGATGGCCGCTGGCCAGGCGATTCATTGCCCGTACGAGTACCTCGCGCTCGTCCGCCGGAAGTGAACCCAACGCCTCCCGATGCACCCCGTCGACGATCTTCTGACTGCGCCGGGCAACCACCGCCCCCTCATCGGTGACCGAGATGATCCGCGCCCGCCGGTCGGAACTCGACGGCCGCCGCACCGCATACCCGGCCTTCTCCAGCGCATCCACGGTCACCACCATGGTCGTCTTGTCCATGTCCCCGAGCTCGGCCAACTGGATCTGAGTCCGCTCCTCTTCGAGGGCATGCACCAGCACACAGTGCATCCGAGCGGTGAGCCCGATCTCCCCGAGCGCCGCCGCAATCCGCGTCCGCAGCACATGACTGGTGTGATCCAGCAGAAACGACAGATCAGTCTCAGTCCGGGCAGGCGCCATCGCAGTCATACCCCCAGGATAAGTTCCCACCAGACAATCCGCGAAGGACCGATCCCGCCCATCCATCCCACGACCAGCCCGCCCAGGCCTGCCGTCCCCCTGTTCGTCTGCTGCCGCCCTCTTGTCCGTTTGCCGCTGCCCCTTGGTTACTTGCCGTCGTCCCTTGTTCGTCTGCTGCCGTCCCCTTGTTAGCCTGCCGTCGTCCCTTGCTCGCTTGCTGCCGCCCTCTTGTTCGTTTGCCGCTGCCCCTTGGTCACCTGTCGTCGTCCCTTGTTCGTCTGCTGCTGCCCTCTTCCTCGTCTGCCGTTGCCCCTTGCTCGTCCGCCGTTGCCCCTTGCTGCCCGGCCCGGGTCTGCCGTTCGCCCTGCGTTGACTGCCGCCGACCCCGCCTGCTACTCGCCCTGCCTTGCGGCCTTTCGACCTTCCTGGAGGCTTTTGCCCTGTCTTACGGCTATTTCGACCTACCTCGCTGGCCGTACCCCGCCTGTCGCCTTACTCGCCTTGCCTGCCGTTCGCCCTGCCGCGCTGGCCGTACCCCGCCTGTCGCCTTGCCTCGCCCGCTCCGTCTGCCGCGCACCTCCTCCGTGCCGATTTCATTCCTTTTTGCGGGGATGGTAGGAATGGCGGCCCTGGCTCAGAAACGTCGGCCCGGCGATCATCGGTCTCGGATTCTGGCATTTGGCCCGAGTGGCGTTCGATATTCTGGCCGAGATGGGAGCACGTTCTTCTTTTCGAGGGAAGAGGATTGGCATGATCCACTGCTTACACTTTTGAGCTGGGGTCCGGGAGAATTTATGTATGGGGCAGATGTCATTGTTCGGTCGCGCGGAAACTGCTGCCATGCGGGACCGGACGAAAGCTCGGAATTACGATCCCGACCGTGACGAGTTTCGGCGCCAGCATAAGATTCGCCGGGATTTTGGGCTTCAACGGCGTCATGCTGAGAAGCTTCGGCGTCTTCGGGAGAGTGGTTCCTCGCTGCGGCTGTCGCCTGAGGCTGAGGCCGTGCGGGAGCGGCTTGCGGGGGTCGGCGCCCGGCAGGGTGAGGTCGAGACGATGCCGGTTGTTGGCTCGGAAGCTCCGCAGGCACATGAAGCAGCGGAAACGCCGCAAGCGCTGGACGTGCCGGAAGTCCCTGAAGTCCCTGAAGTCCCAGAATTCGCGGAACTCTCGGAGGTCTCGGAACCCGTGGAGGTCTCAGAACTCTCGGAGGTCTCGGAACCCGTGGAGGTCTCAGAATTCACGGAGGTCCCAGAACGCGCGGAGGTCCCGGAAGCCACGGAATTCCCAGAGGTGCCGCAGGTCATCGGTGTCGATCGGCGGTCTGTGGTGGAAGTGGGTGTTACGAGGTCCGGTCGAGGGTTGTTGCGGTGGGGCTTTTCGGGCCGGGCTCGATTTTTCATGAATGAGTGTGGTTGTTGCAGGACTTTGGTTGCGGTGGCACTCGTTGTTGTTCGGATGGTTCGGGGGTTCCGTGGTCTCCGTGCGACGGTTTTGGGGACTTCTTGCCCTTGTCCTTGTCCTTTTGTTTTTCTTTCTCCTTCTCTTTCTTTTTGTTCTTGTTCTTGTTCTTGTTCTTTTCTATTGCAGGGCTTCTGTCAGTTCTGTCGAAATTGCTGTGTGGGAGAACTTGGGGAAGTCTTGTGTGATGGCGTTGTCGTGTTGTTCTTGCGATGCTTCTGCCGTGCAGGCGGTCGCTGGGGGTGCTGCGACCAGCGTGACCGTGTTGTCCAGCATTTCGGTCGGGGGCGTTACGGGGGGTATCGCTTCGTGCGGCACGCCGCCTTCGGTGGTGAACGGCGGTTCCGCTGTCTTCATGGAGGCGAGTCGCATCTGGGGGGTCAGCACAGTTCACCACCAGCCGTGCCGTCTGAAGGTCTGGTGCAGGGCCAGTCCGGAGAGGACCATCAGCGCTCTCGCGAACGGGTAGCCGTGCGGCCACGTCAGCTCGAGCATGTGCTGGAAGTTCATTCCGTAGACGGCTGCCACCAGCGACGGGGCGAAGAAGATCGCGGCCCACGAGGAGATCTTCTTGACCTCTTCGTTCTGGGCGTACGACGCTTCGGTCAGCTGTTGCACCTTCTCGTTCTGGATCGCGGCTGTGGTGGTGGCTTGCAGGGTCAGGATGGTCTGGTAAAACTCGATCACCCCTTGCAGATACTCGCGCTCCCCGTCAGCGAGTCGCCGTACCCGCAGAAATTGATCGGTGTTGTCGTTGCCCAGTGGGGTCTCGGCGTCGGGCAGGCCGGCGAGGGTGGCGATCCGGCCGTAGATGGCGCCGCTGAGAGCCGCCATCGTGCGAACTGCCAGCAGTCCGTGCCGTACCCGGAACAGGTCCAGCAGGAACTGTTCCGGATTGTCGACGTCACCGCCGGTCACCTGCTGTTCCAGATAGCTTTCCTGGTTGCGGGTCAGCGCGGTCACCGCGGCGTGCGACAGGCCGAACGGGGAGTCGACGGTCAGACGGCCTTCGGTGAGGCGGCGGCGGATCGCTCTCGTTTCGCGTTCCGCCGATTCGGCGGTGACCGCCGGGTTGAGCGGGCCGTGCACGGTGACCAGGTAACGGTGGCCGATGAACTGGTCGAGTTCCAGGTAGTGGACGTGGCCGCGGTCGCCGCGTTCCGGGCCGTGCAGCACCACGAACACACAGTCCGGGTAGGCGTGCATCTTCGGCATCCGGTTGCGTTCCAGCGCGTCTTTGACGGCGAGGGGATGAGATCCGAAGATCCCGGCGAGCAGCTGTTCAGCGCCGGGTTCCTCGGCGGGGACGTCGACCCGGACAAATCCGCCGGTACGGGTGAGCAGGGTCCCGATGTCGCCGGGGCCGTGCTGCTCCAGCCCGGTGCCGCTGATCCAGGTCACGTCCACGTGCCCAGCATGTGTCAAGGGGGAGCGGCGCGTGGGTCACATGCCGGTCAGGCGGCGGAGTTCGTCGTCGAGGTTCGGTGCCGGGAAACGGGATGCCGGGGCCGGGCACGGGACCACGATCACCGGGCACGGGGCCAGCCGGATGCAGTGCCGGGCCACCCCGGAGCCGAGCCAGCGGCGCCGGCGGCTGCCGAGGACGATCAGGTCGTCGGTGCTGTCGACCAGGTCGACGAGGGCCGGGCCGGGGCGGCCGCGTGGGGTGCTGTTCAGCAGTACGATCCGGGCGGGCCGCATGCCGAAGGCGGCGGAGACCGCCTCGTCGATCACCCGGGTGCTGGCGCGTGCCAGGTCGGCGGCCCACGGCGGTGGGGGTTTGCGGCCGTGGTCGGGGTCCGGCCAGGTGCGGACCACGGTGATCGCGGTGAGGCCGCGGCGTCGGCCCTCTGCGACGGCGTACCGCAGGGCGGCCAGCCCCGGAAGAGATGTGGACACTCCGACGACGATCCGGGTCACTCCTCCAGTGCAACCCCGACAGTGATCGTCTGGCAAGTGTTGTTAACGCCTTTGATACGCCCGAATCCGGTGCGGGACCGGCAGAGCGGCGGACGGGCGGGCGCCCGGGTGTCCAAGGCGGTGCGGCGGGCGTGCCGGAGGGCGGCGACGAGCTGGTCCGGATCGTGCGAGCCACCATGACGGACAGCCAGCGCGAACCCGGTGTCACCGTCGGTCACCGACACCCGGCCGTCTTCGTCCACTTCGATACCGGTGTCAGCGGTCCAGGTCAGACGGTGGGTCCGCCACGGGGTCACCACCGACACGCCGCCGGTGTTCCACCGGATCCGCGGGCGCAGATACTGCCGCCAGCCCACCTCCAGCCCGATCAGCAGACCGGCCGCGGCGGACGTCAGGATCACGGTGTCCGGCATCCCGTCACCGGTCGCCGCCGGCCAGGACATCCCGGCGAAGCCACCGACCAGGCCGGACAGCAGCACCCGGCCCCAGGAGCCGGCCGACACCGGACTGAACTCGCTGACGGTCGCCGGGTCGGTGTCCCCGGGCAGCAGGTCGTCCCGGTCGACGGCCGGCTCACCGTCGTCGTCGAGCCAGGAGGGTAGACCCCTTTCCCTGTCGTACGCCACCACGTCCACCTCGTCGACCGGTGCCCTGGGCACATAGATGTGGCCGTCGAGTTCGATCGTGCACCAGGCGCCGTCGTGGGGGCTGCCGTACAGGACTGCCGGGCGGGTCTCCAGCTCCGGCCGCGGACCGGGCCCGTCGAAGTATTCGACATTGAACTCGGCGGCTGTCCCGTCCGGGGCGGGGATCAGGACGTACACGTCGGTGCCGGCGTCCACAGCGCGGACCGTCCGCGTCGGCTGCGGCCCGTCGAAGAACCGCCGCAACGTGCGCCACCGGACACCACCGCCGCGGCGACGGCCGCCCACCGATGCACCCAGGACATCACCACGACCGCCACGAGCAGGCCGAACGCGATCCCGCCGGCCGGTTCGGGCCGGCACGGAACGGCTACCGAACACGGCAGGTCCGGCAGCGCGACGACGGTCAGCAGAAAGACGACGGCAGCGACACCGGCGACGGCGTACCCGGCACGGGGGTACGGGGGTACGGGCGCACCACATGATCATGGCGACGGTCGCCGCCGAGTCAAGTGAACAACCCGGGCAAGGGCGGCAGGACCGGCGCCGGTACGCGGGACGGGGCCCTGTCCCATTGATGACTGCGCACGTTCGCCGGGCCGTCATTGCCTACCGGGTCGAATCAGGCCCGGATGTCGTGGCGGATGCCGACGGCGCCCTCGGGGGACACTGGCGGAGCAGCCTACGGTTGGACCCGGCCCGGGATCCCACCCCCTGATTCCTGTCGTACCCCGGCGGTAGGTTGCCCGGCATGGAAGACACGTTCGTCCTGCCGGACGCCTGGCTTGAGCATGTGCACCCGCGCCGCGGCGGTGTGGGGGTGCGGCCGTTCACCGCCGACCCGCAGGCCCGGGAGCTGGTCGAGCGGATGCTCGCCGAGCGGCTGAGTGCGGCGACCGCGGCCCTCGGCAGACAACACACCCCGGAGCCGATCCGGGCGGCGGCGATGCGGTGGCTGGCCGGGGTGCCCGACCCGGCCGGGGCGGCCGCCGTCGGGTTGCTCACCGTGCCGCGGAGGGCCGACGAGCGGTCACTGGCCGACGTGTGGATCACCGAGCACGGGCTCCGGTTCGCGGCGCTCGCCGCCGTCGAGATGGCCTCGATGCTGCTCGTTCACGTGCCCGGCGAGGGCCCGGCGATCCGCTATCGGGTGCCGGGGGACAGCTACTCCGCCATCCTCGACGGCACCCGGACACTGCTGCGCATCCGGGCGGCGCTGGCCGCCGCGCCGGAGACGGAGTTCGAGCAGGCGGGCACCGCGGTGGAGCGGTATCGGTCCGGGTCGGTGTTCGCGCGGGCGGCCTGTTCGGTGCTGATTCCCCGGGCGGACTGGGTGGAGGAGGACGTGGTCGATACGAGCGCCGGGCACGGCGGCGCCCGGATCGGCATGCTGCTCTATGCCGCGAACACCCCGGCGCAGGCGGAAGCGTTGATCCGCCGGGTCAACCTGTTGAACCTGGGGGTCCGGCGGGACCTGGCGATCACCCTCGTCGCCGGAGCCGGGCCGGGTGTCGTACCCGCTCTCTTCTACTGGTCCGACCGTGCCGGTAACAGCGAGCAGCTGCTCTCGGTGCTGGCCACACTGCCGGGTGACGACGCCCTGGGCGGGTTGCTGGGCCGGTCCTCCGCCCGCAGCGCGCGGATCGCCCTGGCGGCGGCGGCCGGGCGGTTCCCGGCCCGGGCGCTGCGGCTCCTCGCCGAGGCCGGTGACGAGATGCTGCGTGCGCACGTGATCGAGCATCACGAGCTGGTCGACCAGGTCATGCCACTGCTCAGCCCGGCCGCCGCAGACCGGGTGCGGTCGGTGGTGTCGGTCTGGGCGGACGTGCCGGTCGCCCCGCGGTTCGCGGTGCGGGTGCTTGCCGATCCGCCGTGGCGTAACCGTGCGAAAGCCGCCAAACCGCCGGTTGTCACCGGTCTGACCTGCGTCGATGCCGCGTCGGTGAGCTGGCTCGCCGGGGAGCGGCAGGAGTGGACCTCCTGCGCGTCGTCGCACTACGCCGACCCGGCGACCGACTGGCCCGCGCTGGCGGCGAAGGTTCTCGACGGCACCGCCCAGTGGTGGGAGCGGGGTTTCCTGTTCACCCGGGCGCCGGAGGACGTGGCCCGGCCGGCGTTCGCCGCATGGCAGCCGGAGACCGACTACGACACGGCCTACTGGCTGAAGAGTGTGGCGACCCGGTTCGAGGGCGATGTGCTGCCGGTGGTGCTGGGGTTCGCCCGGGCGGCACCCGCCGAGTTCGGGCCGGTGCTGATGCCGTTCACGTCGCCCGAGGTGGCGGTGCTGATGGCGGACTGGTCGGCGCGGCTCAAATCGGTGCGCCGGCTCGCCCGGCGATGGCTGCTGCGGCATCCCGGAGCCGCCGCCCGGGCCTTGATCCCGCCCGCCCTCGGTCCGGCCGGGACGGCCCGGAGGCAGGCCGAGCGGGCACTGCTCCTGCTGCACGGTAACGGCTGCACCGGGGAGATCCGGTCGGCTGCCGCCGGTTACGGTCCGGCCGCCACCGCCGGGGTGGAGGCACTGTTCAGCGCCGATCCACTGTTCGTCCTGCCGCTGCGGATGCCGTCGCCGCCGGTGTGGGCGTCACCCGGGGTGATGCCGCCGGTGCGCCTGCGGGACGGGTCCGGGGCGCTGCCCGCCGAGTCGGTCGCCAACCTCGTCCTGATGCTGATGATCTCGCGCCCCGACGAGCCGTACGCCGGTCTGGAAGCGGTACGGCAGGCCGTCGAGCCGGCCGACCTCGCCCGGTTCGGCTGGTCGTTGTTCGAGTTGTGGCAGTCCGGCGGTGCCGTCACCAGGGAGAACTGGGTGCTCGACGCGGTAGCCCAGACCGGCGACGACGACACGGTCCGCCGGATCACGCCGCTGATCACGGCATGGCCCACCGACGGGCTGACCGCCCGGGCGGTCAGCGCGCTGTCCGTGCTCGTCGGCATCGGCACCGACCAGGCGCTGTTGCACCTGCACCGGATCTCGCAGAAGGCCAAGTCCGGTCCCCTGCGCAAGGCCGCCGCGGGCCGGCTCACCGAGATCGCCGACGGGCTCGGGCTGACCGCTGAGCAGCTCGCCGACCGGCTGGTCCCGGATTTCGGGCTGGACTCCGACGGCAGTCTGCGGCTGGACTACGGGCCACGGCAGTTCGTGGTCGGGTTCGACGAGCAGTTGCGGCCGTTCGCCGCAGACGACTCGGGTGTGCGGCTCAAGGCTCTGCCCCAGCCCGGTGTGAAGGACGACACCGAACCGGCCGAGGCGGCCTATCAGCGGTTCGCGACATTGAAGAAGGACGTCCGGAAGATCGCTGCCGAGCAGGTGAGACGGTTGGAACGGGCGATGGTGGACGGGCGGCGGTGGACCGGGGCGGAGTTCCGGCGGCTGTTCGTCGAGCATCCGCTGATGTGGCACATCGGGCGGCGCCTGGTATGGGCCCGGTTCGCGGCGGACGGTGCCGCGTCCGGAGCGGGCGGTGCCGCGTCCGGAGCGGACGGTCCCGTGATCGGGGCGGGTGGTGCCGTGATCGGGGCGGTGCGGATCGCCGAGGACCGTAGTCTCGCGGACGTCGCTGACAATCCGGTGGTGCTCGGGGACGACGACGTGGTCGGGGTGGCGCATCCGGTGCAGTTGGGCGCTGACACCGCCCGGTGGGCCGAGGTGTTCGCCGACTACGAGTTGTTGCAACCGTTCATGCAGCTCAAGCGGCCGGTGTTCGGGCTCACCGAGGCTGAGGGGGCCGCGGTGCGGCTGGAGCGGTTCGAGGGGGTCGTCGTGCCGACGAAGAAGGTGCTGACCCTGGACCGGCGGGGCTGGATCCGGCACGAGGCGGCGAATGCCGGGATCTCGCACGGGTTCGACCGTCCGGCCGGTCCCGGCCGGGTTCTGACCGTCCACCTCGACCCGGGGATCGTCGGCCAGGTCGGCTATCACGAGGAGCAGAAACTGGTGGCGCTCTACCTGCACGACGGCGGTGTCAGCCCGTGGGCCCTCACCGAGGGTCGAAGTCTGCCCCTGAGCAGCCTCGACCCGGTCATCGCCTCGGAGATCCTGCGCGACCTGACCGACGTCACCCGCTGACGGCGGTCAGGGCCGGCCGTAAGTGACCTGACCGGCGTCACCCGCCGACGGCAGTCGGGATCGGTCGCGCGTGATCCGGCTGGCGTCACCCGCTGACGCCGGTCGGGACCGGCGGGGTGTGACCTGACTGGTTCGCCAGGGGGCGGGTTCGGGCTTTCGCCCGGTACATGGCCTCGTCGGCGCGGCGCAGGACGGATGCGGGGTCGTGGGTGGTGGCGTCGCGGGAGGCGGTGCCGATGCTGGCGCCGATCGTCACCGGCTGGCCGTCGATGGTGAACGGCGTGCTGAGGCGGGTGGCCAGGCGGGTGCTGAGGTGGTCGGCGTCGGCGGCGGTGGCGTCGGGGGAGAGCAGGATGGCGAACTCGTCACCGCCCAGCCTCGCCACCAGGTCGGTGTCGCGGGTCTCGGCGCGCAGCCGGTGCACCACTTCCACCAGCAGGGTGTCGCCGGCCGCGTGGCCGAGCCGGTCGTTGACCGGTTTGAAGCCGTCCAGGTCCAGGTAGAGAACGGTCAACGAGCCGGTGGCCCGGGATTCGGCCCGGTCCAGGAACAGGGCGCGGTTGGCGGCCCCGGTCAGCGGATCGTGGTAGGCGAGGTGCCGCAGCCGTTCCTCGCTGCGCCGCAGTTCGGCGACGGCCTGGTGCAGTTCCCGGCTGAGTGCCGAGTTGTCCCGTAGCGCGACCAGTTGGCGGGCCAGGACCAGCAGGATCACCGTGCCGAGGACTGCGGTGGTGAACGTGTCGAGCCGTCCGCCGGTGGCGACCCGTTCGGCGGCGGCCAGGACGGCGACGGCCATCGGCAGGTACGGCAGCCACAGCAGGATCGGCAGCGGCGCGGTGACGGTGCCCGGCCGGTCGGCGGGCGCGTGGTGGGCGGCGAGCGCGAACATCACGAACCCGGCCACCCAGCCGCTGTCCACCGGATGCCCGCACGTGTAGGAGGCGTGCTGGTTGAGGTACGCGAATCCGAGGTCGGCGGTGCTGAACGCGACGGCCCCGCCGACGACGAGCGCGGCACTGCGGCGCCGGCTGGGTTCGGCGTACGGCAGCAGGATCAGGGCGATGGCCGCGATCAGCACGTCGCCGAGCGGGTAGGCCGCCGACACCGCCTTGGCCAGTGCTGTCAGGTTGCCGGCCCGGTACACCGATTCGAGGACGAGCAGCCAGCTGACGACCAGCAGGGATCCGGCGATCAGCAGCCCGTCCAGCATCACCCGTAGCAGGCCGCGGCGTACTCCCAGGAACGCGATGAGCGCGGCCACCGTGCACGGGATCATCAGCAGGAAGCCGAAGTCGCCGACGTTCGGGAACGGTGCCGTGGTCTCGCGTACCGAAACGTAGTAGGCCCACGTCGACTCACCGAGAGCCCAGCCGGTCACGCCGACCGCGAGCACCGCCCACGCGATCCTGGAGCGCCCGGTGCCGCGCCGGGCGGCGACCAGGGCGCTCGCCGCCGCGGCCAGCGCCGACAGGATCAGGACCGTGACGCTGAAGTTGGTCGCCGCCTGCGAGTCGGGTGGCAGCGCGCGCAGGATGAGGAAGTGCCCGGCGACGAGGCCGGCACCGGTCAGCAGGAGGCGCATGGTGCGTCAGCCTCCGGGTGCACGGCTGCGGGACGGCTGCTGCCGGGGAGCAATTGTGGTGCAACCGGTCCGGAGGGCGCCGGTCTGCGGTACGAAGAGACGTGATTCCGGCATCCGTGTTCGAACAGCTTCTGGACGCGGCACCCGACGCGATGCTCGGCTCGGACGCGTCGGGGCAGATCGTCTTCGTGAACGCGCAGGCCGAGCGGCTGTTCGGGTACCGGCGTGAGGAGCTGATCGGCAGCCTGATCGAGCGCCTGGTCCCGGACGACATCCGGGGCGGCCATCAGGCGTTACGGAAGCGCTACACCGGCCATCCGGTGCACCGGGCGATGGGCAGTGGGCAGCCGTTGCGGGCCCGCCGTAAGGACGGCACCGTCTTCCCGGCCGAGATCAGCCTGAGTGGTCTGCAGACCGATGCGGGACTGTTCGTGTCGGCCGCGGTGCGGGACATCAGCGACCGTCTGGAGGCCGAAGCGGAACGGGCCCGGCTGCGTCAGGAGGCCGATCGGGCCCGCCTGCAGGACCAGTTGCAGCGTACCCAGCGGATCGAGAGTCTCGGGCAGTTGGCC
>DATMVU010000913.1:0-25131 GCA_035562875.1 Actinoplanes sp. | reverse complement strand
GCCGAGCCACTCGATCTCCACCCGCACGCCGGCATCGCGGGTGCGGGTCACCAGCGAGTCCAGGTCGGCCAGCCCGGGGGCCGGAGCCAGCGCGACGGCACCGCCCGGCCCGGGGCCGGAACGGCGCAGTGTGCCCAGCATCCGCCGGAGCGCCGCCAAGGTCTCCCTGCTGGTGTCCTCGATCGCGGCCAGTGCTTCCTGTGCCGCGGCCGGCTGGGTGCCGATCATCCGGCGGCCCATGCCGGCCTGGATCGCGATGACGCCGATGCTGTGCGCGATCATGTCGTGCAGTTCCCGGGCGATCCGGAGCCGCTCGCTTTCGACCGCTGCCGCCTCGGACTGCACACGCTGGGCGGCGGCGAACCTGGTGCGTTGCCGGATCGAGTCGCCGATCACCCACGCCGTGATCGTCGCCAGCACCACCGCCACGGAGAGGGAGACCATGGCGAAGGATTTCTCGGCGGCGATCAGGAGAAGACCCGCGGTCAGGGCCAGGACCGTGCCGGTGACCGACACCCGGCGTCGCCGGACGGCGGCGAGCAGGCCCACGACGCCGAGGATCACGACGGTCAGCACGACCTCGATCCACAGTTGCAACGCTCCTCGGTCACCGTCCAATGCCACCACCGCCAGCACGAACACCAGCACTCCCAGCACGGCCGCCGGCTGCCGCCGGAGTGCGCCGGTGAGCGCCCCGAGGCCCAGGAGGAACAGGATCACGCCGGTCACCGGGTCGAGGTGAAGCAGCAGAACGGAGTAGATGAGGAACGGGGAGATCGCGGCACCGCACCAGGACAGCACCGCCGCGCGGTTCGTGGTCGGCATGGCGTCGATCGTAGTTTTCGCAACGGCCCGCCGCGTCGGCCCACGGGCGTAATACCGGGGGATGACGACCCGGGACAGCGGCCATGGGCACGGATACGGAGCGCGACCGTGATTCCGTTAACGGCCGGCCACACTGCGGTGCGGTGTGGCCAGCGAGACCCGTTGATACCAGCCGAATCGTGGCCGGAACCATAGCAGCGCGAGGATTGTCGGTGGCGGGCGATAAGGTTCCCGGGTGTTACAGCCAGCCACCGACCTCGGATTCGCGCAGCGTGTCAAAGCGCTCGCCTGCACCGCCCCACTGCATGACCTGGACAACCGGAAGAACCAGGTGCAGACGGCGGACTTCTCGATCTATCAGATGAGCGAGCTGGCTCTCAACACCATCGACCTGGTCACTCTGGCGATGGATTTCGACGCCGGGGCGCCACCGGACCAGATCGTCGCGGGGGTGGCCGGGTTCGCCGCCCGGCAGGCGCCCGGGCGGGCCGGTGACGAGCATCTGCGGGCCGCCCGGTGGGTGCTGGAGAGCCTGCTGAACGTCGGTTCCGCGGACCGTGGATTCCGTGCGGTGTACGGGATGACCGGCGGTGACGGGTCGTACCAGCGCTTCGAGTTCGATTTCAAGCTGCTCGAGGAGGTGGTCGGGCCGGACGGCAGCATCTTCCTGCGGGCCACCAACGAGGCGGTGAACGTTCTGGTCGGTGCTCTGGAGCTGGACATCGAGTCGGCGCAGATCGCTGCCGACCTGCGGCTGGAGACCTTGATCCGGCGGGGCCGGCTGTCCGATGCGCAGTCGGCGGCGCAGTCCGCCCGCTACCGGACCATCCAGTACGGGGAGAAGCTGCGCCAGCGTCTGGAGGCGACCGAGCGTGATGTCCGGACCGTCGACTGGTTGCGGGAGATGCCGCGGTTCATCGCCGAGGCGCTGGAGCACATCGCCGCCCGCTACCGGGCCGAGAACGCGATCATGACCAACATCACCGAGGTCCGGGACACCGCTGACACCCCGGCCACCAAGCTGCAGGCGGCGAAGCTCGTCGATGTGGTGCGCGACTGCCTGCGCCGGCACGAGCAGTTGCAGGCGGCGTTACAGGGGGCGGGCCGCCGGTTCCGGGCGCAGCAGGACCGGCAGACGTTCGCTCCGGGCAGTGCCGTCGCCACCCTGGACCTGCACGCGCAGCTGCTGGTCCCGGTGCTGACCCGGCCGGTCGACGAGGCCGATCCGGTGCTGGCCGCCTACGTCGGCCGCAGCGCGGGTGTGCACGTGCCCGATGCGCTCCGCCTGTCGGACCTGTTCACCGCCCTGATCACCCCACCGGCGGAGCGGGAGTTGCTGGGTGAGCCGGTCGAGGAGCCGGACCTGGACGAGGCGCCGGAGGAGCCGCCGTTCCCCGCCGAGTGTTACGAGTTGCTCGACGAGTTGCTCGATCTGGATCCGGACGCGCCGCGCCGGCTGTCGGGGCTCATCGAGGACGCCCGGCGCCTGCACCCGGAACTGGCCCATCTCGTCGTCGTGCGGGTGGTCGCACTGGCGGCGCAGGAGATCAACCCGGCGTTGCGGCACAACCTGCCCGGCGTCTACATCGCCGTCGACGACGGCACCCCGTTGACCGATTTCGAGTACGGCGGCGCCGACCTGATCGTGGCCCGCGCCGCCATCGAGAAGAACGCCCCGGAAGGCAGCCCCGCATGACGACCCAGTTGACCGCGGACGCCGCCCGCCTGATCGGTTTCGGTCTACGGCCGCGTCTGGTTCCGGCCCGTGACGACACCTACCGCGGACTGATCCGGCGGGCCCGCGCCGACGACGAGTTCGCCGCCGTGGTGCAGGCGGTCGCGGCCGGCCTGGATCTGGTCGTGATGGAGATCAGCGAGCGGGCCGGGATCGTCGTCGCGTCCACCGAGGAGAGTGTGTTCGCGATCCGGGCCGGTGACTACTGGCGCCGGGCCGGTGGCGACGGCAAGGCGTCCGAGCGGGTCCTGCACGCCCTCGCCCATCTGGGCGCGGCCACCATGGCGTTCCCCCGCCCCGCGGACCTGGCGAACGAGACCTATCTCGGGCGGATCACCGTGGACGGGGTGGAGGCGTTCGTGCGGGAGGCGGCCGGCCGGCTCGCCGAGACCGCGGCCGGCAACGACGACGCCGACCTGGCGGCCGGGGAACCGGGGCTGGAGGCGTCCTGGCGGGTCTACAGCCGGCGCGCGCAGACCGGCAGCACCGGCGACGGCCGCCGCCTGTCGTCGAGCACCACCGGGATCGTCGGCCGGGCGCTGACCTTCCTGTCCGAGCAGGGGCTGCTGACCAGGACCGGCGACGAGCGCCACGGCACCTACCGGACCACGCCGCGCTACCGGACCCAGGTCCGCGAGGCCGGCGTGATCATGTTCGACGAGCTGTTGCGCCTCGGCGTCACCGAGATCAGCGACGGCAGCGCCACCATCGAGGTCACCTGGACTCCCGAGTCCCTGACCGAGCTTTAGCAAGACACCGAGCTTTAGCAAAAACACCGAGCTCCAGCAACGAACACCGAGCTCTGGCGACAAACCATGGAGACACATACTCATGTACGAGCTGAACCGGGTCCGGCTGTTCGGGGTCGGACCACGCGGAGCGCGGTACACCGACGTCACCCTGGACCTGTCGGGGGTGGGCGCGGCCGTCGGCGGGCAGGGCGCCCTGTTCGGTCCGGGCGTGCGCCGTCCCAGCCCGTACAGTCTGCTGCTGCTGGAGAACGGCGGCGGGAAGAGCGTACTGCTGAAGTTGTTGTTCTCGGTCGTGCTGCCGGGCCGGCGCAACACCGTGGGCGGCTCGGCGGCCGTGCTGGAGAAGTTCGTCGTCGGTGACGACGCCGCGCACGTGGTCCTCGAGTGGATGCACGTGCGCAGCGGCGACCGGGTGATCACCGGTAAGACGTCGCAGCGGCGGCGCAGCGGCCCGGCCGCGGACAAGCTGGCCGAGCACTGGTGGTCGTTGCGCCCGCACGCCGGGGTGGAGATCGACTCGCTGCCGTTCACTGTGGACGGCCGCCGGTTGCGGCTGGAGGGGTTCCGGGACGCCCTGCAGGAACTCGACCGGGTCGAACCGATGACCCAGCTGACCTGGATCGGTCAGGAGGTCGGCGGCTGGGCCGAGCATCTGCGGACCATCGGCATCGAACCGGACCTGTTCGGCATCCAGCGGCGGATGAACGCCGACGAGGGTGACGCGGCCACCGCGTTCAAGTTCCGGTCCAGCCGCGAGTTCATCGAGTGGCTGCTCAACGTGGTGCTGGACCCGCAGGACCCGGCGAGTGTGGCGGAGAACTTCGGCATCTACGCCCGGACCGTCGGCGACCGCCGGGCGATGCTGCTGGAGAAGGATTTCGCCGACGGCGCGGTGGCGGCGCTGCGGCCGGTCGGTGCCGCCCACGAGCGGTTCCAGCAGGCCCGTGCCGCGAAGGCGAAGGCCGAGGCCGCCGGTCTGCTCCTGCTGCACCGGGTCCGGGCCCGGGAGAGTACCGAGAGCGAGACGGCCGACCGTCTGAAGGAACTCGCCGAGCAGGCCGCCGACCTGGCCACCGATCGGGAGAACGACCGGGACCGGGCCCGCGACATCGTCAACGAGACCCGGCGGCAGACCCTGGTCCTCGAACTCGCCGCCGCTCAGGAGGAGAAGCGGCGGGCCGCCGCCGCCCGGGATCTGTCGACCGGGGACCTGGTGGCGTGGGAGCTGGCCGGGCTGCTGGACCGCAAGAACACCGCGGAGCGGGCGGCGGCCGGTTTCACCGAGCAGATCCTGCGGGCCGAGGCCGACGCCCGGCCGCTGCTGCACGACCGGGACCGGGCGGCCGGCCGGCTGCTGAGCCGGCTCGAGGCCGAGGCCGGCGCCGCCCGGCAGGAGCAGAGGGAACTCGAAACGCTCGCCGGGGAGCGGCAGGGGCAGGCGCGGGAGGCCGACAGTGCCCGCACCCAGGTGACCCGGGACGCCGAGCGGTGGCGTACCGAACTGGTGTCGATCAACAGCCAGGTGGCCGACAACCGGCGGCAGACCGACGCCGCCGTCACCGCCGGGCTGCTGCCCGCCGGCCAGCCGGTTCCGGACGCCGCGGCCGAGGCCCGCGAGTCCGCTGACCGGGCCGCCGCCGAACTGACCGGTCTGGAACAGCGGTCCCGGGACGCCGACGACGCCGCCCGGACCGCGGCCAGCCGGGCGCAGGCGGCGGCCGAGCTGCTGCCGGCCGCCCGCAGCCGTCGCGACGACGCGGCCCGCACCGTGCAGGCGATCCTCGACCGGGCCGTCGCCCTGGCCGGTGACGAGGTGGTCCGGGCCGCGCTGAACACCGACCGGATCGGCGTGGATCTGCTCGACGACCGGATCGACCCGCTGATCCAGCAGCTCGACGGGGACGCGGTCCTGGACGAGCAGCACCTCGACGAGTTGCGTGCCGGGCAGCGCGACGACCAGCGCCTGCTCGACGCGCTCGGCGACGGCGGGTTCCTGCCACCCCGCGCCGAGGTCCAGGCCGGCCTGGACGTCCTGCACGCGGCCGGGATCAGTGCCCATGCCGGCTGGCAGTACCTGGCCGACAGTGTGGCAGCCGACGAACGGGACCGGGTGATCGCCGAGAACCCGCACCTGGCCGACGGGGTGATCGTCGCCGATCCGGCCGCCCTGGCCACCGCCCGGGGCCTCCTCGCGGCCGCCCGGCTGCTGCCCGCCGCGGCGGTCGCGGTCGCCACCGGCGCCCGGATGCTGGCAGTGGACGGTCCCGGAGCCCTGGACGATCAGGGGAACGCGGCCCATTTCGTGATCGAACCGAACCCGGCGCTGTTCGACCCGGACGCCGCCGAGGTGCGCCGGGAACAGCTACGGGAGGCGATGACCGCCCGCGGTACCGAGATCACCCTCCGGGCTGCGGCCCTGGCCGACCTGCGCCGGGTGTCGGCCGACCTGGCCGGCTGGCGCCGGGACTGCCCGCCCGGCCGCCTGACCACGCTGCGGGACACCCTGCAGACCCGCGAGGAGGAACTCGCCGCCGTCGCCGAGGCCGACACCCTGGCCCGGCAGGCCGTCGAGGAGGCCGAGACGGAACGGGACCGGATCGACGCCGAACTGGCCGGCCTGCGCCTGCACGAGCGGGCCGCCGCCGACCGGGCCGGCGAGCTGGCCCGGCTCGCCGGGGCGGTGGCCGCCGCCGACCGGCTGCGCGAGCGGATTCCCGGCCTGACCGCCCGGATCAACCAGGCCGAACGGGAGGAACGGGAGCTCGGCGAGCGGGCCGAGGCGCTGCGCGGGCAGGCGATCGAGGCGACCCGGTCGGCCGACAACGCCGCGGCCCGCGCCGAACGCCAGCGCACCGAGATGACCGACGTCGCCACGTCCACCGGCGAGCACCCGGCTGAGGTTCCGGACGAGTCCGTTCCGGATCTGCGGGCGGTGTACCGGGCCGCCCAGGCCGCCTACGCCGCGGTCGAGGTCGGGCAGGACATCCGGGCCGAGGCGGCCGGGGCCGAGAACGAGGCGGCCCGGTTGCGGGCCCACGTCAGCCGGCACGACGACGCCACGACCGCCCGCGCCACCGAGCTGCTGGCCAGCCCGGACGGCATGGACGAGACCGGGCGGCAGGCGGCCATCGCCCGGACCCGCCGGGAACGCGACGGCCACGACACCACGGTCAGCGCCGCCACCACCGCCATCGGCGAACTCGGCAACGAGCTGAAGTCGGCCAGCCGGGCCGGCAACCGGCCGTGGACCATGCTCGCCGAACACCGCCGCCCGACCGATATCGCCCACGGCCGCCAGCTGTCGGCCGCCGCCGAGACCGAACACCGCGACGCCCAGCAGGCGCACGAGGCAGCCGAGACGCACGCCATCCAGCTGCGCCGCAAGGCCGGTGACGTCCGCGAGACGGCGCGCGCGTTCCGCGAGGTCCGGGTGCCCTTGGACATGTTGCTGGGAAACCCGGGCGAGAAGGACGACCCGGCAGATCAACATCAAGAGCCGATTGCGCCGTACGACGGGACGGCAGCCGGCGCCGTGGCGGCCACCAATCGGGTCAAGGACGCACTGCGCACCGCCACCACCGGCGAGAACGACAGCCGTACCACGGTGGGCCGCCTGGTCGACGCCGCGGTGCAGCACGCCAACCAGGCGAAGTTCGAGAACATGAACAACATCTCCCGCCGGGCGATCGCCGCCCTGGACCGGGACCAGCTCGCCACCCGGGCCGCCGAGTTCGCCACCCAGCTGGAACAGCGCCTGGCCACCCTGACCACCGACCTCGACTCGGCCGGACAGCACCGCGGGCTGATCGTCGACCGGCTCGCCGCCCTCGTCGTCGCCGCCCTGAAGACGTTGCGGACCGCGTCCCGGCTGTCGAAACTGCCGCCCGGTCTGGGCGAGTGGGAGGGCAAGGAGTTCCTGCGGATCCGGTTCACCGAGCCGGATCCGGCACTGCTCGCCGCCCGGGTCGGTGAGGTCATCGACGAGGTGGCCGCCGCTGTCGCGAACCGGGCCGCCGGTCCCGCCCCGAAACGTGACGGGATGGCCCTGCTGCTGCGCAGCATCGAGGCGGCGGTGCCCAAGGGCTTCACCGTCGACCTGCTCAAACCGGACGCGGTGTTGCGTGACGAGCGGGTCCCGATCGAGAACATGAACGAGGTGTTCTCCGGCGGGCAGGAGCTGACCGCGGCGATCGTCCTGTACTGCACGATGGCGGCGCTGCGGGCCAACGAGCGCGGCCAGATGCGTACCCGGCACTCCGGGGTGTTGTTCCTGGACAACCCGATCGGTAAGGCCAGCGCCGAATACCTGCTCGAACTGCAGCAGGGTGTGGCCGCGGCCCTCGGCGTCCAGCTGGTCTACACCACCGGGCTGTCCGACGACCGGGCGCTGTCGGCGTTCCCGTTGTGGGTGCGGATGCGTAACGACGCCGACCTGCGGGCCGGCCTCAAACACATCCGGGTCGCCGAGGTGGTCCGTCGCCGGCTCCCCGACCCGTACACCGAGGAGGACGCTGCTCCCGGCGGCATCGCCCCCGGCACGGTCACCGCCACCCGCGTCTTCCGGCGGCCCGCGTGACACTGTCTCCGAAGGCCGCCCGCCTCGCCGCGGAACTCGAAGCCTGGGAGCGCCGGACGGTGGCCCTGCCGGAGTTGTGGGCTCTGTATGCCCGTGCCGACCCGTCGTCGGCGACCAGCCCGGGCCGCCGGGCCGGCCTGGCCGCGGCGATCACCGCGCTGGCCGCCGCCGGGGTGGTTCGCCCGTCGAAGGAGTCCGACGTCTCCGCCACCCCGCCACTGCCGAGGCGGCTGACGCTGCCCGCCCCGGCGGCCTCGGTGACCGCCGCAGCGCTGGCCAGGGCCTTTCCGTGGCGGCCGGAGCTGGCCTGGGCGGTGTCCGCCCGGCTGACCATCGGTCAGGTCGGGCTGTTGCAGGCGGTGAACGTCTGGCTGCGGGACCGGGGGCGGGACACCGACGTGGTGCCGTTGCGGGAGCGTTCCCTGGAACTGTTCGGTTACGAGAAACGCCTGGACACGCTCGTGCCGACGTCGCTGTTCGGGCCGGACCGGCTGAGTCTCGGCCTGCTGCGGACGTTCCGGGCTCATCCGCCGTTGCCGGTTCGCCGGGTCGGTGACGGGCCGATCCTGCTGGTCGTGGAGAACGCCGACACTTTCGACACCCTGCGTAAATACCTGACCGCTGTCTCCGGCCACCGGGTCGGGCAGATCGCGTGGGGTGCCGGTGCCGGCTTCGAGGCGTCCGTCCTCAGCCTCGGCGAGCTGCCGGAGGTGACCGAGGTCGCCTACTTCGGTGACCTGGACGCCGCCGGTCTGCGGATCGCGACGTCAGCGGCCAGGACCGCCGCCACCGAGCGATTGCCTGTCGTACGACCGGCGCATGGTCTTTATCGGTTGTTGCTTGATCACGGGGTGCCGCAGCCCGGCCAGCCGAGTGCCGACGGGGCCTTGGCGGGCTGGCTCGCCGAGGAGCCGGCCGTCGCGCGGGCCGCCCGGTTGCTGACCGAGGGCGCCCGGATCCCGCAGGAGGCGGTGTCGGCGCGGGTGCTGGCCGGTGCGCCCGGACACTGGCTGGCCGACCTGAGTTGAGCGGACTAGGCTCAAGTTTGGAGGAGGTGCCCGGATGAACAACATCGTGGCCTGCGTGAAGTGTGGCCAGCGCAACCGCACCCGGTCGGCGGCGCCCGGCAAACCGGTGTGCGGCAAGTGCAAGGCGGTGCTGCCGTGGATCGCGGAGGCCGACGGCCGCACGTTCCCCGAGGTCGTCGAGAAGTCGCCGATGCCGGTGCTCGTCGATTTCTGGGCGCCCTGGTGCGGCCCGTGCCGCCAGGTGACACCGGCCCTGGAGCAGGTCGCCCGCCAGCTCGCCGGTCGCGTCAAACTGGCGAAGGTCAACATCGACACCGCACCCGGCCTGCAGCGCCGATTCCAGGTCCAGGCCGTCCCCACCCTGCTCGTCGTCACCCGCGGCCGGGTGGCCGCCCGGCGATCCGGCGCAGCCCCGGCCGGCACCCTCCGCCAGTGGGTGGAGCAGACCCTCACGGTCGGCACCGCCCCCGGCTGACCGCGGCCGGCGGATTCCCCCACTCCGGTTTCCGGGCATCGGTGGATTCGCGACCGTTCACGCCGGCCGCGGGATCCCTTCCCCGGCTGCCCGCCGACGGCCTGATGGTGTTGCTGAACCTCGATGGGATGCGCTGTACGCTCTTGCGAATCGGCGCGGCAGGCGTCGTGCACGAAGGCTCCCCGAAGGGTGTTCCATGGCGGGTGTCCCGGTCGGCGGTGAGTCGTTCCGGCTGCTGTCGATCCTGCTGGGCTCCGCCATGGTTCTGGCCGCTTGCGTCACCTCGGTTGATGCGGTTCCGGGCGTGCCGGTCACGTCCCCGGTGCCGGTGACTCCGTCAGCGACGGTGGTCTCGGCCGCGCCCCCGGTGGTCTCCCCGTCCGCGCCGGTCAAGCCGAGGATCAGCAAGGCCGGCCTCGCCTACTTCCTCGCCGTCGGTTTCGGGACGGAGTACGAGGGCGGTGCCCGTGTCGTCACCCGATGGGATCAGCCTCTGGTGACCGTCCGGGTGCACGGCGGTAATGCCAGGAGCAGGAGATGCCTGAACACGGTGATCTCCGACTTCAACGCCCTCACCGAGGTGACGGACCTGAAGGTGATCACCAACCCGGCCGACATCGAACTCCATTTCGCACCCGTCTCGAAGTTCCGTTCGATCGAACCGAAATACGTCCCCGGTAACGACGGCTACTTCCGATTCACGTGGACCGAGTATGCGATCTGGAAGGCTACCGTCCTCATCCGGTCGACCGGGATCAGTGAGAAGATCCGATGCCATCTGATCCGTGAGGAATTGACGCAGACGATGGGGCTGGGGAAGGACTCCAACAGATATCCGGACAGCGTCTTCTTCGGAGAATACTATTCGGCACCGACGAGGTATTCGGCGCTGGACGAAGAACTCATCCGGCTGCTCTACAGCGAAGCCGTCCGCCCGGGCGACAGCAGGAAGGCCGTCACCCGGAAGGTGACAGTCGAGTAGTCCGCTGGGGAGATCAACCCGCCGGGACACCGAGACGGTCGAGAAGGTGGCGGCGCAGCGGGCCGAAGCCGGGGTCGTCCTGGTGGCGGGGCCGGGGGAGCGGGATCGGGAGTTCCTCGGTGATACGGCCGTCCTCCAGGACGAGGGCGCGGTCGGCGAGGATCAGCGCCTCGTCCACGTCGTGGGTGACCAGCAGCGCGGCGAAACCGTGCCGGGCCTGCAGGCGTTCCAGGAGTTGCTGCATGCGCCGGCGGGTGAGGGCGTCGAGGGCCCCGAACGGCTCGTCGAGCAGGAGCACCGACGGTTCGCGGACCAGGGCGCGGGCCACCGCCACCCGTTGGGCCTGGCCGCCGGAGAGTTCGGCGGGCCAGGCGTCGGCGCGGTCGCCGAGTCCGACTTCGATCAGGGCGGCCAGCGCCCGGGCCGGGGGTGGTCAGGTCGCTTGCAGGCCGCGTCGCCACGTCAGGGTTCTCCGTTCCAGGATGCGGATGAGCACGTCGGACAGCAGCCCGAGCAGGGCGTAGATCACCAGTCCGAGCACCACCACGTCGGTCTGTGCGAACTCGCGGGCCTCCATCATCAGGAAGCCGATGCCGGTCTGCGCGTTCACCTGTTCGCCGACGACGAGACTGAGCCAGCCGGCGCCGATGGCCAGGCGCAGGCCGAGGAAGAGTGCCGGCCCCGGGCGGATCCGGAGTCCCCGCAGCCCGCGAGGAGGGCGGCACCGAGCGATCCGAGCAGCAGGTGACGCCGAGAGGTCTGCATGTCAGAGGCCTTTCGCTGGTACGGGGGACAGGTGCCCGAATCCGGAACGGTGGAAGACCAGGGGCCCGGCCGCGGCGTCGGTGCCGTTGGCCACGGCGTGCAGTTCGAGCAGGACTATCGTGTGATCGCCGGCCTCGACCTCGCGGTAGATCGTGCAGTCGAACCGGGCGAGCCCGTCGTCGACGGTGACCGCCCCGCTCCTGGAGACGAGCAGCGGAACCCCGTCGAACCGGTGCTCGACCGGCCCGGCGAGCCGGCGGCAGACCGGCCCGTGGTGGGCGGCCAGCACGGTGACCCCGAGATGATCGGCCCGGCGCAGGTCGGGCCACGTCTTCGAGGTGTTGGCGATGGACACCGATACCAGTGGCGGGTCGAGGCTGACCGAGGTGAACGAACTGGCGGCCAGCCCGACCGGGATGCCGTCGACGATCGCCGCGACCGCCACGACACCGCTGGGGAAGTCCCCGAACGCTTGACGGAGACGTACCGGATCAAGGTCCTGGTTGGTCTTCATCGGCCCGCCGTCGCGAAGGGGACCCGGGCGTGCCGCCTGCGCTGCGGCCGTTCGTCGGTCCACAGACCGCGGTCGGCGAGGATCGGCAGCACCCCCTCGCCGAACCAGTAGGCGCCTTCCAGGTGCGGGTACGCCGAGAGCACGAACTCCTCGATGCCGAGGGCGGCGTATTCGGCGATCCGGTCGGCGACCTGCTCGTGGCTGCCGACCAGCGCGGTGCCGGCCCCGCCGCGGACCAGCCCGACGCCGGCCCACAGGTTGGGGTGGATCTCCAGCTTGTCGCGGGACCCGTGGTGCAGCGCGATCATCCGCTGCTGGCCCTCGGACTCGCTCAGCCGCAGCCCCTTCTGCACCGTCTCGACAGCGGAAGCCGGAATCCCGGCTAGCAGCCGGTCCGCTTCCGCCCAGGCCTCGTCGGCGGTGTCCCGGGTGATGGTGTGCAGCCGGATGCCGAACCTCGGTGACCGGCCGTGTTCGGCGGCGAGCCCCCTGATCCAGGCGATCTTCGCGGCCACCGCGTCCGGCGGCTCACCCCAGGTGAGGTAGACGTCGGCGTGTCTGGCGGCGACGATCCCGGCGGCGGGGGAGGAGCCGCCGAAGTAGATGTCCGGCACCGGGTCGGGGATCTGCCCGAGGGAGGCGGCGTCGACGGAGAGGAATTCGCCTGCGAAGTCGACGGTCTCGCCGGTCCAGAGCCGCCGGACGATCTGCAGGAACTCGTCGCAGCGCCGGTAGCGGGCGTCCTTGTCCAGGTAGTCGCCGTACATCCGCTGCTCGTGGCTCTCCCCGCCGGTGACCACGTTGAGTAGCAGGCGGCCGCCGGACATGTTCTGGAAGGTGCCGGCCATCTGCGCGGCCAGGAACGGCGACACCACACCGGGCCGGAACGCGACCAGGAACTTCAGGCGGTCGGTGGTCTGGCTGAGCATCGCGGTGCTGAGCCAGGCGTCCTCGCACCAGGCGCCGGTGGGGGTGAGCGCGGCCGCGAAACCGTTGTCCTCGGCGGCCCGGGCGACCTGGGTGAGGTAGGCGACGTCGGCGGGCCGCCCGGAGCCGCCGGGGGCGAGGCCGTGGCCGCCGCCGACGACGTGCCGGCCGTCACCGCCGTTGGTGGGCAGGAACCAGTGGAACCGCAGGGTCATGACGCGCCCTTCATGAAGCCTTTAATGCCTATAGGTTCGCTAGATTTATAGGATAAGGCAAGGGCTGGGGTGTACGGGCGTGCCGAACACCCCCTCGGTCAAACCGTGCGGGCCAGGTTCGCCATGGTCTGCTCGAAGTCCCGGATCGCGGCCGGCACCCGGTCGTACCGGCGGCGCAGCATCAGCATCATCACCGGCGGGACGTCCTCGGCGAGGGGCCGTGCGGTGATCACCCCGGCCGTCTCCAGGGGATCGCCGAGGATGCTGTAGTCCGGCAGGATCGTCGGCCCGGTACCGCTCGCCACCAGCGTCTTCCCCATCTCCGCCCCGTCCGCGGAGAACGTCTCCGGTGGCGGGTCCGTCCCGAACAGCCGCTGGGTCAGCCGGTGCATCAGATACCCCGGGCGCATCGCCACGAACGGCCGTCCGCGCAGGTCACCGACGCTGATCCCGGGCTGCGCGGCGAGCGGATCGTCGGTGCGCACACAGACCGCCGGCACCCCGTGCAACAACACCGTCCGGTGCAGCTCGGCCGGGACGTCGTCGCCGGGGAAGACATTGACCAGCCCGACGTCCAGGCGTCCCTCCAGGAGCCGTTCCTCGATCCGGGCCTGGAACATCGTCGCCACGTCCACGGTGCTGCCCGGATGGCCGGCACTGAATTCCCGTACCGCCGGGACCAGCAGTTTCGACGTGCCGGCGTTCACCGTGCCGACCCGGATCACCCGGTTCGCCGCCCCGTGGTCCCCGGCCGCCGCCTTCAGCTGCGCCACCCCGGCCAGAATCTCGGCGATCAGCGGCAGCAGGTCCCGGCCCTCCCGGCTGACCCGCGCCCCGGACCGGTGCCGCTCCAGCAGCGGCACCCCCAGCTCCCGTTCCAGGGCGCTGATGCCCTCGCTGAGGGCCGACTGCGACACGTGCAGCTGCTCCCCCGCCCGGCGCAGTGACCCGTGCCGGACCACCGCCGTCAGGTATTCCAGCTGCTCGAACCGCACCCGGCGAGACTAGGTGATCAGCACGTCGTCGTAGTAGACGGTTCCGGTGTTGTCGCCGGACTTCAGGTGCAGTTGCACGCTGGTGGCGGTGGCCGGGGCGACCGCGTCCACGAACAGTCTCGTCCAGGCGGTGGTCCCGGCCGGTAGCCGGTTCGAGGTGTTCTGGCTGATCCAGGTGCCGTTGATGTCGAACCAGCTGAGCGCCACCTCGGTGATCCCGGTCGCCGAGACCCCGCTGGCGTACGCCTCCGCATGCCACTGCTGGCCGCCCTGCACCGGGGTGATCGGCGAGGTGAGCAGCGACGGCAGGTTGCTGCCGTTACGCGTGGTGTTCGAGAACCTCGCCGACTTCGTACCGGTCCGGGCCGCCTCGGTGGTGATCACGGCGGTGCCGGCGGCCGGCTGGAAGTTGCGCCACGGCGAGTCGATGGCGGCCGCCTCGAAACCGAGGTTGAGGACACTGTCCGGGACGGTGCCGGTGGTCCACGCCGCCGTGGTGATCGCGGCGCCGAGCTTCGCCGTGGTGTCGGTGCGGTACAGCCCGTACTTGTACTGCGCGGGCATCGTGGACACCGCCGAGTTCGGTGGGATGGCACCGGCGGCGAAGTCGTTGAGGGTCCACGGCGCCACCGAGCCGACTCCGGCCACCGTGGCGGCGCGGAACACCCGGGCCAGGTAGGCGGCCTGATCACCGTCGGTGGCGGACACCGTGCTGGACCCCGTCTCCCCGATCACGACCAGGTCCGGGGTGACCGCGTTCTGGGCGCGGCGGATCTCGGCCAGGGCCCGTTCCGAGGCGCCGTAGAAGTGGTAGTCGTAGTAGTCCAGCGGGGTGGTGGCGAGCTGCGACCGGATGCTCGCCAGACCGGGGGCGCCGGTGCCGCCGTCCACGGACAGGGTGAGCGGCATCGTCGGGGCGATGCTGCGGATCGCCGGGATCACCTGCCGAACCCAGGAGACGGCGGCGGCGTCGGCGGGCTGGAACTCGTTCTTGAGTTCGACGGTGATCACCCGCGGGTCGTTCACGTACGGCGCCAGCAGGGTCTGTGCCCAGGTGATGCTGTTCGCCACGTCGGTGTAGCCGCTCCACCAGTCGAACAGGGTCAGCTTGACGGTCAGGCCGTGCGTGTCGGCGATCCCGATGAACTGGCTCAGTCGCAGGGTGTACGTCGAGGTCGGCGTGGGATAACCGAAGGCGCCCGGGAAGACGATGGCCCGCACGGTCGTCGCGCCGAGGGCGGCGGCCCTGGTCAGATCGGTGTTGATGCGGACCGGGTCGAAGTTCGTCCACATGAACGTCCAACCGGCGTTCGACGGGTAGTAGTTGATCGTCTCAGCACTCTGGACCGCGGCCATCCGGCTCGCGAGAGTGGGTACCGCGGCGTGCGCGGGCGTGGGCGTCAGGGCGAGCAGCAGCAGGCCGGCGGCGAGGGAGTAGCGGAATCGGCGCATCGGGGGGCCCTTCCACGAAGGTTGCCTCTATCGACGACGGTAAGTTCCGTCGTCATGCCCCGGCAATGACTCGGGCGTGCCACCCGCCGCCGTCGCTACGATCGGTGGGTGGAACCCGGTCTGAGTGGCGAGCAACTCGGTGCGTACTTCGTGCTGATGGAGGTCAGCGGCATCCTCCAGCACGCCGTCGAGGACCAGCTGCGGACCGAGGGTGACCTGAGCTACCTGCAGTTCCAGATCCTGGCCCGGCTGGCCGACGCACCGGACGGCCGGATGCGGATGACCGATCTCGCCGACGTCCTGGTGCACAGCCGCAGCGGCCTCACCTACCAGGTGGGGCTGCTCGGCAAACGGGACCTGATCACCCGCGCGCCGTCGCCGGACGACGAGCGCAGCACCATCGTGGCGATCACCGCTGCGGGCCGGGAGCTGGTGGCCCGGGTGCTGCCGGGGCACGCGGCAGGCGTCCGGCGACTGCTGTTCGACGGCATGACCGAGAGTGATCTCGGTGCGCTCGCCGGTGTCCTGGGCCGGGTGCGGGACCACATGCGGGCCGTCCCGCCACGCTCCGCGAAACCGCGCGCCGCCCGGAACCGCTGACCCGTTTCGTGCTCGGCGCCGGCCGCGGCGGTGACGACGCCGGAGCCGGCGCCCACCCGGATCGGCCGCCCGATGGCCCTCGGGGGCGTAGGGTCGAACGAAGAGCACCACGTCGGGTTGCCGGTCTCAGCGCGTCAGGGGGTCCCCATCTCGGCATCGCCCACCCGCGGCGATCACCACGAGACTGCCTTGTCCCCGATGTTCTGAGAGCTGGCTTGATGTCTGTCGATTCCCGGGTCGCTGAGTCCCTGTCCATCGTGTCCGGCCCGCCGGCCGCCGAGGTGACAGTCGTTCTGGCCGGTGAGATCGACCGGGACAACTGCCGTGCGGTGCGGGCCGCGGTCGGCGCCGCACTGGCCGACCGGCTGGTCGAGTTCGTCTGCCTGGACATGGGTGAGGTGACCTTCCTCGACTCGGCCGGGATCCGGGAACTGCTGCTGGCTCGCCGGGACGCCGTCGCGAACGGCGGTGATCTGGCGATCGGCCGCGCCCACCGGCACGTCCGGGAGGTGCTGGAGGTGACCGGGCTGCTGGAGGAGTTCCGCCTGAGCCGGCCCGCCCCGAGTTGATCATTCGATATCGGTCAGCGGGAAACAGCCGGCGAACGGGTCGGTCAGCTCCCGCCAGCCGTCGGGGCCCTCGGCGAGTTCGGCGTCGGTCAGCAGGCAGTCCCGCAGCAGACCGGTGATCGCGACCTGGTCCAGGTGCAGCCCGATCAGGGCGAGCACCGTCCGGCGATCACCGTAGTAGGGGTCCCAGTCCAGGTCGGCGGCGAGACGCCGGTGGTCGCTGGTCTCCGTCCAGCGCTCCGCGGGCAGCGCGGCCAGCCAGTAGCCGAGGCTGCCCAGGCTCACCCCGCCACCGGCGAATTCGAACGCCAGCACCGTGTCCGGCTGCGAGGCGATCCACAGCTGACCACGGCCGCGCAGGGCGTTCTCGGTCATCTCGTCCAGGGCCTCGTGCAGACGCTCCGGATGGAACGGCCGCCGGGACCGGAAGATCAACGACTTTCCCTCCTCCGGTACGCCAATCGAACGGCCCTCGAGAGCCATGCCGAGCACCCCCGGCCGCTGCGGGTCGTGCCGGCCGGTCCGCAGCAGGCCGGCGGCGAGCGCGGTGCAGTCGAGAGTCCCGGACGGTCCGACCTCCACCGTTGCGGCCCACGGCGCGAGCCCGCGCAACAGAGCACCCACCCGGTCGGTGCCGGTGCTGCCCGGACGGCTCCACAGCAGCACCGTGTCACTGAACTCGACCTGGTGCGCCACCACCTCGGCGACCGCCCGATGGTCGTCGCCGGCCGCGTGCAGATCCCTGTCGCGCAGGTCGTCGGTGCTGGTCAGATCGTCGAGGAACCGGTCGGCGTCGACCACCGTGACGAACGAGTCGAACCGGACCGCCCCGGTCACCGGCAGCCCGTCGACCAGGTGGTGCGCGCAGGCGGCGGCCACCGCCTCGGGTTCGACGGCCGGGGGCAGCACCAGGAGCTGATCACTGCGCGGGCGTTCCCGGGCCAGCCGGACCAGGGTGGGCAGCACGTCCTCGCGCAGCGTGCAGGAGATGCAGCCGTGCGCCATCTCGACGTCGGCACGTTCCAGCACGCGGGCGCCGGACTCGACGGTGCGCCGGACCCGGCCGTCGCGGATGCCGGTCAGGTCGTGACCGATCGCGATGAGTGTGTCGTCGGCGATCAGCAGGGCGCGGGCGGCGGCCTGGACGGTGCCGGGGGAGAAGCCGGACAGCACGGTGACGGCGGGCCGGTGGTCGACGGACGGGGTCACGGTGGAGGTGATCGGAGTGATGCTCATACCCCCATCTTGTTGGAAATGATTTTCATTGTAAAGTCGCCACCATGTCCAACGTCTGTGACGTGACCGGCGCCAAGCCCAGCTTCGGCAACGCCGTGTCGCACTCCCACCGCCGCACCCGGCGCCGCTGGAACCCCAACATCCAGCGCCGCCGCTTCCGCCTCGCCGACGGCACCAGCGTCCGGCTCCACGTCAGCACCACCGCGATCAAGATCATCGACCGGGACGGGATCGACTCCGTGGTGTCCCGGCTCCGCGCCGAGGGGGTGCGGGTCTGATGGCCAAGTCCACCGACATCCGTCCGGTGATCAGACTGCGCAGCACCGCCGGGACCGGATACACGTACGTCACCCGGAAGAACCGCCGCAACCATCCGGACCGCCTGGTACTGCGCAAATACGACCCGCTCGTGCGCCGCCACGTCGACTTCCGGGAGGACCGCTGATGGCCCGCCGCAGCCTCACCGAACGCGAGAAACGACGCGTCCGGCTCACCGCGCGGTACGCCGATCGCCGGGCCGCCCTGAAAACGGTCATCGCCGCACCCGGCACCGAACCGGAGACCCGCGCCGCGGCGGTCCGCGAACTGTCCACGCTGCCCCGCGACTCCAGCCCGTCCCGGCAGCGCAGCCGGGACCAGATCGACGGGCGGCCGCGCGGGGTGCTGACCCGGTTCGGCCTGTCCCGGGTCCGGTTCCGGGAACTAGCGTTGCGTGGCGAACTGCCCGGAGTGCGCAAAGCCTCCTGGTGAGGGACTTCGGTTCCGCCGTCCTCGGGTCTTCCGGCGGCGGGACCGGTTCCGCGGTGCGAGGCTTCCGGGGAGTAGCCGGACGCGCGGCACGCCCTGGAGGCGCTCGGCGACAGCGCGGTGCTGCTCAGTGTGGTTCCCCGGGTGTAACCGGGCTGACCTGGGGTAATCCGGGTCGGGAACGCCTGAGGGGAATCAGTCACGCGTCAGGAGGCTGACATGAAGACTCCGGAACCCGTCCGGCAACCGGACACCGAACGACCGATCGACCTGAACGACAAGCCGCGCCGAGACCGTCCCGAACCGGACGAGCGGCGACCGGGGACTCCCGAGCCCCCGGAGCGCATCCACTGATCGACTGCGGTGCGGCCCCGGTCCGGCGAGTCTCGCCTCGGCCCGGCGGCCGCGCTGCGGTCCGGTGTCCCGCCTGCCTGGCGGTCCGCGGCGGGCGTGGTGGCCTGCTCCTGGGGACCCGTGTGACGTACCAGAGGCAGGTTTTGATCGTCAGGGGGTTCGGCGGGCCAGGAGCAGTCCGCTGCCGACGACCTCCAGCTGTGGATCCTCGGTGATCGGGGTGACCGCGCCCGGGCGTTCGTTGCCGACGGCGAGGATCCCGCCCGGCCGCAACACCCGGCGCGGCTCCGGCCACCAATCCGGATAGCGTGTCCGTTCCGCGTCCAGGAACAGCAGGTCCACGCTCTCGTCCGGCAGCCGTCGCAGGTACTCACCGCCGTCGGCGACCTCGAAGGTCACCAGGTTCCCGAGGCCCGCGCGGGCCAGATTGACCACCGCCTCTGTCGGATCCGCGGCATCCACGCTGGTCAGGTGTCCTCCGGTGGCCCGGACGGCGTCGGCCAGCCAGATCGCCGAGGACCCGTTCCCGGTACCGATCTCGACGACCCGGGCCGCTCCGGACACCCGAACCATGAATGACAGCAGCTCCGCCGTCTCGACCGCCGGGTTCCGCCGCAGCGACTGATCCGGGTACAGCTCGTCCACCAGTTTCCGGAGAACAGAATTCATGTCCATGTTGTACGGCTAAACCGCGCCGGAATCCAATCCACACCCCGTTCCTCTTTCTGATGCACATTCCGAGGGAACTGCCAAGGACGGAATTCACGGTCGGCGCCGGCCCCGCAGAACGGCGGACGGCCACTGTGGAATCGGAGTACGGCTTTCCCGCGGTAATGCCGTTCCCTGAGGCGTCCGCCGATCTCGTGTGGCCGGCGAAGTGCTGGTGGCGCCGTTCTTTTCCGGCTGGAAGGGGCTCGCCTGACGCTGTTACGGTGCCAACTCGTTCCTGCACCAAGATCACGGGGAGACACTGTGCGTTCACTGAAGGCTGTCCTGGGGGCCGGTGTGCTGACGGCGATGATGGCCACCGCGGGGTGCTCGGGCGGTAGCGACGCCGCCGCGTGCGAGACCATCCGCAAGGAACTGGCGAGCATCGCCAGCACGGGCATGCAGCAGATCTCGGACCCGGCCGGCCTCGCCAAGACCTACACCGACGGCGCGGCGAAGGTCCGGGCGGCAGGCGCGGAGGCCGGCGGCGACGTCCAGGCCGCCGCCGGCTCGCTGGCCACGGCGATGGAGGATTTCGGCAGGGTTCTCACCGCGGGTGACGGCCAGATCCCCGACGCGGGCGCGTTCAGTAGCGCCAGCGTCAAGGTCACCGAGGCCTGCAGCTAGCCGGGTCCCTCCACGGTGGTATCCCGAGTACCCCCGTGGGGTGCCGGCGGTGACCTCCATGGGAGGTTTCGGCCGAGCGCTCCGTTCTCGTAGCGTCGCTTTCCGTCATGCCGGGCCGGGCCGTCAGGCGACCTCCGTGTCGACCTCGCGGCCCGCCGTGCCGGCACATCCACGGAGGGACGACGATGACGAGAACGGCTGAACCCCCGATCCGGGCGCAACGGCTCAGCGTGTTCGAGCGGCTGGCCGGCTGGTCCGACCGGCATCGCTGGACGGCACTGCTGGTGTGGGTGCTGGTCCTGGCCGGTGCGATCACCGGTGCGAGCCTGGCCGGCAGCGCCTTCCGCAACGACTTCACCCTGCCCGGTGCCGAATCGCAGCAGGCACAGGACCTGCTCGAGGAACGGGCACCAGCGCGGGCCGGCGCCACTCTGGACATCGTCGTCCGGGACCCCGCCGGAATCAGCCGCCCGGCGGCCCGGGACCGGGTCGAAGGCCTGCTGGCCCGGGTACGGGTGCTGCCACACGTCGTCGAGGTGGCCGGTCCGTTCCCGCCGGACAAGGCAACACCGACGGCGATCTCCGCGGACGGCACCATCGGGTACGCCACCGTCGCCCTGGACGTCCCCGCCGAGGAGATGCCCGCCGACGCCACCCTGAAGATCATCGAGACGGCCCGGGCCGGCGGCACCGACGGGCTGACGATCGAGGTCGGCGGCGACGCGGCCCGTGCCGCCGAGGAGGCCGAGGGCGGCGCGGCCGAAGGGGCCGGACTGCTCGCCGCCCTGGTGGTGCTGGTGCTGCTCTTCGGCTCGCTGCTCGCGGCCGGCCTGCCGATCATCATCGCGGGCTTCGCCGTCGGCACCGCCATCGGACTGGTGATCCTCGCCTCGCACGTCGCCATGGTCGCCGACTTCACCACCCCGCTGGTCGTCCTGGTCGGCCTCGGCGTGGGCATCGACTACGCCCTGCTCGTCCTCTCCCGGTACCGCGGTGAACTCGCCGCCGGTGCCGACCGGGCGACCGCCTCCCGGACCGCCCTGGACACCGCGGGCCGGACCGTCTTCTTCGCCGGGACCACCGTGATCATCGCCCTGCTCGGCCTGGTCCTGCTCGGCTTCGGCGCGCTTCAGGGTGTCGCCGTCGCGCTGGCGGTGACCGTGCTGGTCACCATGGTCGCGGCACTGGTGCTCCTGCCCGCGCTGCTCGGCCTGTTCGGCGCCCGGCTGGAGCGCAGCATGACACGGCGCAACCGGGGGGCCCCGGGTGCGGAGGGCCGGCTCTGGCGCCGGTGGAGCGACACCGTGGCCCGTCATCCGTGGCCGGCCGTTCTGCTGCCTCTGGTGGCGCTCGGTGCGATGACCGTTCCGGTGCTCGACATGCGGCTCGGTTTCGCCGACGCCGGAAACGACGCGGACACCAAGACCGCCAACCGGGCGTACGAGTTGCTGGCCGCCGGGTTCGGGCCGGGAGTCAACGGTCCCCTCGTGGTGGTCGTGGACGCTGCCGGGCGGCCGGCCGAGTCCGCCGCCACCGCCGTGCAGAAGGCCCTCGCCGCCACCGGTGGGGTCGCCGGTGTCACCCCGCCGATCCCGGCACCGGGTGGTGACGTCGCCACGGTCATCGCCTTCCCGGAGTCCGCACCCCAGGACGAGGCGACCGAACGGCTGGTGACCGAACTCCGCGACGAGGTACTCGCGCCGGTGGCCCGGGCGAACGGCGTGACGGTTCTGGTCGGCGGCCCGGCCGCGGCGGTCATCGACGTCTCCGCCGCCCTCGCCGCCCGGCTGCCACTGTTCGTGGGAGTGGTGGTGGGCCTGTCCACACTGCTGTTGTTCGTCCTGTTCCGGTCGCTGGTGATCCCGGTGAAAGCCGCCGTCCTCAACCTGCTCAGTGTGGGCGCGGCGATGGGCGTGGTGGTCCTCGTCTTCCAGCACGGCGCGCTGGGTGTGCCGGCCGGCCCGATCGAGGCGTACATCCCGGTGATGATCTTCGCGATCGTCTTCGGGCTGTCGATGGACTACGAGGTGTTCCTGCTGGCCCGCATGCACGAGTCCTGGGAACGCACCGGTGACGCCGCCGGAGCGGTCCGGGAGGGCCTGGCCACCACCGGACGGGTGGTCACCGCGGCCGCCGCGATCATGGTGGTGGTCTTCGGCGCGTTCCTGCTGTCACCGGACCGGATGTTGCAGCAGTTCGGCCTGGGACTGGCGGTGGCGGTCCTGGTGGATGCGGTGATCATCCGATGCCTGCTGATGCCGGCGGTCCTGCACCTGTTCGGCGCCCGGGCCTGGTGGCTGCCGGCCGCCCTCGCCCGCCGGCTGCCCCGCCTCGCGCTGGAACATCGCTGACCGTCCGCCGGAGCTGCTCGGGCGGACGTACGGCCCCGGAACGGCTCGGCCCGGAGACCGGCCGCTGCTCGCCCCGGCCGTGGACGTGTTCGCCCGGGGCGCCGTCGTCACCTACGCGGGCACCGGCCGGACCCCGTTCGGCGGTCAGGTCTCCGTGACGGTCAGGGACCGTGTGGTGACCTCGGTGGCCGAGCTCAGCCTGAGCCGGCCCGAGAATGTCATACCCCCGCGCTAGCTTCCTTCCGACGTCGGAGATGTGCCGGGAGGCAGCGGATGTACCGTCAGGGCGATGTGCTGATCATCGGGGTGCCGGAGGGTGACGTGCCCGCCACCGCACCGGTTCCCCGCGACCGCCGGGGCCGCATGGTCCTGGCCCGTGGCGAGGCCACCGGGCACGCCCACGTCGTCGGCGGCCCCGGGCTGCGGCTCCTCGCCGCCCTCGACGATCCGGAGAGCATGTTCATCGAGGTGCCCGTGCACGGCCGGGTCAGCCACGAGGAGCACGGCCCCATCCCACTGCCCCAGGGCTTCTACCGGGTGGTGCGCCAGCGTGAGTACATTCCGGGCGCGTTCCGCCCGGTTGCGGACTGAGAGGGGCGCCCGATGAGACTCACCCACGAGCAGGAGGCGATGGCCGCGGCCATCGAGGACCAGTGGCTGGCCACCGCGGTCGGCACCGGGCCCGCGGATCGCGAGGCCGCCGAGATCGCGGTACGGGTTTCGTACGCCACCGCCGGTCTCGCGCCGCCCGCGCGCGTCTATTGGTTCGGTTCTCCCCGGGCCGGTGCCGCAGCCGCGGCACTGCTCTCCGGAGCCCTCCCCGCGGCGTCCTCCCCGCCGGATCCCACTGCAGCCGCCCTTTCCGCGCCTGCCGATCCGGTGCCGGGTTCCGGTGTGCCCGGCTGGTTTCCCGAGGTGTGTGACGAGCTGCGCCGGCAGGGCTGGGATCCGCGGGACAGCGTCGGCCGTTCGGTGCGCCGTCAGGTGCGCACCGAGCCGTGGGCCGCTGCCCGGCGTGCCGCCCTGGAGACATTCGGCCCGGACGGCTGGGCGCAGCTCAGCGCCGCCGCCGGCCGCCGGTCCTGGGGGCTCGTGATGGATCTGATCGCCGGCCGGGTGCGGGCTCGACTCGGTGAGGACCTGGCCGCCGACCTGGGTGCCGCCGCCCGGACGACGTTGCTCGACGCCGTCTACGGCCAGCACGACAGCGCCTGGCTCAGCACCTTCGAGGCAGCCGATCGGCTGGCTCCCTCCGCCGGGCTGATGCCCCTGCTGGGTGGTCTCCCCGAGACGTCCCGGCAGGCCGGCTGGTGGTGGGCGTTCGAAGGGGCGGTGGTCCTGACCGAGCGGCCCACGCTGCTGGCCCGCGACAACGTCGGCCGCCTGCACCGTGGTGAGGGCGCGGCCATGGAGTTCCCCGACGGCTACGGGCTGTGGGCCTGGCGGGGCATGCCGATCCCCGGTGACCTGGTCGCCGAGCTGCCGTCGCTGACGGTGGACCGGATCCGCAGCGAGAGCAACGTCGAGATCCGCCGGGTGATGCTGGAACACTTCGGGTACGAGCGCTACCTGCGTGAGGCCGGCGCCCACAAACGGCACACCGACGAAACGGGCACGCTGTGGTGGCTGGACCTGCCCGGCGACGAACGGCTCGCGATGGTCGAGGTGGTCAACGCGACCCCCGAACCGGACGGCACCTCACGGATCTACTGGCTCCGGGTCCCACCTCGCACCAGGACCGCCCGCGCCGGGGTGGCCTGGACGTTCGGCCTGACCGCAGACGAATACCAGCCGCTGATCCAAACCTGACCCGTCCCATCCCACCGTCGTGTCCCTCCCGGCGTTCGCACGTCCTCGGCCTTCCCTTCCCGCTTTCCCGCCTCCCTCTTCCCGCCTCACGCCTTCCGACCTTCCCTTCCGCCCTTCGCCTTCCGTCCCTTCTGCTCTCCGCTCTCGCCCTTCGCCCTTCGCTAGGAGGGTGGTGCGGCCTGGTGCTTTCGGGGAGGCCTTAACTCCAGGTCAGGGAGGTTGGAGAGCGCAAGGCGGTGGGGAGGAGGGCCGGTCGGCGGCGGGCCGTTCCGGCGAGCAGGTCGGCGACCTGGATACGGGGATCGTCTCGGGAATCGGCCATCACCAGGCCGGCCAGCGGTGACCTCCCGGTGGTGGGGTCGGCCAGGGCTCGCCCGAGGCGGGTCAGGCGGTCAGCCGTCAGGGCGCTCTGCTCATCGTGGACCACCAGGACCCTGCGCCGGCCGGCATCGCCCCAGAGGAGGATGGTCTCGGCCAGGGCCGGGAGCATGGGTTCCAGGGGTGGCGGGATCTCCCGGTCGTCGCTGTCCAAGCGGGCCTGGACCGCTGCGACCCGTGGCCGCGTCAGTCGGTTCAGGACCGCTACCGCCTGCTCGGTCACCCGGTCCCGGACCGCTGAAGCCGAGTCGGTCATCAGGTTCGGCATCGCTCCGGGCGGGTCCGTCCTCCGGGCCGGGACCGGCTGTTCTGCTGTCGCCCGGTTCGAGGATGCGGCTGGGCCGGTGGTGAGGGCTTCGAGTAGGCGGTCGCGGGCCTGGAGGAACCGGTCGAGCGACGGGGCGGCCGGACGGTGGTGTCTGGTTCTGGCCAGGTTCTCGAAAGTGGTGAGGAAGAGGATCCAGGGCTGACCGGTCGGGTGGGCGGCGCGGTACAGGGCTTCGGCCGCGGG
>DATMVU010000912.1:0-4661 GCA_035562875.1 Actinoplanes sp. | reverse complement strand
CTCGACGATGCCATTCCGCTTTCTCTCCGTGTGGGATCCGAAGCGCGGGCCGGAAATTCCGTACTGGCCGACTGGCTGAATGTGCGTATTCCGCGTGTTCTGCACGCCGGCGACGATCCGGAATGTGGTTCTCTTCTCTCCGGGCGTTCCGGTACCGCCCGTATTCTTCTGGACGTATTACGCGGATTTCTGGAGGAGTCGCAGTGCATCGACGGCCCGGCCCGGGTGCGGCTGTCCGGGGTGGTGCTGGATCTGCTGACCGCGGTGCTGGCCGAGCAGGGTGAGCAGGCGGCGGACGACGTGGTGTTGCAGCGCATCCAGCAGTTCGCCGAAAGCAACCTGGCCGATGCCGAGCTGACGGGCGGCTGGCGCTACCGAGGGCGACAGCACGTGATACGGGGAGGAATCACCATGAAGAAGAAATATCCTGAGCTATGTCGGCGCGGCGACGATGGCCACCGCCGGCCTCGCGGTCGCCACGGCTTCGCCCGCTTTCGCGGCCGGCGGCTGCAGCCCCTCGTCGAACCCCACCGTCCAGGTGTGTGTCAACCACGGTGACAACGGCAACTCGACCCGTGGCGACTTCTACATCAACCGGACGCCGGACTCGAGTGTCTACTACTACCGCTCCTCGTTCGTGGTGAACAACAAGGAGACCAACCTGGGCGGCTACGTCCGGATCACCAGCACCGGCCGTAAGTGCTGCACCTACGTGAGCCTGGCGACCCTGCCGATCTCCACCAAGACGGTGAAGACCCGGGTCCGGATCTACACCTCCACCAAGGCGCTGCACATGACGGTGGACAGCCCGACCATCTCGGTGCGCAACTGATCTGACACACAGGGGCCCGGTAGCCGATCGGCTACCGGGCCCCTTTCGTGTTGCCGGCGGATCAGGAAGCTTCGGCCCGGGCCAGCAGATCGGTCATCGCGCTGATTTCGTACTGCTGCGTCGTGACCATGGTCTGGGCGATCCCGGTCACCTTGTCGTTCGTCGACAGCTTGATGATCTCCTGAGCCATGTGGATGCCGCCCAGGTGGTGCTGGCGCATCATGGTCAGGAAGAGGATGTCCACCTGCTTGCCCTTGGCCTGGCGCAACGTCTCCATCTGCTCGGGCGTGGCCATGCCGGGCATCAGGCCGTCCTGGAGCGACTCCACCCCGCCGGGCATCCAGGACATCAGCTGGTGCGTGCTGTTCGGGTCTAGACCCCAGTCCTTCAGCCAGGTCTGCATGATGTTGACCTGGCCGTGCTGGGTGAGGGCGATGTCCATGCCGACCGTCCGGACATCGGGCAGTGTGGCGTTCGCGTACGCGATCATGCCCATGTCGACGGCCTGGGCGTGGTGCAGCGACATGTCCCGGATGAAGCCCGCCTCGGCGGAGGCGTCACCGGGGTAGTCGGGCTGCTGGGGGACCAGCAGCCCGATCCCGAAGCCCACGAGAAGGGTGATCGCAGCCACGATGGTGTGGGTCACCAGGCTGGGGATGCGCCGTTTCGGCGGTGCGGCGGCGGGAACGGCATCGTCCTCGACGGCGGCGTCCGACTGGATCGTGGGCATTGTCGAAAGTTCCCTACTGTCAGGTGAGCGGGACGGTGCCCGTCTGAGTCACACCACCGGAGCAGGGGATACCCGGCTCCTGCGAGGCGTTCTGGCTCAGCGACTTGATGAATTCGTCGATCCGGGGGTCCGAGGCCGAGTCCACCGCGAGCTGGTAGCCCCACGCCTGCAGGGAGATGGTGCTGGTCTGGTTCGGGTACGGGCTCAGCATGGTGAAGCCGCGGGCCTTCACCTTGGTGGCGAGCGCCTCGACCTGGTCGGCGGCGAGGTCGGGCTTGTAGGTGATCCAGACGGCACCGTGCTCCAGGCTGTGCACGGCGTGTTCGTTGGCGATCGGCGCGTCGTAGACGTCACCCATGCAGTTCTGCCACTGCGCGTTGTGCTCGCCACCGACCGGCGGGTTCATCTTGTACGTGATGCTCCCGGTCTTGTGCTCCCGCGCGGTCAGGGTCTTGTCCGGGTCGTTCAGGTAGCTGGTGATGCCCTGGATCGCGTTCGCACGCTCCGCCCAGGGGGTACCCGTCTCCTTGTCGGACTTGACCGAGGCGAAGACGCCCCAGCCGATGATGCCGACCGCGACGAGGACCACGACGCCGGCGACGGCGATCGGGCCCCAGTTGCGCCCGCCTGCCACCTTGACCGGGGTGACCGGCTTACGGCCCTTCTTGCCGCCGCCCTTGCCGCCGGGACGGTTCGGGCCACCTGGCCGTCCACCAGCGGACTTGGCCGCCGGTGGCTTACCCTGACCGGTGGTCTTGTCGACCTTGACGGTGGACGGGACCCGTTCGGGCCCCGGGGTGCTCATGCTCATCGTGCCTCGTCGATTCGTCAAAACGGGAAGGGGCGGGGCTCGGGTGGCCGCCGAACGCCGAAGTCTACCCCCGATAGCATGGCTGGGTGACTCCCGCCAACCTTGCTGACACCGTTCTCTCAGCCGCGCGTGCCGTTTTCGAGACGCGCGGGCTCGACGTCGCGCTGCTGCCCGCCACGACGACGATGGAGCGGCCGCGCAACCCCGAGCACGGCGACTACGCGTCGAACCTGGCCATGCAGGTGGCCAAGAAGGCGGGTGTCGCGCCGCGCGAGCTCGCCGCGGCTCTCGCCGAGGAGCTGGGCCGACGGGACGAGATCGCGGCCGTGGAGATCGCCGGGCCGGGCTTCCTGAACATCCGGCTGGAGAACGCCGCGCTCGGCGCGTTCGCCGGGCTGGTGCTGGCAGCCGGTGCGGAGTACGGGCGGAACACCGCCCTGGCCGGTGAGAAGGTGAACCTGGAGTTCGTCTCGGCGAACCCGACCGGCCCGATTCACCTGGGGCACACCCGCTGGGCTGCGGTCGGTGACTCGCTGCGCCGCGTGCTGAGCGCCGCCGGTGCCGAGGTGACGAGTGAGTACTACGTCAACGACGCGGGTGTCCAGATGGACAAGTTCGCCCGGTCGCTGTTCGCGGCGGCGAACGGTGAGCCGGCCCCGGAGGACGGGTACGGCGGCGCCTACATCTCCGAGATCGCACAGCAGATCCTCAGCGTGGATCCAGGATTGGCCGGCCAGCCAGCCGAGACCGCCCTGCCGATCTTCCAGGCCCGCGGGTACGAGCTGATGCTCACCGAGATCCGGGAGAGCCTGAACCGGTTCGGGGTGCACTTCGACGTCTGGTTCTCCGAGCAGACGCTGCACAGCGGTGGCGCCGTCGAGCACGCCATCGACGAGCTGCGCAAACAGGGGCACATCTTCGAGGACGGTGGCGCGATCTGGCTGCGCACCACCGACTTCACCGACGACAAGGACCGGGTGCTGATCCGGTCGAACGGTGAGAAGACCTACTTCGCTGCCGACGCGGCGTATTACATCAACAAGCGGGAGCGCGGCTTCGACCGCTGCATCTACCTGCTCGGCGCCGACCACCACGGCTACATCGGCCGGCTCAAGGCGATCGCCGCCTGTGCCGGTGACGACCCGAAGCAGAACATCGAGATCCTGATCGGCCAGCTGGTCAACCTGGTCCGGGCCGGTCAGCCGGTGCGGCTGTCGAAGCGGGCCGGCAACATCATCACGCTGGACGAGCTGGTCGAGGCGGTCGGCGTGGACGCCGCTCGTTATTCGCTGGCCCGTTCCTCCACCGACTCGATGCTGACGCTGGACATCGAGGAGATCACCAGGAACTCCAGCGAGAACCCGGTCCACTACGTGCAGTACGCACACGCCCGGATCTGCTCGTTGTTGAAGAACGCCGAGGACAAGAAGGTCGCCCGCGGCGAGGAGTACGACCCGGCGCTGCTCTCCCACGAGCGCGAGCGGAACCTGCTCAAGACTCTCGGCGACTTCCCGGGAGTGGTCGCGACCGCCGCCGAGCTGCGTGAACCGCACCGGATCGCGGTGTACCTGGAGGAGCGGGTCGCCACCGATTACCACCGCTTCTACGACGCCTGCCAGGTGCTGCCCAAGGGCGACGAGCCGGCTTCGGAGTACGCGGGACCCCGCCTGTGGCTGATGGAGGCCACTCGTACGGTGCTGGCGAACGGTTTGGACCTCCTCGGGGTCTCCGCTCCGGAGAGGATGTAAGCATGCGCGCACACGAGGCCGGGGCTCTGCACGGTGAGCTCGGGAACCGCGGGCCGGCCTGGCTCCGTACCCCCGAGGACGTGAACGCCCTGGTACCGCAACTGTGGCCGCGGACCGTGACCCGTACCGCCGCCGGGAGCCTGGAGATCGGTGGCGTCGACGTCACCGATCTGGCGTCCGACTACGGCACCCCGGCCTACCTGCTCGACGAGGAGGATCTGCGGGCCCGCTGCCGGGACTTCGCGGCGGCCTTCGCCGAGGCCGACGTCTACTACGCCGGTAAGTCGTTCATCTGCAAGGCAGTGGTCCGGGTGATCGACGAGGAGGGGCTCTTCCTCGACGTGTGTTCCGGCGGTGAGCTGGCGGTGGCGCTGGCGGCCGGGTTCCCGCCCGAGCGGATCGGCTTCCACGGCAACAACAAGTCGGAGTCGGAGCTGCGCCGGGCCCTGGAGGCCGGGGTGGGCCGGATCATCGTCGACTCGTTCCAGGAGATCGCCCGGCTGAGCGCGCTGGCCACCGAGCTGAACAAGCGGCCCGGGG
>DATMVU010000911.1:0-8116 GCA_035562875.1 Actinoplanes sp. | reverse complement strand
ACCGGTCACCCTGCTCACCGGCACGGAACTGACCGATTTTGTCAACGACTCCCCGGTCCTCACCGACGACTACGCACCGGTGGACCAGCTCCTGGCCGGCTGACCGATCACGGCGCTGCGCGCGGACCGGCCGGGGCGCGGTACCCGCCTGGCTGGCGGGCGTGATCGCGGGCGTGATCGCGGACGGGTCGCCGGCTGTGGTTTCCGAGCGGGTTTTCGTGTGCGGCACCGGAGGGCGAGCCACTCGGGCGAGAATCGGCGTATGGGGCATACGGAGCGAAACGGTCGGGATGGATCGCTCCGCCTTGCCGGTCGCTACCGTCTGGTCGAGAAGCTCGGCACCGGCGGCATGTCGGTGGTCTGGCGCGGCCACGACGAGGTCCTCGGCCGTGACGTCGCCGTCAAGGTGCTGTCCCCGCAACTTGCCGAGGACCGCGCCTTCCGGGACCGGCTCCGTCAGGAGGCCCTGGCCGCGGCCCGCCTCTGCCACCCGCACATCACCGGCATCCACGACTTCGGTGAGGCGCCGATCTCCGATCACCTGACCGTCCCCTACGTGGTGATGGAGCTCAACGACGGCGAATCCGTCGGCGCCCGCCTCGGCCGGCAGGGCTCGCTCGACTGGCGGGAAGCCGTCACGATCACCGCCGAGGTCGCCTCCGCCCTGGCCACTGCACACGCCCGTGGTCTCGTACATCGCGACGTCACACCCGCGAACGTGATGCTCACCGGTTCCGGTGCGAAGATCGTCGACTTCGGCATCTCTGCGGTGATCGGGCAACGGGACGCGAGCCCGGACGGCAGCCTGCTCGGCACGCCCGCCTATCTCGCCCCGGAACGTCTCGGCGGTTCCTCCGTCTCGCCCGCCACCGACGTTTACGCCCTCGGGCTTCTGCTTTACCGGGCCCTCACCGGCCGGATGCCCTGGCACGCCGAGAACACCACCGAAGCCCTGCGTGCCCACCTCTACGCCGATCCGGAACCGATCCCCGACCTCGACGGGATGCCGCCCGTCGTGGCTGCACTGTGCCTGCGCTGCCTGGCGAAGAGCCCGGCCGAACGCCCCGGCGCGGCCGAGGTGGCCCGTGGACTCGCCGCGACTGTCGGACTGCGGCCGGTCATCCCGCCACTGCGGCCAGGAGAACGGCCTACGGCGCCGGTGGCGCGCGCGGTGGCGGCGGTGCCTGCCCCCTGGAGAGCCGGTTCCGCGATACGGCGAATCCTGCGTGCCTGCGTCCACCGGCCCACGATCGCCGCCGTCCGAGTGCGAGCCGGTCTGCTCCTGCGCCGGGCGGCCGTACGCCCGCTCGGTGGTGGTCTCTTCATCGGCGATCGCCGATGCCGGCCGCTTCCGGCGGATCGACTCCTGGGCACCCGTGACCGGAAGCCCGCCATCGCGGCCCTGGCGACTCTGATCCTGCTCGCCGGCACCATGGTCAACTGGTCCACCGACCGCGACGTCCCGGACACCGAGCAAGCCCAGGCCGCCGCAGCCGATGCCGGCGCTGATGCTGGTGGGGGTGCCGGCACCCCGGTGGTCGTCACCGCCCCGAAGCACGGCCGCTGTCAGGTCAGGTACCACGTCAAACGGGACTCCGGCGCTGATTTCGAAGCGCGGTTGAGCATCCGGACGACGGAGACCGCAGACTGGCGGGTCGAGTTCACCTTTCCCGGCTCTCAACGTCTTGCCGGTACCTCGCAGACCATGACCCAGCACGGCCGTCGTGTGGTGCTCGACGGCCGTGGCCGGTCCCGTGCGGTCACGCTGCACGGTGGTTACCGGGACCGGAACCCGCTGCCACTCGCCTTCACCCTGAACGGCCTGCCGTGTCGGGCCGAAGTACTCGGTGGCACCACCGCCCGGGCCCCGATGCCGGCCGGCGACGACTCGGTCAACGCGGCGACTGTCGAACGGCCACCAACCGGCGGTGATATGGCGGACAAGCGCAAACGCCCGTCGTCCCGGCGAGGCGGGACCACCCGGAAGAGCCCTGCGGCCGACCCGCCCGACCGCGACGTCATTCCGGCGCCGAAACGGAAGACGACCTTTTCCCTGGCGCTGTGAACACGAAGCCGTATCCGAACCGTCCCGCGCGGCTGTCGACCCGCTGCCGGAGGGAACCAACCCGGCCACGTTGCAAACGGTTCGATGACTCGCCGATAGGGTCGGGGGCATGACAAGACTCGCAGTTGTCACCGGCGGTGGTACCGGGATCGGCCGGGCGACGGCAGGCATGCTCGCAGGCGAGGGCTTCGACGTGATCATCGTCGGGCGCCGTGCCGACGTGCTCGACGACGCCGTGAAGTGGATCGGGCCACAGGCCACCGCTGTCACTGCGGACGTCTCCGACCCGGCACAGGTTCCGGCCGTGGTCGAGGCCGTGGCCGGCCGTCCGCTCGATGTGCTGGTCAACAACGCGGGGGCGTACCTCGCCGGGGACGAGACCACCCTCGATGGCGTGGCGGACCGCTGGCGGGCCAACCTGGACTCCAACGTGCTCACCGCGGTTCTCATGACCACCGCCCTCCTCCCTCGACTCCGCCGGCCCGGCGGAAAGATCATCCTGACCAGTTCGATCGCCGCCCAGCGCGGTGGCGGCGGGCCCTACTCGGCAGCCAAGGCCGCCCTGCACGGTTACGCCCTGGACCTAGCCACCTCACTCGGTGCCGAGGGCATCACCGCCAACGTCATCGCGCCCGGCTACATCACCGACAGCGAATTCTTCCTGGGCCGGATGACCCCGGAAGGACACCAGCACCGTGTCGACGCGACCCTCATCAAGCGCGCCGGAACCCCCGACGAGATCGCCGAGACGGTCCGCTGGCTGGCCGGCCCCGGTGGCGGCTTCGTCACCGGTCAGATCATCAACGTCAACGGCGGCTCGGTCCTCGGCCGCTGACCACAACCCACCCGGCACCACCCCGATCACCGCGTCGTCCCTCCGTCTCATCGGACCATCTCGCCGTCTCACCGGACCGTCCCGATCCGCCCCTCCTCGGACCGGGACGGAGACCCGGTGTCACCTCTCATCCCGCACCGCCGGTGAAGCGGCCCTCGTCGGGACGATTGGCCCGGAATCGAAGCCCCGACCACCGCTCGTCGATCGACACCTGACCGCACGGTCGCATGTCGAAGTCGGCGACGATCGGCCACAGCGAATCCCGGTTGATGTCGGCCTTGTTCCCCTTCGGATAGGCGATCCAGAAAGCGCCTGGCTTATCGAGGTCGGGCCGATGCTGTTCGAGTTGACTCCGTACACCCGCGGCGTCTTCGGCGAACATCACCGCTGTGCTCGCGGTTGCGAGAGTCGCGGTCTCCCGCACGCCCTCCGGCATCGGGGTGAGCAGCGGCAGCCGGGCCGGCTCGTTGAGCCAGACAGTCGAGTTCGGCTTGATCAGCAGCTTTTCGGCGATCGTTGTCGTCATGCCACCGAGACTTCCATCCGTACGACACCGGATCGCCGTCTTCGCCGAACGCGCCCCACGTGAGTGCCGGGCCGGCCGGAGCCGGCCCGGCACTGGTGGTGGGCGGGCACCGGCCTCGGCCGGCCGAACGCCATTCCGTGCCGGAACGAACCAGGCCGCGCATCCACCTGACGTCTGCATGGTGACCCCTTCGAACGAACCCGCCTGGACGCCTTGGAGCATTGCCGGTCCGCGGAATCGCCGCATGCCGCCCTGTGGACAACTCCCGACTGTGGATAACTCGAAGGGCCTCCGCCGCGGGCTGATAGACATGCCGGGTGACTGAGATGACGCGGGCGGCCGTGCGAGAGCAGGCCGAAGAGGTGCTTCGCAGGCTGGCCGGGGAGCACGCAGTGCTCCGGGAGGACCAGTGGCGGGCGATCGAGGCGCTCACCGTCGACAGACGGCGGGTGCTGTGTGTGCAGCGCACCGGGTGGGGCAAGTCGGCGGTCTACTTCGTGGCCACCGCACTGCTGAGATCAGGTGACCGTCAGGCCGGCCCCACTGTCATCGTGTCGCCGCTGCTCGCGTTGATGCGCAACCAGGTCGAGTCGGCCGCCCGAGCCGGCATCCAGGCCCGCACGATCAATTCGGCGAACCTGGACGAGTGGTCCCTGATCGAGCAGGAGATCCGGGCCGGCGAGGTCGATGTGCTGCTGATCAGCCCGGAGCGGCTCAACAACCCGGACTTCCGGGACAACGTGCTGCCCGGTCTCGCGGGCAGCACCGGTCTACTCGTGGTCGACGAGGCGCACTGCGTCTCCGACTGGGGGCACGACTTCCGACCTGACTATCGCCGTTTGCGCACGTTCCTGGCCGGCCTGCCCGCTCGGACCCCGGTGCTGGCCACCACCGCGACCGCCAACGCCCGGGTCACCGCCGACGTCGCCGACCAGCTCGGTGACGCGCTGGTCCTGCGTGGCACGCTGGAACGGGATTCGCTACGCCTGGCCGCACTCCGGCTGGAGGATCCTGCACACCGTCTGGCCTGGCTCGCCGACCACCTGGAGCGGCTGCCGGGCTCCGGCATCATCTACACGCTGACCGTCGCCGCGGCCGGTGAGACCGCAGACTTCCTGAGCTCCCGCGGTTTCGAGGTGGCGACCTACACCGGCCAGGTCGAGGACTCCGAACGCCGGGCCGCCGAGCAGGACCTGCTCACCAACAAGATCAAGGCACTGGTGGCGACGTCGGCGCTCGGCATGGGCTTCGACAAACCCGACCTCGGGTTCGTCGTCCACCTCGGCGCGCCGCCCTCGCCGATCGCCTACTACCAGCAGGTCGGCCGGGCCGGCCGTGCGGTCGAGCATGCCGAGGTGGTGCTGCTGCCCGGCCCGGAGGACGTCGCTATCTGGCGCTACTTCGCATCGCTGGCCTTTCCGCCGGAGGAGCAGGTACGCGCGGTGCTGGCCCAACTCTCCCCGGTGCAGCCGATGTCGACGCAGGCACTGGAGCCACTCGTCGACCTCCGGCGCACGCGGCTCGAGTTGATGCTCAAGGTGCTCGACGTGGACGGTGCGGTGCGCCGGACCCGTGGCGGCTGGCTGGCCACCGGTGAGCCGTGGACCTACGACGAGACCCGGTTGCGGCGCGTCGCCGAGGCCCGGGAGACCGAGCAGAGAACCATGCTCGAGTACGCGGTGACGACCTCCTGCCGCATGGAGTTCCTCCGCCGTTGCCTGGACGATCCGGAAGCCGTCCCGTGCGGCCGGTGCGACAACTGTGCCGGCCCGTTGTTCGACAGCGAAGTGTCAGCCGGTTCGCTGGCTGCTGCCGGAGCCTTCCTCGGCCGTCCAGGTCTGGAGATCGCACCGAAGAAGATGTGGCCCACCGGACTGGCCGCGGTCGGTGTCTCGCTCAAAGGCCGGATCTCGCCCGCCGAGCAGATCGAACCCGGCCGGGCCGTCGGTCGCCTGTCCGACCTGGGCTGGGGTAACCAGCTGCGTGCCGCGGTCTCACCGGAGTCTCCGGATGGCCCGATCTCACCGGATCTGGCCGACGCCGTGGTCGAGATCCTCAAGGCCTGGGCCAGGGGAGATGACGCTTGGAAACAGCGCCCGGCAGCCGTCGTGGCAGTTTATTCACAGCGTCATCCACAAGTTATCCACAGCCTTGCCGAGCGGATTGCCAAGGTCGGCAGACTGCCGATGCTCGGGGTCATCCCAGTCGCGCCATCGTCTGCGGACAGCGGTCATCGGGGCAACAGCGCCCAGCGGGTTCGGGTGCTGCACGACGCCTTCGAGGTGCCACCGGCGATGGCCGCCGAGCTACCGGATCTGGCTGGGCCAGTGTTACTGGTCGACGATCTGGTCGACTCCGGCTGGACCATGACTCTGGCGGGCCGTGCTCTCCGCCGAGCGGGCGCACCAGGAGTTCTACCGTTGGCCCTTGCCGTCGCCGGTTAGCCCTAACCCGCTGCTGCCGCCGAGCGCCTGGCTGGATGGGCGTGCTGTCGGGCGTCCGGCTGGGCGCGCGTGCCGTCGGGGTCTGGCTGGATGGGTGTGCTGTCAGGGATTGCCGAGGATGGCGTTTCGGGTGGAGCGGCGGTCGATCTCCATGAAGCGGTCGGCGCCTACCAGTTCGGTGAAGCCGGAGCGGCGGTAGACGGCGTGGGCGTCCTTGGTGGCCAGTAGGAAACGCTGGATGCCGCGTTCGGAGAGGTCGGCCAGGATGGTGTCGATCATCCACTGGCCCAGGCCGTGGCCTCGGTGCTTCTCGTCCACGAAGACGTCGCAGATCCAGGCGAAGGTGGCCCCATCGGTGACCGCTCGGGCGAAGGCGACCTGTTCGCCGGAGGCCGTGCTGGGTGTGGACACAGCGCCTCCTTTGGATGCCTTGCTCGTGGTTTCGCTGGATGCGGCGGCAGCGCTTGTGGTTTCGCTGGATGCGGCGGCTTTGCTGGTGGCGGGTGTCGCGGCTTTGTCGGATGCGGAGGCCTGGGTGGGGACTGGGGGTGTGGTTGCGGTCAGGGGTGAGGTGAACACCGAGTAGGGGACGGAGCCGTCGATGGAGCGGGCCACCAGATCGTAGGGTCGGCCGGCCGCCCAGTAGGACTCCTCGGAGAGCCAGCGGTGGACTCGGGTGAAGTCGACGCGCTTCGGGTCCGCGGACAGGACGTATCCGTCACGTTCCAGATCTTCCACGGAGTGCTCCTTCGTCTGGCTAAGTGTCCGGCCGGTCGCATGGTGTCACAGGGGCCGATCGGCTGACGGCAGCAGGGCGTCGTGTCACAGGATTCGGGACCGTTGCCGGACATGTTCGCGACGTGCTTGCCGGTGGGCTTCGGGCCCAGAAAGCAGGGCGGGACCAGAAGTGGAGCCGGACCAGAAGCAGGGCGGGCCCAGGAAGTAGGGCGGTACCAGAAGCAGGGCGGGCCCAGAAGCAGGGCAGGCCCAGAAAGTAGGGCGGTACCAGAAGCAGGGCTGGACCAGATGCAAGGCGGGACCAGATGCAGGGCGGTACCAGAAGCTAGGCGGGCCCAGAAGTAGAGCGGGACCAGATGCAAGGCGGGACCAGAAGCAAGGCGGGACCAGGGCAAGGCGGGTGGGATCAGAGCAGGGTGGTTACTGCGGCGGCCAGGCGGTTGAGCCAATGGGCGGGTGGGCTGCCGTCGGGGGCGGGGCCGTCGATCGTCCATGACGGGATTCGGGTGGGGGACAGCCAGGCTGCGAGCGGGGTTGGTGGGGCCAGCCACGGGTCGCCGGGGAAGTGTGCCTGGGTGATGGGATCGGTGGGGGAGAGCAGGGTACCGATGGACTCGGTGCCCAGGGCGACCCGTTGTAGCCGGGGAATCAGGTGCAGGCCGGGGGATTCGGCGAGCAGTACGGCGTCGTACACGTCTTTCATCGCCGACTTCCCGGTGGTGTCCTGGTCGGTGGCCAGCCAGTACAGCTTCCACGCCAGGGACAGTTCCCGGCTCGGTGTCCACAGGCCCAGCGGTGGCTGACCGCCGGCACGTGGGACTGCTGTGCAGACCGGTGGGGTCGGGAGCCGTTCGCCGAAGGAGATGTCGACCTGGACCTTGCCGGTTTCGGAGTCGGGTGCCTGCCATGGGACGGTGAGGCGGAGCTGGCTGGTGCCGTCACCGAGTCGGTAGTCGCCGGAGTAGTCGTCGTTCTGCACCTCCGTCATCTCCTCGGGATCGAACACGATGCCGTCGGGTGAACAAGGGCGATCGGTGATCAGCTGACACAGAATGTGCTCGAACGTGTCGTCCGGGAAGCTTTCGTCGAGTTCGGTCACCCAGTTCAGACCGTCCGGGGGAAGTGTCACCCGGCGGCCGCCTGTGTCGTGGTCCTCGAAATCCCAGATCTCGTTGCGAACAGCGCCGTGCACCGCCTCCGGCCACTCCTGCACCGGCTTGAGAGTGTCGTGGAACGGGTCCGGCCGGAACCGGTCGGGTGGGGTCACCTCCGGCTGCGGGAGCATCCAGTCGAGGTCGCCCGGTGGTCGTGCCGCGGCACCGACCCAGGCCGGCATCGTCACACTGCCGCGCAGGATCAGCTGGTTCGCCCAGGCCGACTCGGCGATCACCGTCAATACGTGATCTAGAGCGGACCGATGCGCGCTCACCCCGATCAGCCAGCGTCGAGGCCGGCGCGGCCGGAGGACACAACGGGATCAGGAGAGACAGCGGGATCAGGAGAGACAG
>DATMVU010000910.1:0-8015 GCA_035562875.1 Actinoplanes sp. | reverse complement strand
AACTGACACCCTGAGCAGCCGACCCCATGACCATCAGCACAGCAGGAAGCCCCGGATCCCCCACCCGCTCGGTCCAAATTCGTAGCGGTCCAGAGGCCACGAATCGCTCGTGCGCATCCAACATGGCGGCACAGTATCGGCTACCCGCCGCGAACACCCGAGATTTCCAATGGGCCGGCCCGAGAGCGGCCCCCAACCCGTGGGCCGTCAACCGACGTTTGTCAGTTTCGCCGGGCGCCTTGTCAGGTCGGTGGTCCAGAGTGTCAGTTCCCCAGGGACGTTGTCACTTACGACGGGACCGGACACCGCCGCCGTAACGCTCCTATCCCTGGCGGGGAGAGAACTACAACAGAACTGACATTATGATGTACGTCCAGTTTGTCCGTTTCCAGCCTTGCGAGCCTATTATTGGATTGCCGATAACAGTAATACGTTAATTAGCCGCTGGTTGTGTGCCCTGCCCGGTCTGTGGTGTTCCCGAGCGCTGATCTTCGGTGCCGAGCAGGCCGGTTGTCAGTACCGCCCGGGGCAGCACATTGCGCCGGCTGATCCGGCCCGGGGTGATCATGGATGGCGGGTAGCGGATCGGCGGCCGGGACGACGTCCACGGTGACGCTGGTCGCGCCTGCTTCCCGGGTTCTGTCAGAACGATTCTCCTGGGATTTCTGCAGACGGGTTGCGGGCCGAACCGGTCGAGGAGATTGGCCAGGAGCCGGGATTCCTCGGGGGTGAAGCCGGTGAGGGCTTCGGGGACGGGTGTCGTGCATGTCCGCGACCACGGTACGGTCCGCCTCGGTGATCTGGATCGGGCTGTAACGGGATTCGCTGGTGACGGTGCAGCGTTCGATGTAACGGTCATCGAGCAGCTCGGTGGCACCTTCGCCGCCGAATCCGCCCTTACCAACGGCGGTCATGCCGTTCCTGGTATCGAGAGAGGCGCCGGGGGAGACGGCCGGGGCGCACCTGGCACCACCCAGCCGCCGCCGTCACCGCCCACGACGGCGGCTACACACGCTCACCGCCGCCGGCCGTGCGCTGGTGGAAGACCTTTGCGCTGCGGTACGGGGGATCCCTGACGTCGCCACCGCAGGCCTGTCCGAGCAGGACCACACCCGCGTCCTGGACGCTCCACGTAAGCAGCGGCACACCGCAAAATGGATTTACGACTGGCTGATCGACAGCACGGCATGAACGGCATGACCGACCGGCATCTCCTACCAGGTGTCCGTGGCTATGTCGCCGAGCGCAAGCCGAAGGTCCGGGCCGAGGCCGACCGCGGACCAGTAACCGTCCTCCTCCCACAGACACACCGGCCCGGCGAGGAGGGCGAAGTCGACTCCGGTGAGGTCGTAAACAACCTGCGGGGCGAGTCAGTGAACTGCATGTTGCTCTCACTGCGGCTGTCGTTCTCCGGCAAGGCGGTCCACCGGATCTTTCTCCGTACTGACTCCGAGATGGCGATGCCTCTGGAGGAATTCCTCGACGAGGTCATGAGCCTGCTCGAAGCCGATGGGTAAGGCCGAGCAGATCCTGGTCGAGCGGGTCAAGTCGCAACGCAACGCCGAGGCCGAGGGCCGATACGCCGATGTGCTGGGCGTACTCAGCGGACGCTACCGCTCCTGATTACCGGCGGCGGCCGGGTCTCTCCACCCGGCCGACGCCGCGGATCGCGGTGTATCGAGATCATTCACGGTGACGATGGTCGTGCCGGCTTCCCGGGTTCTGTCAGAACGATTCTCCTGGGATTTCGGCGGGTGGGTTGCGGGGCCCCAAGCCTCGACGAAGCGGTCGAGGCGAGTACCAGAGCCGTGGAGTGACCCTGCGGTGGCGTTCATGGACGCGACCCCGGTGCGGCCCGCCGCGGTGATCCGGAACCTGGAAGCGGCTCGGTGACCGTTCAGAGGCCGAGCGGGAGCGGCCGATTCGGGGCACCGCCACGGACCAGGGCCGTCAACGGTGTCGTCAGGTCGCGCGGGGAGAACAGGTCGGTGCCCTGGTAGCCGGCGATCTCCGGGAGCCGCCACCACCGGAATCCGGCGAGGTTCTCCGTGTCGGCGAGCTGGTCGTCGGTCAGGTCGCCACGGGGCGGGAAGTTACTCGTACGAACAAGGAAATAGTCGTTGATCAGGCCGTCGAGACCGGGGAAAATGCCGGGGCCGAGGATCTGCTGGTGCCAGACGTGCGGCGGGTCGGTGCTGATCGTCAGGCCGGTCTCCTCACGCAGTTCGCGGCGTAGAGCGGTCAGCGGGTCCTCGCCGGGTTCGATGCCGCCGCCCGGGGCCGCCCACACCGCCGTCGCCTGCGCCGGGACCGCGGGGTGCGGCACGACGAACCGGCAGAGCAGGACGCGGTCGTCCTCGTCGAGGATGATCGCGCGGGCGGCGCGGCGGATGTTCGGCATCCCGGCAGACTAACCGAGGGCGCTCATGGTGAGCAGCGGTCGTCGCTCCGTGGGTCGGTGACACGGTGTGGGGTGTAGACGTCGCCGGCGCGGGCGATGGCTCGCCACGGGCGGGCCTTGTTCAGGGCGAGGTCCAGGGCCGGGTCGGCGCGGTCGAGATCCACACAGATCACCTCGGGTACGCCGGTACGGGCGTGGCGCAGCGGGTAGCCGTGCGGGCCGATCACCGTTGACGGACCGTAGCGGGCGGGCAGGGACATGGCGACCCAGTACCCGTGCATGGCGGCGTGGCCACGGGCGATGACCTCGAAGATCGGGTCGTCGGAGTACGAGGAGAACAGCATGCAGTCCACGTCGAGTGCCCACAGTTCCGGGAAGTTGACCTCGATGCAGATCAGGCAGCCGAACCGGAAACCGTCGACCTCGAACGTGCAGACGTGATCGCCGGGAGTGTAGAAACCGGTGATCTCGGAGTACGACAGGAGCCGTTTGTCGTACCGGTCGATCAATCGTCCTTTGTCGTTGATGACCCACAGGGAATTGTGCGGGCGATGCTCGCCGGTGAGCCGGTGATTGCCGCCGATCACCGCCCAGACGCCGAGTTCGCCGGCAAGTTCCATGGTCAGGCGTAACTGTTCATCGACCGGTTCCCAGTCGATGTTCCAGCCGCTGTAGTGCGGTTTCGACACTGCGATGTAGCCAGACAGGGCGCCTTCCGGGAACTGTACGAGGCGTGCGCCCTGATCGGCGGCCTGGCGCAGGGCGGCCCGGATGGCCGCGCCGTTGGCGGTGGGGTCGGTGGTGATCTCGGTCTGGGCGACGGCGATTCTGATCATCGCAGGCGGTAGACCGAGACGTGTGACGGGGATTCGGCGGTGAACTCGGAGCCGGACCAGTCAGCGTGCCGGGACTCCAGGGTGAAGTCGGCGAGCTGGGCCATCAGGTCCAGCTCGGACGGCCAGATGTAGCGGTGCGGGGAACGCTCCACCCGTGTTTCGTGGCCCGCACCGTACCGGACGTGGTGCGACACCGTGCGCTGGTGCAGCCTGTCGTAGGTGTCGACGCCGAGGTAGCCGTCCGTATCGGCGAACACCGCCACGGACGGATCGGGCACCCACAGTTCGATCACGAACCGGCCGCCGGGCGACAGGTGCCGCGCCGCGTTGCGGAAGCATTCGACCTGCTCGGACTGGACGAGCAGGTTCGAGATGGTGTTGAAGACCAGATAGACCAGCGAGTACGTGCCGGGCGCGGTCGCCGTGGCCATGTCACCGACGGTCACCGGGATCCGGGACTCTCCGTCCTTCTCCCGCAGCCGGGCCACCATCGGCTCGGACAGTTCGATCCCGGCAACCGGCACACCCCGGTCGGCGAGGGGGATCGCGACCCGGCCGGTGCCGATCGCGAACTCGAGCACCCGCCCGCCGGCGGCCAGTTCAGCGAGCCGGGTCACGGTGGGTTCGAGCACCTCCGGCGCGAACATGCCGGTGCCGGGCGTGTCGTAGGTGCGGGCGGTGTCGGCATCCCAGATCTTGTTCCGGCGCATCCCCACACCCTTGCGGTGACCGCCGCCGAGGTCCAGCGATTTTCTCCGGCAGGTTCGGGATCGAGAAGTGCCCTATCCACTGTTGATCACCCGGAAGAATTACTCGTCGCTTCACGTTCCCGGCCCGGCCTCCTACCCTGGTCGCATGACCGAGGAAGTGAACAAGGTGCCACTGCGCCCCAGCCAGCAGTTGGCGGCTCTGCTGGGGTTTCCCGAACCGGAGCCGTTCACCGAGAAGGAACGGAGAAACTTTCAGGAGCGGATGGACCGAGCTGACGAGGACCTGCGCGCCATCATCGCGCGCCGGGAAGAGCATCACGCCGCATGACACACGGCACCAACATGCTGCGCGTCTTCGATGCGTCCGCCGTGGTCGAAATCTTCGCGGGGAACCGTTTCCTGGTGGAGATCCTGGACCAGATGCATGCCGGCTTTCTGGTGGCGGCCCTGCCGGTCAATGCCATGGCCGAGGCACAGGCAGTCCTCAAAGCCCGTGCCTCGCATTGGGCTCCGGTATTGGCCATCTTCGGGTTGCACACCATTCCGGTCACCGATGACAACGCCCTGGAGATCGGAATGATCGCTTCACCGAGAATCGAGTACCACCCCGTACACAAAGCACTGATCGGGCCGCTCATGGCCGTCCAGGTGATCCATGAGGCCAAGGTGATGAACGGCGTGATCGTGACCAGCGTTCCGGAGGCCTACCGCGGCCACGATGTGGCGATCCTGACCATCAGATGACCTGCCATGTGTTCTGAGGCCGCGAGTGGTGAGCATGGTCCCGGGACACGCGGTACCGGCGATCGTGATAGTTTTCCAGTGCCGTGCATGGATGCTGAACTGAGGAGGTGAGTCCGATCAACGCTGTTACCGGTCGGGACGACTCCCTCCTTCTCGCGGCCTGAGGGAGCGCCCGCAGAGGCACCCTCGAAAGGCTTTCCCTATGCATCTCTTCTCTGTTGATGACGTTCCTGCCGTGTTGTGGACTCCGGCGGGAATCGGCACGCCACCGCTCATCTTCGTCGGGCACGGCGGTGGGCAGCACAAACAACATCCGGCGGTGATGTACCGGGCGGAACGATTTGTCGCCGCCGGGTTCGCCGTCGTGTCGGCTGATATTCCGAACCACGGCGACCGGGCCCCGGACGAGCGCCTGAATCAGCTCGCGGCGGGTGTTCGCAGCGGTGCTGATCTCGCCCGGTTCCAGGCGCTGGCGGCCGAACAGATCGTTCCGGAGTGGCAGGCCGTCCTGGACGCGGTGCAGGAACAGATCGGGGCCGGGCCGGTCGGGTACTGGGGTGTGTCGGCGGGCTGCGGGCTCGGGGTGCCGTTCGTCGCGAATGAGCCGAGGGTGCGGGCGGCGGTTCTCGGTCTCGGCGGGGCTTCGGCCAATGCCGAGGTCGCCGCGCGGATCACGGTGCCTGTCGAGTTCCTGGTGCAGTGGGACGACGAGCGGGTGCCGCGGGCGGAGAGCCTGGCCCTGTTCGAGGCGTTCGGTTCGTCGGAGAAGACGCTGCACGCGAACCCGGGGAAACACGCTGATCGGCTTCCGGACCACGAACTGGACAGTCAGGCACGGTTCTTCGCCCGGCATCTGACCTTGTCAGGATGCCGCTGACAGAACAACCGGAAGACCCCTTCCGGAAAAGGAAAAGACGGCGGCCCCGGATCCGACTCGGATCCGGGGCCGCCGTCGGGCAGGGCTACTTCTGCGTCGGAGCCTCCGGTTCCTCGGCGGGCGAAGGCTCCGGAGCAGCCTCCCCTGAGGAAGAGGAGGAGGAAGCGGCGGCCGCTGCAGGGGCCGCCGACTCGTGCTTCTCGGTCTTGGCGTGCGACTTGCGGTGGAACGTGAACATCATGAACAGTACGATCAGCGCGCCGATGACCAGGCCCACGATCGCGCTGAGAAGCGTGTTGACCAGCCAGCCGGCCACGCCGCCCAGAGCGCCGGTAGCGTCGTGCGCGCCCAGTTCGAGGTGGTGCACGAAGTCGTGGACCGCGTGCAGGCCGAGATCGTTCGCCCCGACGATCAGGATGTGCCCACCGACCCACAGCATCGCTGCGGTTCCGACGACGGTGAGCACGGTCAGCACCTTGGGCATCGCCTTGACCAGGCCACGCCCGAAGCCCGCCACGCCCTTGTTGTCGCCTTCGGCCAGGCGCAGGCCGACGTCGTCCATCTTCACGATCAGGCCGACCGCCCCGTACACCAGCACGGTCATCGCGATCGCCACGATCGTCAGGATGATCAGCCGGTTCAGGAACGGCTGGTCGGCGACCTCGTTCAGGGAGATCACCATGATCTCGGCGGACAGGATCAGGTCGGTCCGGATGGCCCCGGACACCAGGGTCTTCTCGTCCGGCTGGGCCTGCTTCTCCTCGTGGGCGCCGTGTCCGGAGACCTTGGCCCACACCTTCTCGGCGCCTTCGTAACACAAGTAGGCGCCACCGAGCATCAGCAGCGGTGTCAGTGCCCAGGGCAGGAACTGGCTGAGCAGCAAGATCACCGGCAGAATGATCAGGAACTTGTTCCGCAACGAGCCCAGGGCGATGCGTTTGACGATCGGAAGCTCACGTTCGGCCGCGAGCCCCCGCACGTACTGGGGGGTGACGGCCGCATCGTCGATCACCACACCGGCCGCCTTGGAGCCGGCTTTGGCGGCCGCCAGTCCGACGTCGTCGAGCGACGCCGCAGCGGCCCGCGCCAGAACCGCCACGTCATCCAGCAAGGCTGCGAGTCCAGCGCTCAAGGAGGAGTCCTCTCATATTCGATGAACCTTTGTGCGACTCATTCTCAACCAGCCTTACCCAATCCGCATGACCCCCCTCCGCCGAAAGGGCGCTGATCACCGATGACCCCCACCGAGGCCGTTCTCCTGCTCGGCGGCGGCCTGATCGCCGGCGCCGTCAACTCGATCGCCGGCGGTGGTTCGTTGATCACGTTTCCGCTGCTGGTGGGCATCGGTTTGCCCGGTGTGGCGGCGAATGTCAGCAACGCCCTGTCGGTGGCGCCCGGTTACGCCGCCGGGGCCGTCGGCAGCCGTGCCGACTTGGCGGGCCAGGGCCGTCGGGTGCTCAGTATGATCCCGGCCGCGGTCGCCGGGACCCTGTGCGGCAGCAGTCTGCTGCTGTTGCTGCCGAAGTCGGTGTTCGACCTGGTGGTGCCGTTCCTGCTGTTGCTGGCCGCCGCGATGATGGCGTTCCAGAACAGGCTGCGAGCCCTGGCCGGGCACCCGAAGGACAACTCGCCGCGTAAGTCGGCGATCCTGCTGCAGGTGGCGGTCTTCTGCTGCGGGCTGTACGGCGGCTACTTCAACGCGGCGATGGGCGTACTGCTGATCGCCGCTCTGGCTCTGGTCCTGGATGAGCCGCTGCGGCGGGTCAGCGCCCTGAAGAACGTCTTCTCCGCCGTGGTCGGCGCCACCACGGTGCTGTTGTACAGCGTGTTCGGGCCGGTGAACTGGGCGGCCGTGGCGGTGCTGGCACCGGCGACGATCGTCGGCGGCTACGTGGGCGCGAAGGTGACCCGTCGGCTGCCGTCGGAGGCGCTGCGCTGGACGATCGTGGCGTTCGCACTGGTGGTGGCGGTGGTCCTGTTCGTCACCTGAGTCCCATGCCGGCTTTGACGGCAAGTGCGACTTCCGCGGCCGTACGGTTGAGCAAGCCGACCGCGGTTGCCTGCTCGGCCGGGGCGATCACGGTCCGGCGGGGCCGCTGCCCGGCCGGGGTCTCGACGAGTGCCACCACCGCGGCCGCCACCTCACCCGGGTCGCCGACGGGTTGTGCGGAGATCGCGCCCACGTAGGCCCCGAACGCCGCCGCGTACGGCTCGGACTGGGCGAAGGTGGCGTTGGCGCCGATGTTGGTGGGGTAGGACGCGGCGTCCAGGATGATCGACTCCACTCCGAACGGGGCGAGCTCCTCGTGCCACGCCTCGGTCAGTGCGGCCAGGGCGGCTTTGCTGGCGGCGTAGAGCCCGGCGAACGGGGTGGTGACCCGGCCCGCGATCGACCCGATCTGCAGCAGGACACCACTGCCCTGGGCGCGCAGGTGTGGCAGGGCGGC
>DATMVU010000909.1:0-15588 GCA_035562875.1 Actinoplanes sp. | reverse complement strand
GGTGGTCGCGGCGGTCGCCCGGTCGACGTGGGCGGCCCCGAGGACCTCCCGGCGGACCGCGATACCGGCCGCCCTCGTCTCGTCGAAGTGCTGGTCGAGGAGGAACGCGACAACCTCGGGGTTCTCCGCGGGGGCCAGGTGGGCGACGTCGCCGAGGACCACCAGCCTGCCGTTCAGCACACCGTCGGCGATGGCGCGGAGGCTGTCCGGCGGGGTCGGCTCGTCGTGGGCACCGGCGACGGCCAGCACCGGGACGGCGATCTCGGCCAGCCGGTCGCGCACGTCGAACCCGGCCAGCGCCTCGCAGGCCCGTGCGTAGCTTTCGGCGTCGGCGGCCCGGAGCGCGCCGAGGAGTGGTTCGGCGCCGGTGAAGCCGGGGGCGAACCAGCGTTCACGGGAACCGGCCTCCACCGCTGCGGTGCCTTCGGCGCGGACCAGTTTCGCGCGGTCGTACCAGCCCGGTGGCTCGCCGATCTTCGCGCCGGTGCAGAGCAGCACCGCCGCGTTCACCCGCTCCGGCGCGTCGAGGAGCAGTTGCAGGCCGACCGCGCCGCCGAGCGAATCCCCGGCATACCCGAACGACTCCCCCGGCCGGATCCGCTCCGCCAGCGCGAGCACCTCGCGGGCCAGGTCGGCGACCGTGAACGGGCCGGTCGCCGGGGCGCTGCGGCCGTGACCGGGCAGGTCCCAGCCGACCACGTGGTATCCGCCGTAGAGGCGGCCGGCGCAGGCCGTCCACAGTGCTTCCGCACTGGTCCCGAGGGACGGCCCGAGGAGCAGGAGCGGTTTGCCCGGCGCGTCGGTGAAGGTGGTGGCGGTCAGCAAGACGATCCCTCTCGGTGTGCCCGGGCCACTGCCGCATCGATGATCTCGGCGGTGGCGCCGGGATAGCCGCCGTCGGCTCCGGGGGCGACGGAACGCTGCTCGGCGTCGATGCCGGGGCGGGCGGCCGCCAGGTTGGCGGTCATCCAGGACTTCTCCACCTGCAGGCCGGCCAGCAGTTCGGCGGTCTGCGAACCGGCGGTGACGGTACGCCGGGACAGGGTCCGCAGCGTCGCCCACTCGATGTGCCAGCCGCCGTCCGGACGTTCGTCGACGGCCGCGGCGGCACCGGCGTGCATCGTCGCGGCCAGGAACGGCCCGGCCAGGGCGGCCCGGCGGATCAGGATCGACAGGACCGGGTTCTGTTTGTTCGGCATCGCCGACGAGCCGCCCCGGCCGGGAACCGTGCCCTCGGACAGTTCGTGCACCTCGGGGCGGGCGCCGACGAGCACGTCGTTGGCGATCCGGCCCCACGCGTCGGTGCAGGTCACCAGGGCGTCGGCGATCCCGGTCAGCGGGGCGCGGGCGGTGTGCCACGGGTCGCGGGCCGGTAGTCCGAGGGTGCCGGCGGTGGCCTGGACCAGGCCGCGGGCGGTCACCGGCGAGCCGGTCAGGGCGACCGGGGCGGCCAGGCTACCGGCGGCGCCGCCGATCTGCACGGGTAGCAGCGCGGCGAGGGCGAGGCGGTCCCGGGCGTCCAGGACTCCGGTCAACCAGGTCGCGGCTTTCAGACCGAAACTGATCGGTACGGCGTACTGGGTCAGTGTCCGGCCCGGCATGAGTGTGTCCCGATGCTCGTCGGCCAGGCGTACCAGCGCTGGGATCTGTCTCCGCATGTCGTCCCGGACCCGGTCGACGGCGTCACCGATGCACAGGATCAGCCCGGTGTCGATGACGTCCTGGCTGGTCAATCCCTTGTGCAGCCAGGACGCGGCGGTCGGGTTGCGGGCCTTCAACCGGTCCCGGAGCAGGCGCAGCAGCGGGATCAGCGGGTTGCCGCCGGCCTCGGAACCGGCGGCGACCGCCGCCACGTCGCCCGCGACGATCAGCCCGGTCAGGTCGTCGGCTGCCTCCGCCGGCGCGATACCGTGCCGGACCAGGGCGTCCAGCCAGGCGGCTTCGACCCGGACCAGGGCGGCGAGGACTGCCGCGTCGCTGAACACGTCACCGGCACGGTCGTCGCCGGGCCACAGCAGGTCGGTCACGCGTACCCCGCTCGTCAGGCCCAGGCGTCGCGCAGGCGTGGATAGGTCAGGAAGACCGTCTCATCCCCGCCCTGCAGTCGCACGTCGAAGACCAGACCGCCGGGTTCGCGGGTGGTGATCAGGGTGTGCCGGCGTTCCGGGGCGACCGCGCAGAGCAGCGGGTCGGCGTCGAGTTCCGGCAGGTCCGGGAGGTAGGCGCGGGTGAACAGCCGGTCCATCAGGCCGCGGGCGAAGACGGTGACGGCGAAGAACGGGGCGGTGCCGGGTTCGGTGGCGCCCGGTTCCACGGTGAAGAACTGGTAGTGGCCGCCGGCGTCGGTGGCGGCCCGGCCCCAGCCGGTGAACGTCCAGCCGTCCCGGCGCAGCGAGCCGGGCTGCCGCAGGACGGCGCCCTGCGGGTCGGCCTGCCAGATCTCCAGGACCGCGTCCGGGACCGGGTCGCCGTCGCCGTCGCGGACGGTGCCGTGCAGCCGGACCGCCTTCGGGTTGCCGGGCGGCACCAGCTCGTTCATCGCGTCGTATTCCAGGCCCAGGTGGAAGAAGGGGCCGACGGTCTGGCCGGGTACGGCGCTCATCAGATCTGTTCCTCGGTGTCGGATTCCAGCGGGGTGCGGTGGGTGCCGGTGAGCACGATGTCCCAGCGGTAGCCGGTGCTCCACTCGGGGACCGTCACCTCGTGGTCGTACTGGGCGACCAGCAGTTCCCGGGCCTTCGGGTCGGTGATCGACTGGTAGATCGGGTCGAGGCCGAAGAGCGGGTCGCCGGGGAAGTACATCTGGGTGACCAGGCGCTGGGTGAAGTCGTGGCCGAACAGGGAGAAGTGGATGTGCGCGGGCCGCCAGGCGTTGAGGTGGTTGCGCCACGGGTACGGGCCCGGCTTGATCGTCTGGAACCGGTAGGAGCCGTCCGGGCCGGTCAGCATCCGGCCGACACCGGTGAAGTTCGGGTCGTGCGGGGCCGGATGCTGGTCCCGCTGGTGCCGGTAGCGGCCGGCCGCGTTCGCCTGCCACACCTCGACCAGCTGGTTGGCGACCGGCCGGCCGTCGCCGTCCAGAACCCGGCCGGTGACCACGATGCGCTCGCCGATCGGGGTACCGGCGTGCTGGATGGTCAGGTCGGCCTCGTCGACCGCCACATCGCGGTGCCCGAAGGCGGGCGCCCACAACTCCACCGATTCCGGGTCGATCAGGTGCGCCGGCTGCTTGGGGTGCCGCAGGATGCTGCTGCGGTACGACGGGTAGTCGAGTCTCGGCTGCGGCCCGCCCGGCTGCCGGGCCGCCGCCTCGATCTCCCGGTTGATGTCAGCTTGTGACGACTCCATGTTCACGCTCCGGACGCTAGGCGGTCGGGCCGGACTCGGCGATAAGATTCTTCCACTCAGCGGAAGGGGGGTGTCGTGGGCGCCACAGTGACGTCCCGGGCCCTCGATCTGCTCGGCGCCTTCGACGGCGAGCACCGCAGCCTCACCCTGACCGATCTGGCCCGTCGCGCCGGCCTGCCCCTGGCCACCGCGCACCGCCTGGTCGGCGAGCTGCACCGGTGGGGTGCGCTGGCCAGGGAGGCGAACGGCGACTACGTGATCGGCCGCCGGATCTGGCAACTCGGCCTGCTCGCCCCGGTGCAGAGCGGTCTCCGCCAGGCGGCTTCGCCGTTTCTGCATGACCTGTACGGGGCCACACTCGCCACCGTGCACCTGGCCGTCCGGGACGGCCTGGAGGTGCTGTACGTGGAACGCCTGGCCGGGCACGTGTCGGTGCCGGTGGTCAGCCGGGTCGGATCGCGTCTGCCGATGCACGCCACCGGGGTCGGGAAGGTGCTGCTGGCGTACGCCCCGGAGGAGGTCCGCACCGAGTGCCTGCACCAGCTGACCCGGGTCACCGCGTACACCGTCACCCAGCCGGCCCGCCTGCTCGAACAGTTGCGCCGGGTCCGCGCCGAGGGCTACGCCACCACCGGTGAGGAGATGAGCCTGGGCGCCTGCTCGGTGGCGGTGCCGGTGCGCAACGGCGATCAGGTGGTCGCCGCCCTGGGCATGGTGGTGCCGGATCTGCGCCGGCAACTGCCCCGGCTCGTCTCGGCGCTGCAGGTGGCGGCACAGGGCATCGGCCGGACGCTGGCTTCCGTTCAATGGAAACAGGGTCTTGTGTCCCGGCCTGCGGGTGACCAACGCTGAGGGGCATGCGTACCCAGGTCGCCATCATCGGCGCCGGCCCGGCCGGTCTGCTCCTGTCCCATCTCCTCGCGCAGGGCGGGGTGTCGTCGGTGGTTGTCGAGACCCGGTCCGAGGAGTACGTCGCGGCCCGGATCCGGGCCGGCATCCTGGAGCACTCCAGTGTCGAGCTACTCGAATCGGTGGGGCTCGGGGCCCGGTTGAAGGCCGAAGGTGATCAGCATCGGGGGATCTATCTGCAGTGGCCCGGGGAGCGGCACCATCTGGACTTCGTCGACCTGACCGGGCGGAGTGTGTGGGTCTACGGGCAGACCGAGCTGCAGAAGGACCTGATCGCTGCTCGAACGGCGTCCGTTCACTACGAGGTGTCCGACGTCAGGCTGGATGCGTCTGCCGGCCGGGTCGAGTTCACCGACGGCTCCGGAGATGTCGTTACCTTGCAGGCTGACTTCATCGCCGGCTGTGACGGGTCGTTCGGGCCGAGCCGGAACGCCGTACCGGCGGCTCAGAAGTTTGAGAAGGTCTATCCCTACTCGTGGTTCGGGATCCTCGCCGATGTCGCGCCGTCCACCGACGAGCTGATCTACGCGTGGCATCCGGACGGGTTCGCGCTGCACTCGATGCGATCGTCCTCGGTCAGCCGGTTCTATCTCCAGGTGCCGAACGGAACCGACCCGCAGTCGTGGTCCGATGACCGGATCTGGTCAGCGCTGTCGAAGCGGCTCGGGCACGGGCAGGACGGCTGGAGACTCGACCCGGGGCCGATCACCGACAAGAGTGTGCTGCCGATGCGCAGCCATGTGCAGACGCCGATGCGGCACGACCGGCTGTTCCTGGCCGGGGACGCCGCGCACATCGTGCCGCCGACCGGGGCCAAGGGGCTCAACCTGGCGATCGCCGACGTGGCGCTGCTCGGCAAGGCGCTCATCGCCTCGCTGCGGGAAGGTGACTCGCGACTGATCGACTCCTACTCCGGCGATGCGCAGCGCCGGGTCTGGCGGTGCACCCATTTCTCCTGGTGGATGACGACGATGCTGCACGCTTCGGGTGATCCGTTCGACGCCGAGCTGCAGTTGTCGCAGCTACGCTGGGTCGCCGGAAGCCGGGCCGGGGCCACCGGTCTCGCCGAGAACTACGCCGGGCTGCCCATCGGATACTGAGCCTCCGCCCGGCGGGTCGGTGGCCGCGAGCAGCGACACGACGAACGCGCTCACCGCCAGGGTCAGCGAATACCTCCACGGCAGATCGACGACCGAACCGGCCCCGCCGGCCAGCAGAGTCGCCAGGAACACCTGACCGGCCGACCATCCGGCCCGTTCCACGAAATCCAGAACGACAGCACGCCATTTGGGTACGACGGAAGTCACCGCATCGACGATTCTCGCATCGAAGATCGTCAGGCATCGACCGTATGGGTGGATCCCTAGGGAGCCTCACCGATGCTCCGGCGGCCGACCGGGCCCTACTGTCATCCCCACATCGGGGAGTGAGGGCGAGTCCGGTGGGGGGCTACCCGGGCTCGCCCTCCGATGTGAAGATCACGCCGTGACCGCCGTCCATGTCGCAACGGGCACGCTGGAGCAGTTCACCACGGTCGCCGTCCTTCACGCTCGCACCGGGCTGTGCCGGTGATGGCTGCTCCGGCCCAGGTGTCCCCGGCGCATCGCCGGACCACGACGGCGTCCGCTGCAGGGACCGGCGTTCGCGGGTGGTGATCCAGGTCAGCAGCGGGGTGGTCATCAGTGTCGTGGTCAGGGCGACCAGCACCAGGACGGTGAACAGTTCCGGGGTGACGATGCCGGCCTCCAGGCCCGCGTTTATCGCGATCAGCTGCATCAGGCCGCGGGCGTTCATCAGGGCGCCGACCCGCAGGGCCACGCCCTGGGGTTCGCCGCGCAGGCGGGCGGCGGCCCAGCAGGCACCGAACTTGCCGGCCACCGCGACCGCGATGCAGGCGACGGTGAACAGCAGGACGGCCGGGTCGCTGATCACGCCGATGTCGGTGCGCAGGCCGGTGTAGGTGAAGAACAGGGGCAGCAGCAGGGTGGCCGCGACCGGGCTGACCGCGTCCACGATCCGGTCGGTGCGGTCCGAGCGGGGCATCAGAGCGCCCAGGGTGAAGGCGCCGAAGACGGCGTGCAGGCCGATCTGTTCGGTGTAGAGGGCGGTCAGGAACAGCAGGGCCGCGACGGCCAGCAGGCGGGTCCGGTCGTCGAGGCGTTCGCTGCCGATCAGGGTGGCTGCGGCGGGCCGGGCACCGAACCAGGCCAGCGGTACGAACAGCAGCGCACCGCCGGCGGCCACCGCTACCGGGCCGCTCTCGCCGGAGGCCATGGCCAGGACGACGGCGAGGAGGATCCAGGCGATCAGGTCGTCGATGGCGCCGCTGGCCAGGGACAGGTTGCCGTGGCGGGTGCCGCCGTCGCCCCGGTCCAGGATGATCCGGGCGAGCATCGGGAAGGCGGTGATGGCCAGCGCCACTCCGGTGAAACCGGCCGCTACCGCGATGGTGCCGCCGGTGGCGGGCAGGTCCACAGCGGATCCGGAGGCGAGCACCAGCACGATGCCGAGGGCGAGTGGCGCGACCATCCCGGCGATCGACACGGCGCCGGCCGTGCCGGTGAGCCGTTCGACCCGGTGGCGGGCGAAGGTGTGCCCGGCCTGGAACATGTAGAGGACCAGGCCGACCTGACCGAGAACGTACAGCGCGGGCAGCACCTCCGGCGGGAAGACCACCCGCATCGCGCCGGGTGCGAGCAGGCCGAACAGGGACGGGCCGAGGAGGATGCCGGCGAGCATCTCGCTGATCACGGTGGGCTGGCCGATCCGCCGGAGCGGGCCGGTGAGCAGCCAGCAGGCCACCAGGATGACGACGACGGCCAGCAGCAGGCGGGGCAGCAACTCGGCGGGGGTCACCAGAGGTAACCGTCGACCGGGACCGGACGGGGCGGGAGGTCGGTGTCGCCGAGCATCTCGCGCAGGTCCCGTTCCAGGTCGCGGCAGATCGCGGTCAGCGGCACGTCGGTGGTCCGGTTGGCGAACGGCTGGTCGTTCACCTCGCTGGTGCGTTCGAGGAGGATGAACAGGCCGGAGACCAGTGTGGAGAGCGGGACCAGCCACCACAGCAGCACCCCGTCGAGCAGCCCGGCCAGGCCGAACGGCAGCAGTGTGGTGAGGGTGGCGATGAACGCCCGGGAGAAGAACGAGTACTGCCGCGGGATGGGGGTGTTCTTGATCTTCTCGGCGCCGCCGGTCCAGTTGTTGAGGGCGGCCAGGTTGGGTTCCAGCACGATCGGGTCGAACTGGCCGATCCGTTCCGCGCGCACCCCTTGTTTGATCATGATGCCGATGTCGGTGAGCATCATGTTGGAGCGGTTCTCGGCGGCTTCGATCCGTTTGAACTCGTCCGGTGACAGCAGCCGGTCGAGGCCCTCGGTGGCGTCCAGGCCGCGCAGTTCGGAGCGTAGCGTCCAGGCGAACGCGGCCACCCGCAGCACCACCTCGCGCTGGTAGGCGAGCACCTCCGGGGCCGGCCCGCCCTTGCCCGCGGCGATGGCGTCGCCGGTCGCGGCGATCACCTGGCGGGCCAGGATGCGGGAGTTGTTGGTGACGCCCTGCCAGAGGGTGCGGGCTTCGGCCCAGCGCTGGTAGGCGGCGTTGGCCCGGAAGGCGACGACTATCGCCAGGGCGGCGGCGAGGGTGCCGATCGGGGCGAACGGCACCAGGAACCATCCGGCGTCCGGCAGGGCGAGCCGCAGCACCAGCACGGCGACGGCGACGGCGGCGGCGTAGAGGGCCGGTTGCCAGACGTAGCTCACCACCTTCAGCGGCGAGAGATTGCGTTTGATCAGCACGACGGCTCCCCTCTACCCGATGACCCGTCGATAATTGCGCAGTGGGCATCTTGGACGCCAGCGGAAGTACGGCCCTCGACATTAGTTAATACGGTTTTTACAGAATGCCTCCGACATACGCCGCTGAACTCGACGAAGTGCGGTCGCACAGATCGGAAAGAACCCCGGTAGAACCACACTGAGCTGGAGATTCTAGGTACGTACAATTGATCGTGAAAAGCATTTGAACCGTCAAGTTAATTGATGTGCGTCATTTGATTCATGGTGCGGTAATCTCCGTCGAGGGCCACCGGCCCGACATCCCGGCAGCCGCCAGAGAAAGGTCGGCCAATGACCGATCAAATAGATCTGAAACCCCTGTCACTTCACTTCAACGGGGTACGGCACCTGGTCCCGGCCGACTCCCGGACCACGGTGCTGGACGCCCTCCGGGAGCACCTGCGGCTCACCGGGACGAAGAAGGGCTGCGACCACGGCCAGTGCGGAGCCTGCACGGTGCACATCAACGGCCGCCGGGTGCTGGCCTGCCTGAGCCTGGCCGTGGCCCATCAGGACGACGACATCCGCACCATCGAGGGCGTGACACCCGCCGACGGCACGCTGCACCCGGTCCAGGAGGCCTTCCTGTCGTGCGACGCCCTGCAGTGCGGGTTCTGCACACCCGGGCAGATCATGTCGGCGATCGCCCTGATCGACGAGATCCGCACCGAGCAGGGCCCGGACGCGCAGCCGGATGGCGACGAGATCCGGGAACGGATGAGTGGCAACATCTGCCGGTGCGGGGCGTACCCGAACATCGTCGCGGCGGTGACCCACGCGATGGCCGGGCCGGACGGTGGACCGCGATGAGACCGCTGACCTATGAGCGTTCGACGGTGATCGCCGAGGCCGTCCAGCGGGTCGCGCAACGGCCCGGCGCGGCCTTCCTGGCCGGCGGAACCACCGTCGTCGACCTGATGAAACTCGGCGTCGTCAGCCCCGACCTACTGGTCGACGTGCGGGATCTGCCGCTCGGCGACATCGTCGCCGAACCGGGCCGGATCCGGATCGGCGCCACCGTGTCCAACACCGACGTGGCGACCCACCCGGCGGTGACCGAGCGCTGCCCGGTACTCGGTCAGGCCCTGCTCGCCGGCGCGTCCCCGCAGTTGCGCAACATGGCGACGATCGCCGGCAACCTGCTGCAGCGCACCCGGTGCAGCTACTTCCGGGACGGGCACTCGCCGTGCAACAAACGCGAGCCCGGCACCGGCTGCAGCGCGCTGACCGGCGTCAACCGCGACCACGCGGTGCTCGGTGTCAGCGACGACTGCATCGCGGTGTTCCCGTCCGACGCCTGCACCGCCCTGGCGATGCTCGACGTCACCGTGCACACGATCCGGCCGGACGGCACCGCCCGGGTGCTCGACTTCACCGACCTGCACCGGCTGCCCGGCGACACCCCGCACGTCGAGACGGTCCTCGACCACGGCGAGCTGATCACCGGCCTGGTGGTGGCGGACCTGCCGGTGGCCCGCCGGTCGGCGTACCTGAAGGTCCGCGACCGCACCAGCTACGAGTTCGCGCTCGCCTCGGCAGCGGTCGCCCTCGACATCGACGGCGGACTGGTCACCGAGGCCCGCATCGCGGTCGGCGGGATCACCACCCGGCCGTGGCGCAGCCGGGCCGCCGAGGACGTGCTGATCGGCGGCCCGGCCACCCCCGAACGCTTCGCCACCGCCGCGTCGGCCGCCCTCGCCGGGGCACGCCCGCGGGCCGGGAACGCCTTCAAGGTGCGGCTCGCGGAGCAGACCCTGATCACCGCCCTGACCGACCTGTCCGAGGAGCCGCGATCATGACCGTCACCGAGAACCGGAAACCCGCGCAGATCCGGGTGGACGGCCGCGCCAAGGTCACCGGGCAGGCCCGGTACACCGCCGACCACCACCCGTCCGGCCTGGTCCACGGTGTGCTGGTCGGCGCGACGGTGCCCAGCGGCCGGGTCACCGCACTGGACACCACGGCGGCCGAGGAGGCACCCGGCGTGCTGCTGGTGCTCACCCCGGCCAACCGGGGGCCGCTCGGGCAACTGCCGGACGGCACCCGGTACGACGGCTGGCCGCCGGAACAGCGGCCACCGCTGGCCGACGATCAGATCCACCGATGGGGTCAGTACATCGCCCTGGTCACCGCCGAGACCCTGGAACAGGCGCAGTACGCGGCGTCGCTGATCCGGGCCCGCTACCGGCACGCCCCGTTCGCCACGGCACTCGACGACGTCACCGACACGTACCTGCCGGAACAGGTGATGGGCGAGCCGCTGCAACTCGGCCGGGGTGAACCGGAGCAGGCCTGGGACAGCGCCCCGGTCCGGGTGGACGTCACCTACACCTCACCGAACAACCACCCGAGCGCTCTGGAACCGCACGCCACGGTCGCCGAGTGGGACGGCGGGACGCTGCTGGTCCACGACTCCACCCAGTGGGTACGCGGCGATCAGGCGGTGCTGTCGGCGGCGTTCGGGCTGGACCCGGCGGACGTGCGGGTGCGGGCCCCGTACGTCGGCGGGATGTTCGGTTCGAAGATCGCCACCGGCACGCACACCATCCTGGCCGCGCTCGCCGCCCGCCGGCTCGGCCGCCCGGTGAAGATCGTGCTGACCCGGAAGCAGGTGATGACCAATGTGGGCCACCGGACCGAGACCGTGCAGCGGATGCGCCTGGGCGCGGACCGCGACGGCACCCTGACCGTGCTGCGGCACGACACCCGCACCCACGCGGCGGTCAGCGAGGCCGGCAATCCCACCGAGTTCCACGAGCCGACCAGCACCATGTCCCGGCTGCTGTACGCGGCGCCGTCGTACTCGGCGACGCACGAGGTGGCCCGGCTGAACGTGATGGCGCCCGCCTGGATGCGCGCCCCCGGCGAGGCGACCTGCCAGTGGGCGCTGGAGAGCGCACTGGACGAGCTGGCGTACCAGGTGGGCGCCGATCCGCTGGAGATCCGCCGCCGCAACCACGCCGACCGCGATCCGCACCACGATCTGCCGTGGTCGTCCAAGCACCTGCTGGCCTGCTACGAGCGGGGCGCACGCCGGTTCGGCTGGGACCGGCGGCCGGCCGCGCCACGGTCCATGCGCGACGGGACCGAGCTGGTCGGCTGGGGCATGGCGACGGCGACGTACCCGGGCTGGCGGTTCGGGGCGACCGCCCGGGTCCGGCTGACCGTGTCCGGCGGCGACATGCGGGCGACCGTGTCGACCTCGGGCAGCGAGGTCGGCAACGGGGCGTACACGATGCTCGCGGTGACCGCCGCCGAGACCCTCGGCCTGCCCGTCGAGCGGGTGACCGTGGAGCTGGGTGACACCGGGCTGCCGCCCAGTTCGCAGACCGGCGGTTCCAGCCTGACCGTCAGCACCGCGCCGGCTGTCCGGGACGCGTGTCTCGACATCCGGGCCCAGCTCGAGAAGTGGGACGGCCGGACGGACGGCACGCTGACCGCCGAGGGCAGCACCACCCCGCTGTACCTGCGCGACGGCGAGTTCGCCTACCAGTCGTTCGGCGCCCACTTCGTCGAGGTGCGGGTGCGGCCGGAGATCGGCCGGGTCCGGGTGTCCCGGGTGGTGAGCGTCTTCGACGTCGGCCGGGTGCTGAGCCCGGCGACCGCGCGCAGCCAGTTCATCGGCGCGATCGTCTTCGGCATCGGGCAGGCGCTGCTGGAGAACCTGGTCTACGACCGGGAACACGGTCAGCCGGTCAATGCCGATCTGGGTGGCTATCTGGTGCCGGTCAACGCCGACGTACCGGAGATCGACGTCGACTGGATCGGGGAGCCGGACCTGGCGCTCAACCCGCTGGGCTGCCGCGGCCTGGGCGAGATCGGCATCACCGGGCTGGCGCCAGCCATCGGCAACGCGGTCTTCCACGCCACCGGGGTCCGGGTGCGGTCGCTGCCGATCAGCCCGGCCGAGGTCATGAGCTGACCGCACAGTCGTCGATCGAGAACTTGACGAAGACCCGGAGCGGAGTTGCCGTGGCCTGCATCCGACTGCCGTGAGGCCTCCGGTGACAGGCGTGGACGGCGGTAGCGTCGCCCCATTCCCTTCGCCGAAACGCCTGTCACGGCGTCCAGGAGGCGCGAAATGCGAATTTCCCTTTCCGTCAACAACACATCCGTCGAGCAAGAGGTGGAACCCCGCGTCCTGCTCGTCGACCTGATCCGCGACGATCTCCGGCTCACCGGCACCAAGGTGGGCTGCGACACCGGACAGTGCGGCACCTGCACGGTGCTACTCGACGGCCGGGCGGTGAAGAGCTGCTCGATGCTCGCCGTGCAGGCCGAGGGAACCCAGATCACCACGATCGAGGGCGCCAACGCCGAGACCGGGCTGACCGATCTGCAGGAGGCGCTCTGGAAGGAGCACGGGGTCCAGTGCGGCTACTGCACCCCGGGCATGGTGCTGGCGCTGCAGGATCTGCTGGCCACCAACAAGGCGCCGACCGAGCAGGAGGTCCGCTGCGGTCTGGCCGGCAACCTGTGCCGGTGCACCGGCTACCAGAGCGTCGTGCGGGCCACCCTCGCACTGACCGGGCAGACAGGCGGTGACGACAATGTCTGAGAAGGTGTTCGGGGCCGGTCTCAAGCCCCGCGAGGACCCCGCCCTGCTGCGTGGTGAGCGGAAGTACACCGCCGACATCACCCTGCCGGGCATGGTCCACATGGAATTCGTGCGCAGTGCCCACGGCCACGCCGCGATCCGCTCCATCGACGTCGCCGAGGCCCAGGCGATGCCCGGTGTGCTGCGCATCGTCACCGGCGCCGATCTGGAGGGCAAGCTCATGCCGCTGCCCTGCATCTGGGTGCCGGGCGGGGTGGAGAGCCACTTCCCGCCGCACCCGTACGGGCTGCCCGGCGCCGGGACCGTGCTGGCCACCGGCTCGGTCCGGTTCATCGGCGAGCCGGTGGCCGTGGTGGTCGCCGAGACCCGTGCCCAGGCCGCCGACGCGGTCCGGGCCATCCGGGTCGACTACGAGGTGCTGCCCGCCGTCGTCACCCCGGAACAGGCCCTCGCCGAGGGTGCCCCGCAACTGCACGACGCGGTGCCCGGCAACCTCAACGCGCTGTGGACCTGCGGCGACGCCGACGGCACCGACGCCGCGATCGCGGACGCCGAGGTGGTGGTGAAGCTGGACCTGCACAACCGGCGCACCATCAACAGCCCTCTCGAACCGCGGGCCGCGATCGGCGACTACGACCCGGTGACCGGCGAGAGCACGCTGTACGCCACCACCCAGTCCCCGCACAACCACCGGTTCCTGCTCTCCGCGCTGGTGCTCGGCATGCCGTTCAACAAACTGCGGGTGATCTCCCCCGAGGTCGGTGGCAGCTTCGGCACCAAGGGCTACCTCTACCCGGACATGCCGCTGGTGATCTTCCTGTCCCGGGAGCTGCAGCGGCCGGTCAAGTGGCAGGACAGCCGCGAGGGCCTGATGCGCTCCACGGTGCAGGGCCGCGACCACCGGCAGTACGCCACCATCGCCGGCACCCGGGACGGCAGGATCACCGCGCTGCGCTGCACCAGCTACGCCAACCTGGGCGCGTACCCGTCGACGATCGGCCCCGGGGTGGCGACCGCGTTGATGGGCCGGAGCATCACCGGCACGTACGACATCGAGCACGCGTTCTGTGAGGTGTACGCGACGTTCACCAACACCGTCCCGCTCGGTGCCCAGCGCGGGTCCGGCCGGGCCGAGGCGACGTTCCTGATCGAGCGCCTGGTCGACCGGTTCGCCGCGACGATCGGGATGGACCCGGCCGAGGTACGCCTGCGCAACATGATCCGTCCCGAGCAGCAGCCGTTCGACAACCGGATGGGCTGGCTGTACGACTCCGGCGACTACGGTGCCGCCCTGCAACGGGCCCTGGAGATGGCCGGGTACACCGACCGGGAGAAGGCCAAGCAGGCGGCCCGCGCCCGGGGCAAGCTGCTCGGCGTCGGCATCTCCACCTTCGTGGCGGTGTGCGGTGTCGGCCCGTCGCCCCGGATCGCCAAGGAGGGCATGCTCGGCGGCTCGTGGGAGAGCGCGAACATCCGGGTCCACCCGACCGGCGAGGTCACCCTGACCATCGGTGTCACCGGCACCGGGCAGAGTCACGAGACGACGTTCGCGCAGATCGTCGCGCAGGAGTTCGGGGTGGCCGTGGACAGCGTCCAGGTGCTGCACTCGGACACCGTCAAGGCACCGTACGGGCAGGGCACCTACGGCAGCCGCAGCTACAGCGTCGGCGGCCCGGCGGTGCAGATCGCCGCCCGGCAGGTGACCGACAAGATGCGGCTGGCGGCGGCGCACATGTTCGGCGTCGACGAGAAGCAGGTGGTGTTCCGCGACGGTACGGTCCAGGTCGAGGGCGACGCGGAGAAGACCAAGTCCTTCTCGGACATGGCGATGGCCCTCTGGTACGGCTGGGACCTGCCGCCCGGGATGGAACCGGCGATCGACGTGACCACCACGTTCGACCCGGCCGACTTCAACTACCCGTACGGCGCGCACATCGCGATCGTCGAAGTCGACGAGGTCACCGGGGACGTGGAACTGGTCCGCTACATCGCGGTCAACGACGTCGGCCCGGTCGGCAACCCGCTCGTCGTCGACGGGCAGATCGAGGGCAGCATCGTGCACGGTGTCGGCCAGGCGCTGATGGAGGTGGCCCGCTACGACGAGACCGGCGCGCTGCTCACCGACAACCTGCACAAGTACGCCATCCCCCGCGCCTCGGACGTGCCGTTCTTCGAGATGGACCGGACCGAGACGCCCACCCCGCACAACCCGCTCGGTGCGAAGGGCGCCGGTGAGGCGGCCACCGTGCCGACGGCTGCCGCGGTGACGAACGCGGTCTGCGACGCGCTCGCCGGGTTCGGCGTGGAGCACCTCGACATGCCGCTGACCGCGGAGACCGTGTGGCGGGCGATGAACGCCGACACCACCAGCCGGAACGGGGCCCAGTGATGCTGTCCAAGTTCGACTACACCGCCCCGGCCACCAGCCGCGAGGCGATCGCCGACCTGGGGCTGCCCGGCACCCGGCTGCTGGCCGGCGGGCAGGGCCTGCTGACCGCGATGAAGCTGGGCCGGCTGGCCCCGCCACGGATCGTCGACCTGCGGCGCGTCGCCGAACTCCAGGGGGTGACCGAGACTCCCGGCGGCGGCCTGCGGATCGGGGCGATGACCACGCTGACCAGGCTCGCCGACGTGCCGGGGATCAGCGAGCGGTACCCGGCGGTCGCCGAGGCGGCCACCGCGATCGCGGACCCGCAGGTCCGTAACCGCGGCACGGTCGGCGGCACCCTCGTCGACCGGTTCACCGCGTCCGACCTGGCGGCGGCCCTGCTGGTGCACGACGCGACGGTCGAGGTCGCCGGGCCGGGTGGCGTGCGGACCGTGGCGCTGTCCGATTTCTACACCCCGGACGGTCCGGACCTGGCCTCGGCCGACATCGTGGTCGCGGTCGGTCTGCCGGCCCCGGCGCACGGTGTCCGGACGGCGTACGAGCGGCGCGGT
>DATMVU010000908.1:0-10353 GCA_035562875.1 Actinoplanes sp. | reverse complement strand
ACCCGGGTCCACAGCAGGATCGAGACGGCCATCAGGACCAGCCCGCCCAGCCCGCCCTCGGCGGCGACCGCGAGCAGATAGTTGTGCGGGTACTCGACGGCCTGGTTGACCCCGATCAGCCCGTAGAACCCGTCCAGGCCGGACCCTTCGAGGGGGTAGTCGGCGAACATGCGGAGGGCGGCCATCCAGATGTCGGTCCGCCCGGAGAGATATTGTTCCTGCACTGTCTGTTCAACGAACCGCTCCTGGAAGAGGCTGGTGAACTCGGGCGGCGCCAGCACCGCGATCACCCCGACGGCGAGCACCGCCACCGCGGCGGTCCCCGCGATCGCCGCCGCACTCAGCCTCCGGCGCAACTTCAGCAGCGCGACACCGGCCACCACACCGCCGGCCACCAGCGTGCCCCGCGACCCGGACAGCACCGTGGCCAGCAGGAACAACGGGATCACCAGCAGTGGCAGCTTGCTGCCGGTCAGCATGTACAGGGCGACGGCGGCGATCACCCCGAGCACCTCGATCCGGGCGAACACGTTGGGGCCACCACCGAACGCCGAGTAGCGGCCCTGCTCACCCGGCCCGCTGATGAAGATCGCGGCCAGGGCGTAGACGATCGCGGTGACGAACAGCAGCTGGAAGGTGAGCGTGACGACCATTTCCGGGTCGCTCATCGCATACACGTAGAAGGCCAGCACCAGAACGATCAGCAGCACCAGGTCGAGGACCTGCGGGCCGATCCGGGCGGCCGGTGGGGCCCAGAGCGCCGAGGCGATCTGGTAGACGAAGAAGAGCAGGGCGGCCAGGAGCCAGCCTTCGTCCCTGACGAAGTGCGGCCGCTTCGAAAGGGAGATCCCCAGAACCGCCAGGGCCATGATCAGGCCGATCACCCGCAGGTCCACCCACGCCAGTTCCAGGAACCCGGCCCGGTCCAGGGTGTACCGGCCGCCGATCGCGACCAGGATCAGCAACAGCCCCGGGGCCCTCACCTGCGGCCCACGATCCGGCTGGCCACCATCGCGAACACCAGGCAGGCGCCGTACCCGGCCAGCGAACCCCAGGCCGCCCCGAGAATCCCGTGCCGGGGGATCAGCAGCAGGTAGGCGGCGAAACTGACCACGAACCCGGCGATCTCGGCAGCCGACACCAGCCCGCCGTGGCCCTTCGCGATCAGCAGTCCCAGGCTGACCCGGGACACCGCGTACAGCCCGGCCGCCACCACCAGCGGCAGCACCACCACCTTGGCGTCCGCGTACTCGTGCCCGAACAGCGGCTCGATCAGCAGATACAGCCCACCGGCCACCATCGGGACCACGACCAGCACATACATCGCGGCCATCAGCACGATCGGCCCGGCCCGCAGCCCGCCGTCGTTGTGCGAGGCCCGCCATTTACCGAGCCGCGAATCGGCGTACGCCCGGATCGGCCACGCCAGCAACTCGGTCATCGTCGCCACCGACGTGTAGTGGCCGAGTGCCGCCGTCGACGCGAGAGCCGGGATGACCAGGCGGTCCACCCGCAGCATGGCCATGTTGGACAACGCGGCCGGAAAGAGCGAGAGCCCCTCCTTCCGGACCCGCCGGTTCTCGCCCGCACTGGTCGGCGCGGACCCCTCGGCCACCGGCAGCCGCAGCCAGATCCACAGGTAGACGATCGTCGGCGTGGCGCCGGCGATCACATAGGCGAGGAACCACATCTCCGGGTGGTGCGCCTCGGTGACGTACAGCCCGACGAGCATCGCGAACAGCAGCAGCGCCTCCAGGACCCGGGCGGCCAGGAAGTCCCGGACCCGGCCCACCGCGATCGCGATCGACCGGGTGGCCAGACTGGTCGCCTCGATCAGCGCGAACCAGGCGAGCATCGCCACGATCAGCGGGCCCGGCGTGAGCCGTCCCGGTGCCACCAGCTGCCAGATCACCGCACCACCGAGAAACACCAGCGTGGGTACGGCCAGCAGTCGCGCATAGGCCCGGACCGCCGGAGCCGGCGACACGTTGTGGTAGCTCGCCACAAAACTGCGCTCGGTCCCCAGCAGCAGCAACTGGGTGGCCAGGTACACCACCTGCAGCATCAGGGCGACCTCACCGCGGTCACTGGGGGTGAGCGAGCGGACCATCAGGATGTTCGCGGCCATCGCCACGCCACCGGTGAGGATCTGCGAGGCCAGCAGTTGGACGGACGGCTCCCGGAGCACTCTCCCGATCAGGGCGACCGGATCGCCCCGGCGTGGGCCGTCCTCCGACGTCGTGGGGCTCTCGACCCGCAGTTCACTCACTGCGCTGCTGCTCCTCGTCCGTCTGCGGGGCCTCCGGCTCGGACGCCTCGATCTCCTGGTCGGAGACTTTGGCCCGGCCCCGCGCCGGACCCACCGGCGGCAGCGAGACGAAGGTGTCGTCGATCCGCGGCGACTGGGTCGGGTCCAGCCCGAACACCAGATCCGGAGCGTCCATCCCGGTCACCTCGGCCTGCCCCTGCCAGGAGCCGTCGGCCGGAAGTTTGCGCGGCAGGGCGTTCAGCACCGCCCCCGCGAGCTTGGCGCCGACCCGTTTCAACAGGTCCAGGGACTTCTCCACATCCGCGGTACGGGTCCGGCCGGCGCGCACCACCAGCAGCGCACCGTCGGTCACCTGGCTGAGCACCGCCGCGTCGGCGGCGCCGTGCAGGGCCGGTGCGTCCACCAGCACGATGTCGTAGCGTTCGGTCAGGGTGCGGACCGTCGCCGACAGCCGGGGTGAGGCCAGCAGCTCACCCGGGTCGGGCGCGTGCTCCCCGGACGGCAGCACCGTCACCCGGCCGCCGAGCGGATCCTGCAGCACATCCGGCATCCGGGCCGTCCCGGCCAGAACCTCGGCCAGTCCGGGTGCGTTGTCCAGCGCCAGGAACCGCCCGATCCCCGGGTTGCGCAGGTTCGCGTCGACGAGCGCCACCCGGGCGCCGGTCTCGGCCATCGCTATCGCCAGCCCACAGGTGACGGCGGTGGTGCCCTCCCTGCGGCTGGCCCCGGTGAGCAGCAGCGACCGGCCGCGCCGGGTCGGCAGGCTCTGCACCGCGACCGGGTCGGCGAGCACCGGCAGCAGGCTGCGCAGCCGCCGGAACGCCTCGGCCAGCGCCTGATCCGGGTTCCCGTCGCGGTTCCGCCCGCTGATCGCGATGGTGCCGACCGTCTCCAGGCCGAGCCTGCGCAGGTCGTCCTCCTCGGCGACGGTTCGCGCGCCCACCTCCCGGCCGGCCACCGCGACCGCCCCCAGCAGCAGGCCCAGCACCGCGGCGAAACCGGTGTTGCGGGCCAGACCGTCCGGTTCGGACGTGGTCACCGCATCCTGCACGATCGAGATCTGCGGGGCCGGGCCGTCCTGTGGACTGGCCGGGGCGCCGATCTGCCGGGCCAGCCCGACCAGCACCGACGCGGCGGTGGTGACGATCTGCCGGCTGCGTTCGGCGGACTGGTCGGTGGCGGCGATCTCCAGCAGGTCGGTGCCCTCCCGGATCTGCGCGGACAGACTCAGCTGCACCTGCTCGGGCGTCACCTCCGGCCCCATCCGGTCGACCACCGCCTGCGCCACCCGAGGACCGGTCAGCAGGGCGATGTACGAGTTGAGCCGCCTCGCCCCGGCATCCGGATCACTGTTTCCGGAGCTGACGAAGAGCACCATCGACGACTTGTGCCCGGGCGCCCCGGCCATGGTGAGACCGGCCGCGACGGCGACCGCCACCAGGACGGGCGCCACGAGCCAGAGCCATCGGCGCCGGCAGGCCCGTACATAGGCACGGAGTTCCACGCTGACCGTCTCCTCAGATCTCGGCGTGCTGGACTTCGGGAACCGCCCGGTGCAGGACGGCCTCGAACTTCTCGAAGAGCAGGTCGCGGGAGAACCGCTCCACGGCCAGCCGGTGCGCGGCGTCCCGGGCCCGGCTCAGCCAGGCCTCGTCCCGCAGGTGGGCGGCCAGTTCGGCACCGGCCTTCGCGGTGTCCGCCGGGTCCAGCACCAGGCCGGCCCCGGTCTCCCGGAGCAGGTCGGCCATCCAGCCGCCGTGGTTGATGGCGATCGGCCGGGACGCGGCCAGTGCGTCGAAGAACTTGTTCGCCGAGTTGTTCCACAGCCCGGGGATCGGCCGGACCGTGCTGCTCGACATGGTGGCCGCGCCGAGGATCACCGGTAGCTCCGACTTGGGCACCTTCTCCCACATGTGCACGTTCCTGTTCAGGAGTCGCAGTTCGGCGGCGAGCGCCTTGGTTGACTCCCACTCCTTGCCGTGCCCGACGATCAGGAACCGCAGGTCCGGGTCCACCCGGGTGGCCGCGTGCATCGCCCGGACCAGGTACTCCACGCCGTTCACCACACCCAGCGCGCCGGTGTAGACGAGCAGCGGACGGTCGCCGAGCCAGTCGTGCTCCGCGCGGAAGGCGCGCACCCGCTCCGGGTCGACGGCGAACAGGTCCAGGTCGGCGGCGTTCGGGATGACCGTGGTCGGGGTGCCCGGCCGCCGGGCCACCACCCCGTCGGCCATCCCGGGGGACAGCGCGATCACCTCGCTGGCGTTGCGGTAGGCGAAGTCCGCCAGCCCGCCGGCGAGCTTCCGCAACACCGGGTTGCGCAGGGCGCCCAACTCGATCGGCACCTCGGGCCACAGGTCGCGGACCTCGAAGACGAACGGCACCCGGCGCATCCTCGCGGCGATCACGCCGGGTACCGCCACCGTCAGCGGGGTGCTGGTGGCGAAGACCAGATCGGCGTTCAACCGGGCCGCTTTCGCGGTCGCCACCAGCATGAACTCGGCGAACGCCCGGATCCGCCGGGCGAAGGACATGTTGTTGTTGTACGGGATCCGGAACCAGTGCACGGTGATCCCGTCGTCGACGGTGGTGCGCCAGCCCAGCTCCCGGTTCCCCGGGGTGATGTCGGTGGTGATCACGTCGACCGAGTGCCCCCTGGCCACCAGACGACGGGCCTGCTCGTACGAGCGGATCCCGCCGGCCATCCCCGGGTTGCAGTAGTACTGGTGGATGTAGACGATCCGCATCTCAGGCCTCCAGCGCGGCACGGACCGCGTCCACGACCCGGAATCGGTCGTGCTCGCTGAGGGCGGAACCGCTCGGCAGGCAGACGCCCCGGCGGAACACGTCGGCGGCGACCTCGCCACCACGCATCACACAGTCCTGGAACACCGGCTGCAGATGCATCGGTTTCCAGGCCGGCCGGGCCTCGATGTCCCGGCTGTTCAGTACGGTCAGGATCCGGTCCCGCTGCCCCTCGTCGGTGGCGAGCATGCAGGTCAGCCAGTGGTTGGGAGTGCCGTACCCGGCGATCGGCAGGAACTCGCAGCCGGCCAGTTCGGCCCGGTAGTACACGTTCGTCGCGGTCCGGGCCGCGATCATCGCCGGCAGTCGCTGCACCTGGCCCCGGCCGACAGCGGCGAGCAGGTTGCTCAGCCGGTAGTTGTAGCCGATCGTCCGGTGCTCGTAGTGCGGCACCGGCTCGCGGGCCTGGGTGGACAGGTGCCGGGCCTGCTTGGCGACCCGGCCGTCGTCGGTGACGAGCATGCCGCCGCCCCCGGTGGTGATGATCTTGTTGCCGTTGAACGACAGCACCCCGGCCAGCCCGAACGACCCGGCAGCCCGGCCCCGGTACGTGGCGCCGAGAGCCTCCGCCGCGTCCTCGATCAGCGGGACCCCGTACCTGTCACACGCGGCCAGCAGCCGGTCGTAGTCGGCACACTGCCCGTACATGTCGACGGCGATCACCGCCCGCGGCAGCCGGCCCTGCTCGGCCCGCACCCGCAGCTCCTCGGTCACCAGATCCGGGTCCACGTTCCAGGACTGCGCGGTGCTGTCCACGAAGACCGGCCGGGCGCCCAGGTAGACCACCGCGTTCGCGGTCGCGGCGAACGTGAACGACGGCACCAGCACGGTGTCGCCACGCCGCACCCCGGCCGCGATCAGCGCCAGGTGCAGGGCTGCCGTCCCGCTGCTCAGCGCCACCGCGTGCCGCACCCCGACCAGCTCGGCCACCTGCGTCTCGAAGGCGTCCAGATCGGGTCCGACCGGGGCCACCCAGTTCGAGTCGAACGCCTTCAGCAGCAGCTTGCGCTCCAGATCGCTGACGTCCGGCGGGGACAGCCAGATCCGAGTGTCAGTCATGTACCCGCGTCCTAACCGCCATGATCGGCCATGCCGGGTGCAAGCCCTGCCGGCGGATCCACATCGGGGAGTCACCCGCGTGCATCGCCGGCCGCAGGGTGGTGGAGAAACTGCGGTAACCGGCCTCGGCCGCGACCCGGACGTCACGTTCGCGGAAATCGACAGCGGGATTGCCGTACGGCGCGGCGAAGTCCTTGATCTGCACTCCCAGTTCGTCCTCGATCTCGTGTTTCGAACCGGTGATCTCCCGGGCCGCCTCCTCGTCGTCCTGATCGGCGAGCCGGTGATGGGTGATCGTGTGCGAGCCGAAGGTGAACCCGGCCGACACCAGATCCCGGCAGTCCTGCCAGGTCAGGTTCCCGGGCCGGCCGACCATGCCGGAGGTCAGGAAGAACATCGCCGGGACCCGCAGGTCCAGGAGCACCGGCGCGGCCACGTCCCGCCAGGTCGGGTGGGCGTCGTCGAAGGAGAGGCAGAAGACCGGCCCGGTCAGCGGGCGGTCCCCGGCCAGGATGCGCAGCGACTCGTCCCAGCTGACCATCGGGCCGATCCGGAGCAGGGCGTGCAGGTGCCGGCGCAGGTCACCGGCGTACTCGGCGGGGACGTCGTGGTAGAAGGGGAAGTAGAGGCCCGGGGCGCTGGGCAGCCGCTTGTGCAGCCCGGCCGGCGCCAGGATCCGTCCCTGCAACCGGGGCCGGGCGCGCAGGCGACTGCGCAGGCCCAGCTCGTTCAGGCGTCGTTTGATCGCCGTCTGCATGCGGCCGGCACCTTCCCGCTAGAGAACAGTCCACGTGGTTCCCACGTGGTTCCCACCAACCCTCGCAAATGCGTGACGGGTGCGGGAGTAGCAATTGTCATAAGGAATGCGAGTATTATTCACTTCAATTAAAATAGCCCGATCGGCTTCTTGTGGAATATGCTCTCGGTTGCTCATCATCGTCCTCAGCCGGGCAATATTTCCGATCGGGGACGCTTCATGTTGCGGCTGCACCGGGTGGAGCCGGACACCGCCCACTGGGAGCGGCAGCCGCTGATCTTTCACACCCGCGAGTGGCTGAACTTCATCACCGAATGCCGGCGGGCCGAACCCCTGCACGCCGCGGTGACCGATGCCGGACAGGTAGTCGGACACTTCACCGGGCTACTGAGCAGGAGATTCGGCGTGCACATCCTGGGCAGCCCGATGGCCGGCTGGACCACGTCCTACCTGGGTTTCACCCTCGATCCCGGCACCGACCGGCGGGCCGCCCTGCAAGTATTGATCCGGTTCGCCTTCCACGAGGCCGGAGCCGCCCACCTGGAGATCCGCGACCGTGGGCTGACCGTCGCCGATCTGCAGGGCCTCGGACTCCGTTCGGGACTCCGCCGGGACGATGCGCCGACCGCGGTGATCGATTTGAATCCGTCCGGGGACGCCCTCTTCGGCGCGATGGCGAGCGCCTGCCGGCGGAACATCAGGAAAGCGTAGAAGTCCGGCGTCGTCATCGAGGAGGCGGCCGCCGATCCGGCATTCGCCGACGAATTCTACGACCAATTGCGGGACGTATTCGCCAAACAGAATCTAGTACCCACCTATTCGGTGGAAAGAGTTCGGTCGTTGATCCGTCACCTCGGGCCGGCCGGGCGGCTGCTGCTCCTGCGCGCCCGCGACGGCGACGGCCGCTGCATCGCCACCGCGCTGCTGCCCTGGCACCACCGCACCATGTACTTCTGGGACGGCGCCAGTCACCGGGCCCACCAGCACCTGCGACCCAACGAGACCCTCATCGGGTACGCGATGAGGTGGGCCCGGGAACGGGGGGTCACCGAGTTCGACTTCGTCGGCGGCAACTCGTACAAACAGAAGTACGGCACCACCGAGGTCGCCGTCCCGTGGGTGCGCCGTTCCCGGTCCCCGCTCGTCGCCCACCTGCGGGACGCCGCCAAACCGGGTTACGCCATCCGGCAGCGCACCGTCGCCCGCCTCACCGGCGCGGCATAGGTTCTGGAAGTCCTCACGTACCCCGGCACCCGCGCCGGGCGTCGTCTCGGAACCGCGGAGCCGATCGGCGAGCTTCCGCACCCGCCGGTCGCGCGGGCGTTCCTCGGTTCAGGCGTCCGTGGCGGGCAGTACGGAAGCGACGGCCGACACCAGCCCTGTGAGGACACCGGTCCTGAAGACTCATATCTGTTCGACGTACCTTTTTTGGCCGGTCCGGACTCTTGGCCGGTCCGGACTCCTGGCCGGTCCGGACTCCTGGCCGGTCCGAGCTCCTGGCCGGTCCGAGCGAGATCACCGATTCGGTCCGAACGAGGTCACGACGAGGAAGGGCGTCACGGAGGCGAGGGCGCACACCGGCCAGAACCAGCGCGCGGGGACGTCCGTGTTCCGCCACAGCATCCAGTTGACGCCCACCCAGACGAGCGCGGACCCCAGGATCAGCGGCACCAGGGTCAGCGACAGAAAAAGCAGGCCGTCGTTCTCGGTCGGCTCCCGGACCTCCCAGTGGAGTCCCGCGAGGGGCCCGTTTCCCAGGTAGTAGTAGGTCAGGAAGATCGAGACGATCCCCGGCACACCCAGTAGCAGGTTCACGCCGACGGCGGCCCACAGTCTCCGCATGCTGCCCATCCCTTGTCACTGTCTTCCGGTGTCAGATCGTCCGGGAGAGCGCGTTGTAGTTCTCCAGCACCGCGTATAGCCCGACAAGCTCGCGACCATACTGGGCGACGTCCGGGTCGATCTCGCCACCGTCCAACAGGGTGCCGTGGTACCGCGCGAGCGTCCGCTCGTTCTCGGCCCATGCTGTCGGTGAGCCTTTGAACGTGACCGTTGACCTCTGCCCGTTCTGTACAGGGCCGACTGGATGATGCAGGTGAACGCCCAGGACGGGCTGGTCGACGCGTTCAGAACCGGATTTGCTCTGCAAGATGGAGCGTGTGGTCGGCCCGAACGTGTCGGAGAGGCCGGTGATGCCCGACTCGCATTTGCAGTATCCGGTTCAGTGCGTACATCGTCGTCCAGCCGGTCCGGTCGTCTTCCGGAACCTTATTTAAAGGTCTCGAAGGCGTTGTGAGCCGGTGATCAGGCGGCCGCGGCGAGCCGGTTGATCGTGGCCACGTCCGCTGTGGTGCCCGTCGGGTCACCGAATTCACCGTACGGCGCCCCGTACACCGGAGTGCCGACCTGGGTCCGCCGGTTCTCCGCCAGCGGCCCGAGGTCGGCGGTGTCGTAGCCGATCGCGTCCAGGAACCCGGCCACCGTCTTCCGGGCCGCCTCGTCGTCCCCCGCGATCGGCAGCGCGGAACGGTCCGTGGCCCCCGCCGGCCGGCCCAGCGTCGCCAGATGCCCGAACCAGATGTTGTTGAACGCCTTCACCACCGACGCCCCGGCGAAATGCCGCTGCACCAGCTCCCCGGACGTCGACGACCCGTCCTCCAGCTCGGCGATCACACCGTCCCGATCCGGGTAGTAGTTGTTGGTGTCGATGACCACCTTCCCGGCCAGCGGGCCCGCCGGAAGATCCGCGACCGCCCGCAGCGGCACTGTCACCACCACGAGGTCCCCGGCCGCAGCGGCCTCGGCGACGGTACCCGCCCGCGCCCGTCCACCCAGCTCGCCGGCCAGTTCCCGCAGCGTCTCCGGCCCCCGCGAGTTGCTGAGCACCACGTCGTATCCGGCGGCCACGGCCAGCCGTGCCACAGTGCCGCCGATGTTCCCACTGCCGATGAACCCGATAGTCGTCATACCTCGCCGAACCTCACTGATCACACCCCGATTCCGGCCCGACACTAACGGTGACCCTGGCCACTGTCCGGAATAACCCGTCCGGTCGACATCCGGGCACGTGGGGGGATGAACCGGAGGCGGACCGCCCACCGAAAGCCGTCACGCCCACCGGCTCCGGAGACGCGCCTCACGTAGCCGGGCGGGGCTGGTGCGGGAATGGGATCCTGGAGGGACGAGGAGGTGCGACCATGTTTCTGTTGTTCGGGGTCCGGAGCAAAGACCACCTGGCCGGTACGCGGGTGATGAACTGTGAGATCTGCGGCTGGCAGGCGCCCCAGCAGATCCTCAAACGCACGACGAAGTTCACACTCTTCTTCATCCCGCTGTTCCCGGTGAAGCCGAGCTCCTACTACCTGGTCTGCGGCCACTGCCAGGGCTTCCGCCGAGCCGACCCCCACCAGCTCAGCGTCGCTTGACCCACCCGGAGCCGTCGTCCCACCCCACCGGCCCGCCG
>DATMVU010000907.1:0-7668 GCA_035562875.1 Actinoplanes sp. | reverse complement strand
TCGGATGCCCGTAGCCGTTGTCCCGCCCCACCGACACCAGCGCCACCGTGGGATCCACCAGATCCAGTAGCGCCGTCGACTGCAGCGCACTCCCGTGATGGGCCACTTTCAGCACGTCAGCCCGCAGTCCCGCTCCGAACGTGGCCGCCAGATCCTCCTGTTCCTCAGTCTCGGCGTCTCCGAGGAGCAGGACGGACCGGCCACCGAGCACCGCCCGTACGATCAATGAGTTGTTGTTGGGGTCGGAATTCGTCCCGCGCATCGGCGTGAGCGGCCCGAGAACCTCCAGCCGCAGGTCACCCACCGTCCAGGACCAGCCGGGACCGACCGGCAGCAGGGCGATCCCGGCGCCGGCGGCGGCTGTCTCGACCGCGGTCCGGCCGCCCGCGGGTTCCGGCCAGTCGGGGCCGATCACCGCGCCCACCTCCCGGTTCCGGAAGACTCCGGTCACCCCGCCGATGTGGTCGGCGTGGAAGTGGCTGACGATCAGGACGGCGACGTGCCGGACGCCGAGCCGCCGCAGGCAGTGGTCGACGGCGTTCGGTTCGGGACCGGCGTCGACGACGACGGCGCGACCGGGTCCGGCGGGCAGCACCACGGCGTCACCCTGCCCGACCGCGCAGGCGACCACGAGCCAGCCGGGTGGCGGCCAGCCGGAGGCCAGCAGCCGGACCGGCAGGGCACCGAGGATCGCACCGAGCGCCACCACCGTCGCCAGCCGCCGGACGATCACCCGCCGTGCCGCACCCAGGAACGCCACTGTCAGCAGGGCGAGCAGGATCCCGCCGAAGGCACCGTCCGGCCAGGGCAGCGCACCGGCCGGGATGCGGGCTCCGGTGTGTGCGACGAGCACCAGCCAGGCGGTGGGCCAGTGGCCGATCCAGGCGGTGAACTCGGCGGCCGCCGGCCAGACCGGGGAGAGCACCGCGGCGGCCACCCCGAACAGCGTGGCCGGGGCGATCGCCGGCACCGCCAGCAGGTTGGCCGGCATCGCGACGAGACTGACGGTGCCGGAGATCGCCGCGACCACCGGGCCGCAGGCGACCTGGGCCGCCGCAGGCACGGCCAGGGCCTCGGCCACTCCGGCCGGGCAGCCGCGCCGCCGCAACCCGTCCCGCCAGACCGGGGCGATCAGCAGCAGGCCGGCAGTGGCCAGCACGGACAGTGCGAAGCCGGGATCGGCCGCCAGTTCCGGGTCGGCGATCATCAGGACCGCAGCGCCGGCTGCCAGGGCCGGGACCGCCGCCCGGGGCCGTCCGGTGGCGAGCCCGAGCAGTCCGATCGCCCCCATCGCCGCGGCCCGGATCACGCTGGGCGAGGGCCGGGCCAGAATGACGAATCCGACCAGGGCCACCGCGCACAGGACGGCACAGAGCACCGGCCCCGCTCCGGCCCGCCGCACCACGAAGAGGACGATCCCGACCACGATCGCTACATTGGTGCCTGACACAGCGGTCAAATGAGTCATTCCGGTCGTCCGGAAGTCCTCTTCCAGCCCCGGGTCCAGCCTGCTGGTGTCCCCCACCACCAGTCCCGGAAGCAGCCCGCCGGAATCGTCGGGCAGAGGCTCGCAGGCCCGCTGGAGTCCGGCCCGCAACACTCCGGCCGCACGTTGCGCCCACGACGGGCGCCCGGTCAGCTCGGGCGCCTTCCGCACCGAGAGGACAGCGGCTCGCAGATCGCCGGGGCGCGGTGGCATGAGCCGCCCGCTCGCGGTGAGCCGCTGACCCGGGAGCAGTCCACGCCAGCCCGGATCCGACGCCAGCACCAGCCCGCGGGCGGACAGCCGGATCGGCGCGGCGTCCGCGGCGGCGACACTCTCCAGGTCGACGGCGACGAGATAGGTGGGTGGCCCGGCCGTTCGCGCCAGCGGTCGCGGATCATCCCGCACCACCATCTCCGCTTGTACGGTCACTCCGTCCCGAACCAGCTCCGCCAGCACCGGGGCCTCCCGCACCGACACCCGCGCCGCCGTAGCGACAGCCCCGCACCCCACCCCGAGCGCCACCGCCACCCCGATCCACCCGGCGACAGCGCCCCCAGCGGAAGAAGCCCTGCCGGAGGAGACCCCTGAGGAGGCCTTGCCGGAAGAAGCCCCTGCCGAGGAGGCTCGAGCGGAGACAGCCCCGGCGGAGGAGGCCCCGGCCCGGACAGCCGGCACGGCGACCAGTGCCCCCGCACTCAGCAGGCCGAGGGAAGCAAGCGCCAGACCCCACCCGGCCGACAGGTGGAGGGCCGCCAGCGCCGACAGCCAGAGCCCCACCGTGAACCCGGCCAGCCGAAGATCCGGGATCCGCCGCTCTTCCGGAACCCTGTCGCTCATCAGACCGTCACCAGGTCCTTGAGCTGCTCATACCGCGAGTCGCCGATCCCGCTGACCTTCCTCAGGTCGCTGACCGCCCGGAAGCCGCCCTGGGCGTCACGGGCGTCGAGGATCCGCTGGGCCAGGACCGGCCCCACCCCGGGCAGCCCGTCCAGGTCCGCAAGGGTGGCGGTGTTGAGGTTGACGAGTGACCCCGAGCCGGGTTCCGAGCCGGTGGCGGGACCGGTCACGGTGCCGGGTGACGGCGTGACCCCCACCATGATCAGCTCGCCGTCGATGACCCGCCGCGCGAGATTGAGCGTCGTCACGTCGACGCCGGACCGGGCCCCGCCTGCCGCTTCGAGGGCGTCGGCGACCCGCGCTCCCGGGCTGAGCCGCACGAGTCCGGGCCGCCGCACCTTTCCGCCGACCGCGACCACCACCTCGGTGACCGACCCGACGGCCCGGATCGGGCTGGACCCGCCCGTCTCGACAGCGATCACCCCACCCGGATCAGCGACCACCTCGTCGACCCGGGGCCGCGCCCGCCACGCCAGGAAGGCGGCCACCACCACGACGACCACCGCCACCGCGGCCAGCGCCCGCACCCCGGGCCGTCCCGGATCGAAGGCGTCCAGCCACTGCCGCCGCCCGCTCCCGAAGGCCCCGGCCGAACTGAGCCCCCGGGTCTCCTCGCCGGACGAGCCGGAGAAACCAGAGAAGCCAGACGAACCAGACGAGCCAGACGAGCCAGACGAGCCGGAGGAGCCGGAGGAGCCGGGCGGGACGGGCGGGGCAGGTGAGACAGCCCGGATCACCCCGGGGGCATCCCACGGATAAGCCGGCCCGGAAACCGGAATCACCCCGAACGGCTCACCCGAAGAGCCGCCGAAGCCGCCACCGGGCGATCCGCCGGACCGGGAACCACCCGGCGGACCACCCGGTGAGCCCTCCCCGAAAGGGGACAGATCATCCTCCTCCGCGGCCCACCCAGGAACGATGTCCGCCCACTCCAGCGGCCCGGACTCGGGCATCACCCGTCGGCGCGAGCCCTCGTCGAGCACCGCCCGCAGCCGCGCTCCCACGACGTCACCGCTATCCTTCGCCTCTCGCACGGCCCGACCGTAGGAACTTCCCGGTTCCCCCGCTCGCGGCCCTGTGGACAACCCGGCACTGTGGACAACCGGAGGGCTGCCCGTGATCTCCACCGAGGCGCTGGCCGAGGCCGTACACCGCCTTCGTACCGCAGGCTGTGTCTTCGCCGAAGACGAGGCGGAGGTCCTCCGCAAGGCAGCCGAGGAGAGAGCCGGCGGCACGAACGACAAGGCAGCCCGGCAGGGGACCGGCGAGACCCAGAGGCCCCAGAGGACCCAAGGGACCCAGGGGGCGGACGACGACGCCACACTGCGCGCCCTGGTGTCCCGGAGGGTGACCGGCGAGCCGTTGGAACAGGTGGTGGGCTGGGCGGACTTCGGCGGCGTACGCGTACGCCTCAGTCCCGGTGTCTTCGTCCCCCGGGTCCGCAGTGAGCTGCTGGTGAACCTGGCCGCGAAGGAGGCCGGAAGCGGCTGCGTGGTGGTGGACCTGTGCTGTGGTTCCGGTGCGCTGGGCCTGGCGCTGCGGCACCGCCGCCCGGACGTCACGCTGTACGCGGCCGATCTGGATTCTCGTGCGGTGGAGTGCGCCAGGCTCAACCTGAACGGCGGCGTGTTCCAGGGCGACCTGTTCGAGGCGCTGCCGGACGATCTGCGGGGCCGGGTGGGCCTGCTGTTGGCGAACGTCCCGTACGTGGCGACCCGGCACATCCCGTTCCTGCCTGCCGAGGCCCGCGATCACGAGCCGCATGCCGCGCTGGACGGTGGCGACGACGGCCTGGCGGTCTTCCGGCGGGTGGTCGCCGGGGCCCCGCACTGGCTGGCTCGGGGTGGCGTGCTGCTCTCGGAGATCACCGAGGCGCAGACGGCGCCGGCGGTGGCGGCGGCGACCGGCCACGGATTGACGACCACCGTGCTGACCGAGGATGATCTCGACGCTCGCGCGATTTCGGCACGTTTTCATTAAGCAAAGTTGTCTATAAGTAGAGGTAATGGGCCTGCTACAGAGGATCGCCCGCGTCCGGCTGGCCGGCCGGACGCTGCGCCGTCTGCGCCGCGCCGGGGTCCCGGACGCTCGCTACCTGTCCCGCCCGTTCGAGGTCCGGTTCACCGCACCCGGTGACAGCGAGCCGACGATCCTGCCGCTGGCCCCGTTCCTGTCCGGCGACCGGTCACTCGACGATCTGATCGCGGAGTTGCTGCGGGTTCCGGCGGTGTGGCGGGAGGCTGCGCCGATGCTGCGCCCGGTGTTGCGCGGTGCGGCGCCGGGGGCGCCGCTGAGCCGCCCGGCGTTGCCGTTCCTGTCCGAGTTCGTGGTGGTCGATCAACCGGACACGATGACGTACGTCACCCCGGCCCAGTCCGCGACGTGGCGCTCGTCCCCCGACCGGATCTTCGCGACCGCGCGTGCCAATCTGACCGGCGCGATCGTCCAGGGCGGTGCGACGACTGTTCGTTTCGTGGATGACGGCAACGCCTACTGGACTTCGCATCTGCTGCTGCCGGGCTGGTTGACGCGCCTGTCCGGGCAGATCGGCGGCGCTCCGGTGGCGTTCGCGCCGGAGCGGGGCACGCTGCTGGTGACGTCGGACGGCAGCCCGCATCTGCCGGCCCTGTTCTCCGAGGCGGAGCAGCTCTTCGTCCGGTCGCCGCACCCGTTGAGCCCGGTGGCCTACACGAGTGACGAGAACGGCTGCACGGTTCCGTACCCGGCGGATCCCGCTCACCGGCTGTACCGGACGGTGAAACGGGCGCAGAGTCTGCTGGCCATCCGCGAGTACGCCGGTCAGGGTGTCCCGTTGACGCTGGTGGACGGCTGGCGGACCCGGGCGGTGTGGCCGGGTGACGGGCCGGTCCGGTTGCCGGAGGCGGACGAGGTGCTGATCGGCGACGAGGTCGTGCCCTGGGCGGACCTGCTACCCCGCCTGACCGTCACCGATCATGACCCGCCGCTGTGGGCCCCACGGGAGTGAACGACGACCCCGGCCAGTCCGGGGCCGGTGTGTGCGGCGACCACCGCACCCACCTCGGTGAGGTAGCAGTCGCGCAGCCGGTCGCCGAGCCGGTCGCCGATGGCCCCGGCCAGCTCCGCCGCCCGGTCCGGGGTGCCCAGGTGGTGGACGGCCACGTCGGCTGCACCGTCGCCGGCCGCCTCGACGGCCAGGTCGACGAGGCGGGTGAGGGCCCGCCCGGCGGTCCGGACCCGGTCCCGGACGGTGACGGCACCGTTCTCCACGTGCAGGATCGGTTTGACCGACAGGGCGGTGCCGAGCAGGGCGGATGCGGCACCGATCCGGCCGCCGCGGCGCAGGAACTCGAGGGTGTCGACGTAGAAGAGGGTGGTCACCCGGGCGGCGTGGTCGGCGGCCTGCCGGGTGACGGTCTCCAGGTCGTGGCCGTTGCGGGCGGCGGCCGCCGCGGCCAGGGCCGGGAAGCCGAGACCCATCGCAGCGGTGCCGCTGTCGACGACACGCACCAGCGGGCCGACCTCGGCGGCGGCGATCTGCGCGGCCTCGTACGTGCCGGAGAGTTTGGCGGACAGGTGCACCGAGACGACACCGTCGGCGCCCGCGTCGAGCAGGCGGCGGTACTCGGCGGCGAACTGGGCCGGCGCCGGCCGTGACGTGCTGACGGCAGCCCGGCGCTCGGTGAGCGCCCGGGCCACCTCGGCCGGGGAGACCTCGAGGCCCTCGAGACCGTCCCAGCCGTTGATCACGACGGTCAACGGCACGATGGTCAGGTCATACGTGCCGTTGAGCTCGGCCGGCAGGTACGCGGTGGAGTCGGTCACAACCGCGATGGTCATGCAGGCAAGGTACTCGACTCAGTTCACGGTGACCGAGGAGACCTCGAACGGCTGCCCCTGCATGCAGGTGGTCATCACACCGCTCTGGGCCTTGCCGACCACGGTGATCTTCGCGCCCTCCCGGATCGTGGCACGCAACTTCTCATCCTTGACGATCAGCAGGTGGTCGCCGGTGCCGTCCTTGAGGAGCAGGCAGTTCGGCTCGACCCCGGCGGTAACGGTGCCGGAGAGGGTCACCGAGCCCGGCTCCGGTGAAGCGGAGGTGGAGGCGGGCGCGGTGGACGGCTCGGTGATGGCACCCGAGGACGAGGAGGCGGGCGCCGGGGCACCGCCGGACTCGATGGGAGCGTTGTTCGCGCAACCGGCGGCGAGCGCCAGGAACAGGGCGGCGGGGACGACGGTCTTACGGATCAGCATGGTGGTGAGACGTTACCCGATCGTGTTCGGTTCCCTCAGGAGAGGACCCCGACGTTGTACGCCGCCAACTGCCACCCGCGGGACTCGTCGTGCCGCAGATCGGCCCAGTGGCAGTTGTTCATGGCCCGCAGGGTGCTGATCTGCTCGGCCGGCCAGCCGAGCAGGTGCCCGATGCCCTGCCGGGCCGCCCCACCGTGGGAGGCGACCACGACGGTCCCCCCGGCCAGCACCGCCTCCTGGAGTCCTTCGCTGACCCGTTTACCCAGGTCGTCGAGGGTCTCCACGCCGCAGCCGACGACGTCCGCGCCGGCCCGGAAACGGGCGTGCTCGTCGGGGTTCGCGACGCGGATCTCAGCCGTGGTCAGGCCCTGCCACTCGCCGAAGAACCGCTCGCGCAACCGCTCGTCGGACCGGATGCCGAGACCGGTGCGGGTGGCCAGCGCGGTGCCGGTGGCGAAGGCCCGGCTCAGGTCACTGGCGACGATCGCGTCCGGGGACAGCCGGGCCAGCAGCTCGGCGGCCTCGTCGGCCTGCCGCCGGCCCAGGTCGTTGAGCGGGATGTCGGCCTGGCCCTGGAACCGGGACTCCGCGTTCCAGTCGGTGTTGCCGTGCCGCCAGACGATGAGCCGGGTCACGGGGCCTCGGCGCCGGCTTCGGCCAGGTCACGGTCGACGAACGGGATGACCGGGCAGTCCTTCCACAGCTTGTCGAGGGCGTAGAACTCGCGCTCCTCCTCGTGCTGGACGTGCACCACGATGTCGTGGAAGTCGAGCAGCACCCAGCGGCCCTGCTGGTGGCCCTCACGACGCTCCGGCTTGGCCTTCTCCGGGAGGTTGAGCAGGGCTTCCTCGATGGCGTCGACGATCGCCATGACCTGGCGCTCGTTGGAGGCCGAGGCGATCAGGAAGGCGTCGGTGATGTAGAGCTGCTCGCCGACGTCGATGATGGAGATGTCGTGCGCCTTCTTGTCCGCGGCGGCCTGTGCGGCGGCCATGGCCAGTTCGAGTGCGCGTTCGGTGACGGGCAAAGGGGTCCCCTCGGTCGGGTGG
>DATMVU010000906.1:0-6446 GCA_035562875.1 Actinoplanes sp. | reverse complement strand
GGCGTCGGCGAACTCGTCCGCACCGCCGTCGCACGCGGCCGGACCGCCCATCCCGGTCTGATCACCAGCGTCTGCGGAGAACACGGCGGCGATCCCGCCTCGATCCACTTCTTCCACCACGCCGGCCTCGACTACGTCTCCTGCTCCCCGTTCCGCGTCCCGATCGCCCGGCTCGAAGCCGGACGGGCCGCTACCACCGCCGCCGCCTCGGACAGCAGATAGGAAACCGCCATGAGCACCACCCTCGACCGGCGATCCGATCTGCTCACCGTCCGCGCCGGCAAGCGGGAGATCGGGGTGTACGCCGTCGGCACCGACCGGACCACGTTCGTGCCTGCCGTCGATGTCACCGCCATCGTGCTCGCCTCGCTGGCAACCGTCGCCCTGACCGTGACGGCGGTGGCCGTCGCGGTCGCCGTGCGCCGGCAACCGGCCGTCGGTGCCGTCACCATGGGCCCCGGTGGGTGGGTCAGCGTCAAACGCAGCTCCTGCCCACCGTTGCGGGCCGGGCGGTCGCAGCCGCGGCCATGGTGGGCGCACGCCTTGCGGGCACACCGCCTGGTCGCCGAGCGGTGACCACCGATGGTGGGCTGTCCGTCGCCGTACGGACGTCGTTACTACATCGCATGATGATCATCCGGGAGCTCACCGGGGAACGCCGAACCGCTGCCGGGTTTCGGGACCGCCGCCTGCCGTCGATCGTGGAGCACAACACCGAAGCCGCTGTCGTCGGCATCGCCGCAGCGCTCGGTCCGCTCGACACGTTGACGGCATCAGCGGGGCCACCGCCGGCAAGGTTGCTACCACAACCGGGAAGCGAATCCCGGTCGGCGCCGCTGACCATCTGGCTGAACGGCCAGGTGGGCCGGGACACGGCGCGGTGCCTGTCGGCGCTGTTCGCTCGCCTGCACGACTCGGCGGCGCCCGCGGCTGAGGACGTCACCGTGGACGGTGCAGACGTCGAGGCGGTGCAGGAGGCCGCGGACACGATCTGATGCCGGACCGGGTCGTAGGTGTCGGCGTTGACCCCAGGTACCAGGGTCGCGTCGACACCCTTGCCGGGCGCGGAGATCAGCACGCGGGAGGCGCCTGCCTTCAGGTGCAGCGCGGCATCGTCGCGGGTCCGGAGTTTGCCGGTCGCCTCGATCACCAGGTCGACGCCGAGGTCTCCCCAGGGGAGGGTGTCCGGTGTCCGGTGTCCGGCGAGAGTAGACGGGGATGCTGTGCTGGCTGACGGCCAGCACGTCGTCGTTGTGGCCGACCTCGGCGTCGAGGCGGCCGAACGTGGAGTCGTATTCCAGCAGGTGAGCGAGGGTCGCGGTGTCGTACAGGTCGTTGATCGCGACCACCTGAAGTTGCTGGCCGGACGGGTCCTCGGACACCAGGCGGCGCAGGAAGTTGCGGCCGATCCGGCCGAACCCGTTGATGGCAACACGGTAAGTCATCGTTCCTCCAACCTTTCGTCATCGTCAGCCTCGCCCCGACGGACTGACACCGGCCAGGGCCCAACGGCCCCTCAGCCCCGGCTTTCCCGAGTAGTCAAGGGGCCGTTGGGCACTGACCGGCGCCGGGTGACGAGTGGACACTCGACAGTGGCTTTGTGCATGCGACAGGCCCGGGCCCGGCGCATGCGGCTGGGAGGTCAGCGATGGATGCCATTACGGTTACCGATCTGGTCCGTGGCTACGGGACGGTCCGAGCCGTCGACGGCGTCAGCTTCACCGTCGGCCACGGCGAGATATTCGCTCTGCTGGGCCCGAACGGGGCAGGCAAGACGACGACCGTCGAAATCTTGGAGGGCTTCCGTACGCGGGATTCCGGTGAGGTCCGTGTGCTCGGTCAGGACCCGGCGACCGGTGGGCGCGGCTTGCGCGAGCGGATCGGTATCGTCCTGCAGTCGGCGGGTTTCGAGGAGGAGTTCACGGTCCGCGAGCTGCTACGCCTGCAGGCCGCCCTCTACCCGCGACGCCACGACCCAGACGAACTCATCGGCCTGGTGGAACTGACCGACAAACGCAACACCCGCGTCAAAGCGCTCTCCGGAGGACAACGGCGCCGTCTCGACCTGGCCTTGGGCCTGGTTGGCGCGCCGGAACTGCTGTTCCTGGACGAACCCACCACCGGTTTCGACCCCGCCGCACGTCACCGCGCCTGGGCACTGATCGGCCGGCTACGTGATCTCGGTACGACAGTTCTGCTCACCACCCACTATCTGGAAGAGGCACAGGAGCTGGCGGACCGGGTAGCCGTGCTGCGGTCCGGCCAGCTCGTCGCGATCGGCAGCCCCGACGAACTGCGCGGCAACGGCGGTGCACCGGCCACGATCTGCTTCACCCTGCCGGCCGGCGTGGACCCCGGCGACCTGCCGTCGCTGTCCGGACAGACCCACACCGGAGGCCACACCACCCGGGTGCGCACCCACGCAAGCGTGGTGGATCTTCAGACACTGACCGGCTGGGCGATCGACGCCGGGCACGACCTCGATGACCTCACCGTATCGCCGCCGACCCTGGAAGAAGCCTATCTGGAACTCACCGGGGAGGCCGGACATGACCGTTGACGAGCACACCGTCACCTCGCCGACCTGGACCCGGTCAGGTCGCTGGTCAGCCCTGTCCGGGCACGCCATTGCGGCTTTTCTCCGCAACCGGATGGCGGCCTTCTTCACACTGGTCTTTCCGCTGACGTTTCTGGTCATCGTCGCGGCGCTGGTCGGCGACCAGCGCACGGAGACCGGCGCACCGGTCGCTCAATTGCTCATCGCGCCGTTCGCGGTCTTCGGCGTGGCCCAGGCGAGCTTCACCATGCTGGCCGTGGATACCGCAGCCCTGCGCGAGAGCGGTGTGCTGATGCGGCTGCGCGGCACACCCGTCTCCGCGTCGACGGTGATCGCCGCCCGCATCACCGCGGCGGCAGTCGCCTCGCTCGCCGCGGTGCTGCTGCTCACCACTGCCGGGGCCGTCTTCTACGGCGTCGACATCGTCTGGCACAAGCTGCCTGCGCTGCTGGTCACCCTGATTCTCGGAATCGCCTGTCTGGCAGCTCTCGGACTGGCGCTGGCCTCACTTACCCGTACCGTGCTGGCCGCGCAGACCCTGGCCCAGGGCATCCTGATCCCGCTCGCCTTCATCTCCGACGTCTTCATCGTCGGCGCCCGGCTCCCCGAACCGCTCGCGGTGACCGGCTCGCTGCTTCCGCTCAAACATCTCGCCCGGGCCGCGGCGCAGACGTTCCAGCCCGGTCCTGGTTCGGGTTTCTCCCCCGGCCATCTCGCCGTCCTGGCGGTGTGGACGGTCGTGGGAACGGTGATCGCCGTCCGGTGGTTCGGCTGGAGCCCACGTGGGACCACCGGGCCGCCCTCCTCAACCGGGACGACCGCGCCGGCGCCGGTGGCGGCCCTGTCCGCGCCGCGAGTTACCGGCCCGGTCAGCGGCCTTGCGCTGCTCACCGGGCAGGTTCGCTACGCGCTGCTCGGCCTGCGCCGTGACCTGCTGTCGGTCTTCTTCACCGTGGTGTTCCCGGCCGTGTTGCTCATTCTGTTCCCGTCGGTGTTCGGCGACAGCTCAATACACGGCGTTCCGATGAAGCGGTACCTGCTGGCCGGGATGATCACCTACGCGATCGCCGTAGCCGGCTGGGTCAACCTGCCGGAAAGCATGGCGGGCGCCCGGGCCACCGGCATCCTGAAACGGCTGCGCGGCACCCCACTCCCCTACACCTACCACGTCGCCGGGCGGGTGCTCGCCGCCCTCATCACCGCGCTCGCATCGGCCCTGCTGTTGAGTGTCCTGGCGGCTGCGGTGTTCGGAGTACGGCTCGGCGTACCCGAAGCACTGATGCTGCTGGTCGCGGTCCTGGCCGGCGGCTGCTGTTTCGCGGCGCTCGGCCTGGCCCTGGTCGCGGTCCTGCCCTCGGCCCGCTCCGTGGTCGCCGTCACGCTCGGGACACTGCTGCCGCTGTGCTTCGTCTCCGAGGTCTTCGTCACCGGTCCGGCGACCATGCCGTCCTGGCTCTCCACGGTCGCCGACGTCTTCCCGCTGCGGCATCTGCTGACGGTCGTGCTGGCCGCCGCCGAACCGGACACCGCAGCCTTCCCGACGGTGTGGCCCCACCTGGGTGTCATCGCTGCCTGGGCTGTGGCGGCCACCGCCGTGGTTCTGGTCCGAGCGCGGCGACCCTCCTCCTGAGCGGCGCGAGCCGGAGACGCACGGACTTGGACCTCAGGAGGCGCCGGATCGGCTGTCGATCCGGAACACCGGATAGTCGGCGGCGATCGCATCGAAGTCTGCCAGCGGGGCGTGCGGGGTGACCGGAATGTGGGGCCGGGCGCCCCGGGCAGTCTCGACGAAACGGCGCAGGATCGGCGCGCGGTCACCCACCTCGACCTCGGTCAGGTGAACCAGTTCGCGGGTGCCGTGCGTCAGCACGGCGTCTCCGTGGGCGGCGCGGACATTGGCGACCCAGTTCGCCTGCCGGCCGAGCATCGCCACCAGATATCGCTCACCCTGGTGGACGGTGACGACCAGCGGGCACGTGACGGGTCGTCCGCTGCGCCGGCCGGTGACCTCCAGGGTGACCCACGTACTCGGGCCCAGGCGTCCGGAGGCGAACTGCACGGCGGAGATCCGGTTGAGAACGCGGGCCAGCCGGTTGGGCCGACCACCGGAATACATCCACCGCCGGAAACTTACACCGGCTCTCACGGCGTCACGCCGGGAAACGCGTAGAGCTCGACCAGCCGGTGGCGGGCCGCCTGCAGGCGTTCGGCCACGACATCCAGGAGCCGGGCATCGAGTTCACGGCCGAGTTCCGCGTCGTCGGCCATCAGAGCGCGCACCCGTGGGGCGTCGAACTCCACAGCGCGGGCATCCTCGGCCACCACGGCGCCGAACCGCCAGCGATACGGCGGCCGCGACCAGGACCAGCCGAGCACCGTCTCGGCACCGATCCGTTCGACGACGATGTCGCCGCGCCCGGGAACGTGAAGGTCGACCGCCACCACACCGCCGCACAGCAACCAGAACCGGTCGGCGGCGGCATCCTCACGGAACAACCGCCGTCCGGCCGGCAGGTAGACCGGCCGTCCCGCCATTGCCATCCGCCGCAGCCATACGGCGGGAAAGTCGGCGATGAAACCGTGCATACTGAGCTGATCGAAGACACTCATCGAAGTCATACGATTACTCCTTGGAGTCGCCTGCTATGCGGCCGATTTCACCGCGGTTCTCAGGCGACGCCGAAGACGGTGCCGGCGGTGAGGATCTCGCGATCGTCGTTGTCGAACCGCAGCGAGTCGACGACCCCCACCACGCCGGGGACCTGGCGGGCGAATCGCACCGATCGGTCGGCCGTCGATCGGTGACCGACCCGGCCGGTGAGAGTCACCACGCCCTCTCGCACCTCAGCGGTCACCGGATCGCCGTCGGCCTCATCGCCGACAAGACAGATGGTCAGAACGGCGAGCACGTCGGCGTGGATTTCATCGTCGGGTCGCAGGTGAACCTTGAGCAGGTCGCCGCGGGTGACGATGCCGACCAACCGGCCCAGATCGTCCACCACCGGTAGGCGCTTCACCTGCTCGGCGTCCATGGTGCGGGCCGCCGCGGCGATCAGGGTTCCGGTTTGAACGAGCACCGGCGGACTGCTCATCAGCTCACCGGCCGTCCCGGCCAGTGCCTTGGCCCGTTCGCCTCGCCGGCGGCGGCTCTCGAAGAACCGGGCGTCCTCGTCGCCTGCGTACTCGATCTTGCGGAGCAGATCCGCCTCGGACACCACACCGGCCACCCGCTGAAAGTCGTCCACCACGGGCACTGCGCTGAAACGGCGGCTGATCAGCAGATCCACCAGTTCACGGTAGGAGGCGGTGTCCGGCACCGACACGACCGCTCTGGTCATCACATCGTCCACGGTCCAGGCCTTCATCAGTCCCCCTCGGTACTCTCGACTCACGCTAGAGCCGGGGCCTCCCGTGAAGCAGGGCCGAAGGACCCGAGCCACGCTATCCGCTGCGTCGCGGAACTCGACCATCGTCCGGCCGGCAAGCAGGCGACCGGCCGACCGGCCGGGACCTTCGGCACTTACCGATTTGCGTAGCTGATACCAGGCTGGAGGCGACGAAGGAGGGGCCATGGCCGCCACCACATCCCACGAGGGCTGGCGAGGATTCCGCGGCACAGGATGGCGCGAATCGGTCGATGTCGGCGCATTCATTCACGACAACGTCGAGCCGTACGCCGGCGGGCCCGAGTTCCTCACCGGGCCGACACACCGGACCGAGCGGATCTGGGACGGGCTGCAGCGCATGTTCGCCGAGGAACGGCGCCGTGGCATCTACGACGTCGACACGCACACCCCGTCCACGATCACGTCGCACCAACCCGGCTATCTCGACCGGGACCACGAGCTGATCGTCGGCCTGCAGACCAGCGCGCCGCTGCGCCGGGCGA
>DATMVU010000905.1:0-4451 GCA_035562875.1 Actinoplanes sp. | reverse complement strand
AACGCCGCTTTGACGCCCTCGACCAGCGGTAGGTAGGCGTCTACGGTTTCGTTGACGGGCTCGTTCTGGAAGCCGGCGTAGGCCTTGGTGCGGAAGGCTCCCGGCTCCACGACGAGCACGCGCACTCCGAACGGCTCGATTTCGTGGCGCAGGGTCTCCGACAGTCCTTCGAGCGCGAACTTCGCCGCCGAGTAGTAACCGAATCCCGGTGCGCCGACTAGGCCCGCCACCGACGACATGTTCACGATCCAGCCGTCGCCGCGGGCCCGCATACCCGGCAGTACCGCGCGGATCACCTCCACGACGGCGAACAGGTTGAGGTCGAACGTACGGCGGATCATCTCGTCGGGAGCCCCCTCGACCGAGCCGAACCAGCCACGGCCCGCGTTGTTGACGAGCACGTCGATGCCGCCGAACCGCTGCTCCGCCGTCGCGACCGCCACCCGCACCTGCTCGGCGTCGGTGACGTCGAGAGGGAGAACCAGCACCCGGTCACCGTGCGGTTCGGCCCAGTCCTGCAGTTCGGAGGGCCGGCGCGCGGTCACCACCACCTGATCGCCCTGGTGCAGTGCCGCCTCGGCATAGGCCAGGCCGAATCCTCCGGGTGTCCCACCGGTGATGAACCAAGTCCTCATGGACTTCCCCTTTCGCTATAGCGGGCAATGTAGCGCTACATGAGATAATGTAGCAAGCATGCAGAACGCACGGGATCGGCTCCTGCTCGCCACGGCAGAGCTACTGGAGAACGGCGGCACGGTGTCCACCAGGGCGGTGTGCGAACGCGCCGGGGTGCAGGCCCCCACGCTCTACCACCACTTCGGCAGCAAGCAGGGCCTCATCGACGCCGTGGTGAACCACGGATTCACCCAGTACACGGCGGTCGAGAGCTCCGGTGACCCGCTGGGCGACCTGCGCGAGGGCTGGGACAGGCACGTCCGGTTCGGGCTGGAGCACCCGTCGTTCTACGGACTGCTCTACGGCCGCGCCGAGCCGGGGAAGCCCTGCGCCGTCACCGCTCCCGCGCACGCCGCGTTGCGCGAACGGTTCACCGGCGCCGCAGCTCAGGGCCTGCTCAAGGTGCCGGCCGCCGACGCCGCCGAACAGGTGCTCGCCGCCAACGTCGGCATCACGCTCACCCTGATCAGCCAGCCCGAGCCGGACTTCGGACTGTCCACCCGGGTCCGCGAGGCCGCACTGGCCGGAGTCCTGCACACGTCCTCCACCGACACCCCCGCGACCCGGGCGAGCGTCGCCCTGACGTTGCGGGCACTGGTCGGCGACGACCCGGGCGACCTCACCCCCGGCGAACGCGCACTGCTCGGCGAACTACTGGACCGCCTGGCCCGGTAGATCAAGCCCCCGGCGAGCCCTCACATCGGGTCCCCGAGTCCACCGCACCGGCCGCGGTGGTGGGCACTGCGGGCCGGTTACCGGCCGGCCGGGGCGGGCGCGGTCCGGCAACCGGCCCGCCGCTGGACTCAGCCGGCCCAGCCCCTGCGGTGAACGCTGCCGACCCGGACAGCGCCGGCGGCTGCTGGACCACACCGACCGTCATCGACTCGGCCCGCTGCGGGCGAACCCGGTCGTACGGATCGCCGACGTGTTCGACAGCCCCGGCGACACTCCCCCGGTCATCGGCGGGATCGCGGACACCGCCAGCCGGCTCGGCGCGGCCCACGCGATCGGGATCGCGTTGTGCGGCCGGGCCACGGTGGTCACCTCCCGGCCGGGCCAGATCCGGTCGGTCCTCGGTGACGACCGGACGATCCTCGAGGTGCAGGCCCGCCGCCCGGACGCCACGGAGACCTATGTCGGCATGGTCGACGGCCGGTCGCAGGAGACGTGATGGGGCAGTCTGTAAGGCATGCCCGACTACGCGTATGCGACAGCGGCCGAGCTGGCCTCGGCGATGGACAGTGGTGACGTGTCGGCGGTCGAGGTCACCACGGCCGTGATCGACCGGATCGAACGGCTTGACGGTGACATCAACGCGGTCTGTGTGCGTGACTTCGGGCGGGCCCTCGATGCGGCACGCGCGGCCGACGCGGCACGGGCTCAGGGCCGAGTCGGGCCGGTGCTCGGCGTACCGGTGACCATCAAGGACTCCCTCGACGTTGCCGGGCTTCCTACCACCTGGGGGTTTCCGCAGTTCAAAGATCATGTGGCGGCCACCGACTCGGTCGCTGCCGGCCGGCTCCGGCAGGCGGGGGCGGTGATCCTCGGCAAGACGAACGTCCCGCTCGGGCTCGGTGACTTCCAGTCCTACAACACGATCCACGGCACCACCAACAACCCGTGGGACCTCGGGCGTACGCCGGGTGGCTCCTCGGGAGGTTCGGCCGCCGCCGTCGCGGCCGGGTTCGGGGCGCTGTCGATGGGGTCGGACATCGGCGGGTCGCTGCGGGTGCCGGCGCACTTCTGCGGGGTGTACGCGCACAAGCCGTCGACCGGTCTGCTCCCGATGCGCGGGCACACCTTCCCGGGAACCCGGCCGCTTCCTGAACTCGGCGGTGACCTGGGGGTCATCGGGCCGATGGCTCGCAGTGCGGCCGATCTGGCGATGATGGTCCGGCTGCTCGCCGACCCGGACGAGGCGGGTCTCGGCATCGCCTACCGGACCGTGCTGCGGCCGGCCCGGCACGACGACCTGGGCTCGTTCCGGGTTCTGGTGCTGGACGCGCACCCGCTCGTCCCGGTGTCGGCCGAGGTCCGGGCGGCGATCGACGGGCTGGCCGGGCGGCTGGCGGCAGCGGGGGTGACGGTCCGGCGGCACAGCCCGCACCTGCCCGACCTGGCCGACGGTGCCCGCACCTACATGCGCCTGCTCCAGTCGACCCTCGCGGCCGGTTTCCCGCCACCGGTGTACGAGGCCGCCCAGCGGGTTGCCGCAGCCCTCGACCCGGCCGACACGTCACTGGCCGCCGAACGGGCCCGCGGTGTGGTCCTCAGCCATCGTGACCGGGTCGCCGCCGACACCGTCCGCGGCGTTCAGCGGGCCCAGTGGGCGGAACTGTTCACCGACGTCGACATCGTGATCGCGCCGGTCTCGTCGACCGCGGCCTTCCCGCACGATCACAGCGAGCCGATGCTGCGGCGGACGATCCCAGTCGACGGTGTGGGCCACGACTACTTCGACCAACTGGTGTGGGGTGGCCTCGCGACGGCACCCGGCCTGCCGTCGACAGCGGTGCCGGTCACCCGGTCGGCACAGGGGCTGCCGATCGGCGTACAACTGATCGGTCCGCTCTTCGAAGATCACACCCCGATCCGTTTCGCGGACCTGCTGGACCGCGAGTTCGGCGGCTTCACACCACCCTCGATCGGCACGCTCGCATAGCCGGGCCATCCCGGGCACGACGTCCGCAGGTCGGTGGGTGCCCCCGGCGAGGACGGCGCTGGTCGCCCGGCCGACAGCGCGACCTGCGGCCATCTCGCCGGTCAGTAGATGTCGGTGGCGTACCGGCCGGCGGTCCGCAGGTCGTCCAGCCACGTGTCGCCGCCGATCCGGCGCAGGGTGTCCTCGACGGCGGGGCCCATGCCGTGGGCGTCACCGCACACGTAGACGTGGGCGCCCTCGGCCACCAGGGCGAGGACCCGGTCACGCTGTTCCCACAGGCGGTGCTGGACGTGGCGGATGTCGCCGTCGGGACGGCGGGAGTACGCGCGGTGGACCTCGTGGCCGGTGAGTTCGGTGGCGTACAGGTCGTCGGCGTCCGGGTGGCGGCAGCCGAAGAACAGCACGGCCGGAGCGGAGGCCGGGCGGGCGTGGAGGAAGCCGCGGAACGGGGCGATGCCGGTACCGGCGGCGATCATCAGGATCGGGGTGGACGGGTCGGCCGGTGGGCGGAACGTCTCGGCCGGGGACCTGACAGTGACCGTCAGCGGGTCGCCGGGGCGGGACCGGCTCAGGTGACCGGAGGCGGTGCCACCGTCCACGACCGACACGGTCAGGGCGGCCACCTCGGGCTGCTGCTCGGCGGCGGAGCTGATCGAGTAGAGCCGGGGCCGGGGTGCGGGCAGCAACTCCAGGACGAGGGCCAGTTCCACGCGGCAGGAGGTGAAGCGTTCCAGCAGGTCGAGGAGGGTGAGCCGGTTCTCCAGGAGGGGGCCGGGCTGGTCGAGTTCGGCGCGCTCCGGGGTGCAGCGGGTGGTCCCGGCCAGCCGGGCGACTACGCCGAGGGTGGCCGGGACGGTCAGGTCCACGTACCGGGAGAGCAGCTCTTCGGCGGTGACCGGGTGACCGATCGGGATCGGGGTCTGCGGGGTGTCCGAGGCGATCGTGTGGAGTGTGCCGGGGCGCAGGCCGAGACGGTCGAGCATGCGGGACACCAGGGCGGGATCGTTTTCGGGCACGATCGAGAGGTAGTCGCCGGTGCGGTAGGTGCCGCCGCCGGGCAGGCGGATCTCCAGGTGACGTTTGGAGCCGTGGCCGGGACGGGTGACGAGTTCCC
>DATMVU010000904.1:0-3054 GCA_035562875.1 Actinoplanes sp. | reverse complement strand
ACGCCTTCCTCGCCAAGCTCGGCCGGACCATCGGTGACCTGGTCGGGGTCAGCCGGCCCGGCGAGAAGGACTTCATCAAACGGGTGATCGGTCTTCCGGGTGACAAGGTCTCCTGCTGTGATGCGCAGGGCCGGATCACCGTCAACGGGGTGAGCATCGACGAGGCGTACATCGACGACGGCTTCAACTCCGACCTGAGCCAGCCGCCGATCGCGGGCCAGTGCAGCAGCCGCCGGTTCGCCGAGGTCACCGTGCCGGCCGGCGAGATGTTCGTGATGGGCGATCACCGGGAGGTCTCCCTCGACGCCCGCTGCCAGGGCACCGTCCCGATCGAGAACATCATCGGCCGGGCCTTCGTGACCGTCTGGCCCAGTGATCGATTCACCGGTCTGGACATCCCCGACGTGTGGAAACAGTTCGGTGAGCAGTACCCGGCGGCCGCCGCAGCGCATCCGGTGCGGGCACGCGAGTCCGAGCCGATCGTCGCGGCCGATATTTTCCCCCTTCTGCTCGGTGCCGCTTTATCCGCGCGTTCCAGCATGTCGTTCGTGACTCGACGACGTAGGCTCCGAGCGTGATTGACGAGCAGACCGAAAAGCGCAAGGGATCTTTCTGGCGCGAACTTCCCATCCTTCTGGGGGTGGCGATCCTTGTCGCCGTCCTGGTTCGCGCCTTCGTCCTGCAGACCTTCTACATCCCGTCGCCCTCGATGCAGCACACCCTCGAGCTGTGGGACAGGGTGCTCGTCAACAAGCTCGTCTACAACTTCCGGGAGCCGCGCCGGGGCGAGATCCTCGTCTTCAAGGCGCCGTCCGCGTGGCAGTCCGGCGCCGACGGCGAGGACTTCATCAAGCGGGTCATCGGCCAGCCCGGCGACAACGTGGTCTGCTGCGACGCCCAGCGGCGTCTCGTCATCAACGGCCGGTCCCTGGACGAGCCGTACGTGTACGTGGAGTCCGACGGCACCCGGAACCAGGTCGCCGACCAGGACTTCGACATCACCGTCCCGGAGGGCCGCCTCTGGGTGATGGGTGACCACCGTGAGGCGTCCGGTGACTCGCTGGAGCACTACGAGCAGAGCACCGCAGCCGACGAGGCCGGCAAGATCCAGGAGGCGACGATCCCGATCGACTCGGTGGTCGGCCGGGCCTTCACGATCTTCTGGCCGGCCGGCCGGGCGACCCTGCTCTCGGTTCCGGAGGAATTCGAGTCGGTCCCCGCCGCGGGTAAGTGAGATTCGCGCAATAGGCTTGGTTGCGTGACCGAGGTGATACAACGCCGTGCCGGCCGGGTTCTGCTGATCGATCTCGCCGGCCGTGTCCTGCTGTTGCGTGGCGGTGACCCGGCCCGCCCCGGGCTCCGCTGGTGGTTCACCCCGGGCGGAGGACTCGACGACGGCGAGACGACCCTGGACGCCGCCTGTCGCGAGCTGTTCGAGGAGGTCGGGCTGCGGGTGCCGGCCACCGACCTGGGTGCTCCGGTGCGGCACGAGGTGGCCGAGTTCTCCTACAGCGGCCGGCCGTACCGTCAGGAGCAGGACTTCTACCTGCTCCGGGTGGACGACTGGCAGGTCGACACGGCCGGGATGGACGAGGAGGAGCAGCTGACGATCACCGAACACCGGTGGTGGTCGGTCGCCGAGATCGTGGCGAGCACCGAGGAGATCTACCCGGCCGACCTGGCCGATCTGGTCCGATCGCTGGAAGGGGCCTGACATGCTGGCCCCGCCGCGCACCGTGGTCCGCCGGGAAGCCGGGCTCTACGCCTTGGAGCAGGCGTTGCAGCGCCGTGGCTTCCGGCACGTGGCCGGCGCCGACGAGGCCGGCCGGGGCGCCTGTGCCGGGCCGCTGGTGGCCGCTGCCGCGATCCTGCCCGAGGGGCGGCGCGGCGAGATCCCCGGGTTGGCCGACTCCAAGCTGCTGACCGCGGCCGCCCGGGAACGGGTCTACGAGCAGGTGGTGGCGAAAGCCCTCGCCTGGTCCGTGATGATCATTCCACCGGCCGAGGTCGACGCCCGTGGGCTGCACGTGTGCAACCTCGCCGCGATGCGCCGGGCCCTGGCGTCACTGGAGGTCCCCCCGGAGTATGTGCTCACCGACGGCTTCCCGGTCGACGGCCTGGGCGCCCCCGGTCTCGCGGTGTGGAAGGGTGACCGGGTCGCCGCCTGCGTCGCCGCCGCCAGCGTACTGGCCAAGGTCACCCGGGACCGGCTGATGGTCGAGTTGGACGCGAAGTTCCCGGACTACGGTTTCGCCGTGCACAAGGGGTACATCACCGAGGAGCACAGCACCGCACTGAACCGGCACGGACCGTGCGCCGAACACCGGTTCTCGTACGTCAACGTGGCAGCCGTCTCCGGGCGCGGCAACCGGCCGCCACGGGCCCGGCGTCCCGTTTCGGTACCCGCGCCTTCCTTGTTCGACGATGTATCCGTTACCGTGCCGCTGCTGATTCCGGAGACTGCTGAGGGTACCGTCGGCGTGGCGTCGGGCGAGCAGCCTCAGCCGTCGCCGTCGGTGGGGGAAGATAAGGCCATGGAGGGCGAGACACGATGAGCGCAGAGGATCTCGAGAAGTACGAGACCGAGATGGAGCTGCAGCTCTACCGGGAGTACCGCGACATCGTCCGTCAGTTCTCCTACGTGGTGGAGACCGAGCGCCGGTTCTACCTGGCCAACCAGGTCGACCTGCACGTGCGTAACTCCGACGGCGAGGTGTACTTCGAGGTCGAGATGCACGATGCCTGGGTGTGGGACATGTACCGCCCGGCCCGCTTCGTGAAGAACGTTCGGGTGATGACGTTCAAGGACGTGAACGTCGAGGAGCTGGAGAAGCCGGACATCTCCCTACCCGACGAGCCCGGGTTCGGCTCGTAATCCACAGTCGGCGGCTGTCCACAGGGGCAGCCGCGGATTCCCGGCGGTGCGGGCAGGCTTCCCGGCATGCCTGTACCCGCTGTGCTCCTGTTGTTGTTCTTTCTCTGGCCGGTCACCGCACCGGCGGTCACCCGGCCCTTTGATCCGCCTGACCAGCCCTGGCTGTCCGGGCACCGGGG
>DATMVU010000903.1:0-16499 GCA_035562875.1 Actinoplanes sp. | reverse complement strand
ATGTCCCGATGTCGATCTGGAACGATGAGGACGCGAAAAAGATCCGGTAGCCGGCCACACGGGTGACGCAAAGCCTGATCGCCTCGGCGGTCGGGCTTTGTGCTGTCCTCGTTCACCGCGGTCCGCCGGTGGCGTTGCAGGTGTAGGACGTGGGGCTTCCCCGCGGCTCGCTACGACGGTGCGGGTGCCGATAATGCCATCCGCGCTGGTGGGGCGGCATGCTCGTATTCGTGGAGGAGTCTGCCGAGTCGATCATGTCGGTGGACGCGCAGACGCGCGAGGGCTGCCGGCTCGGTGGTTGGGGAGGGTAGTGCTCGCAGGGGCCGGGCGTTCGCGATGCCTCGGTGCGGTCGATGCCGATTGTGGTGGCGTTCGTACTCGCGCAGAGCATGCAGCAGATGGGCCGGGTTGAAGATCAGGGTCCGGTCGAGTAGGTCGTGACGGCAGGATTGGATCCACCGTTCCATGATCGAATTCATGCGAGGCATCTGGACGCCGCTGAGCACGACCGCGATGTCGGCGTCGGCCAGGATGGTGTCGAACAGGGCCGGGTACTTGCCGTCACGGTCACGGATCAGGTGCTTGATCTGGCAGCCGGTGTCCTCGAGGTCCATGACCGGGTTCCGGGCGGCCTGCGCGACCCAGGCGGCGGTCGGATGGGACGTGACGCCGAGTACCCGGACGCGACGGGTGGCGTGTTCGATCACCGCGAGGACGTACAGGCGGGCGCCGGTCAGCGTCACGGTCCCGAAGAAGTCCGCAGCGATCAGGCCCTGGGCTTGGGAGCGAAGGAACGTCGCCCAGGTGCTATTCGTACGCTCGGGTGCCGAGTCGATCTCGGAGTCCTGTGGGGTATCCCACACTCTGGACGCGGCGACCTTCACGCCCAGAGTGAGCAGCTCACCGTGGATACGCCGATAGCCCCAGCCGCTGTTCTCTAACGCCAGGCGCAGCACCAGCACACGGATCGACCGGAGAGTTCGTGGCCTACCGGCCCGGCAGGGCCGGGACCGTCGGGCGACCAGATCACGATGCCAGCGCAGCACCGTTTCCGGGCGCACGAGCAGCCGCAGGTGATGCAGCACCGTTCGGGGTAAGGGGTGCGGTAGAGCCGCCAGCCAGGCCCGGTCGATCCTCGTGAACCGGATCCGCTCGCCACCGAGCTGCCGTTCGAGCACCAGGATCTGGTGCCGCAAGGCGGGGATCTCGGCGTCCTTATCGCGGTCGCTCATCGGCATCAGCCGCAGCAGGGCCAGAGCGTTGGTCACATCGAGGTAGGTCAGTCACAGCAACACAACCGATCATCCTCGCGTTGGATGCTGCATCGATCGTCAACGAGATCCGGTCGCTGAAACCGGCTCGGAGCCTGGCAGCATGTGTCGGCGATAGAGGCGGCTGTGACCAGGACGGATGAAGTTTCGGCTCTCGCAGGCCCCCGGTTACCCCCCGAAAACCCGGGCTTGAAGTTGGCAATCAGTGACAAGGGATGATCGCTGATTTTTCGTGTTTGTGCAGCCTATCGCCAGTGCGCGACAACCGATGACAAGCTCGGAATGATCGCGTTGGTTACAAGGGGTCGCAGGTTCAAATCCTGTCAGCCCGACCATTGAAAAGCCCTGACCAGCACGAATGCTGGTCAGGGCTTTTGTTTCTGCCTATTGAGTTTTGAACCGTCCCCCGAAAACCCCTGATTTACCCGATCCGGCGGGCGGATTCGTCATCAGTGAGCCATTCCGAGCAATGGTTCGGTTGCCGTCTGTAGCGAAATTGGTGTCCGGAAAGTCGGGGACGCGCCAGATCATGCCGGCTACGTAGAAGCGGCGCAGAACCCCGATAAGAAGGTGGCCTCTCACAGTCAACTTCATAAGGGTCCTGCGCCGACGATGAGTGTCACATACACCGCTGTCCTGCCCGTACGCGAGGTGAGGGGTGTCGTTGTGGCAATGATCATCCAGGCGTGTCGGTCGAAGCGGTTGATGCGGAGCTGCCACCGGGTGATGGACGCGTGATCGGTGACGAATCCGATGCCGAGCCGGCCCCCTAATTGGACGCGGTCGCTCAGGCTCGGCGAAAGGTGAATCGCCCAGTCGTCAGAAAGTAGGGCGCGGGCGCCGGCAGGCTCCGCCTGGCGCGCAGCCTGCCGAGCGCAGCCCGCCACCACGGGGTCAAGGCGTGGGTACCTGTGGCGAATACATGCAGCCTGTCGCTTTCGGTCACGACAGCCGGGCCACACACCCCGGCGGCGTACCAGTCCTGCGCGCCGGCATCGGTGTCGAGTAGCCGTTGCAGCGACGACCACGAGTCGCGCCCGCCCGGACTCGCGGCTTCGGCGAGCCAGAGACCCTGGCCGGGGAACGGTCTCGTGCCATACAGGTTCGTCCCTCGCGCGAGCACCATCTGCCAGCCCTCAGCGCCGCCGGTGACCGCGTTGTCGAAGAAGCCCTCCTCGGCGGTCGCGAACGTCTCGGGTGTCTCCCAGCGGATGCCATCGTCACTTTCGGTGTACCGCAGCTGGTAATCGGGCTGCTCTCCACGGCCGGTCTCGCCGATCGCTGAAAGGAACCACATCCGCCACCGCCCGTCCGTATGAAGGACGAAGGGCTCCAGGGCGCTGGGCCGTGCCGGATCTCCGGTCAGTACCGGACCCGGGAGACGATGCCAGGAACCATCGCGATGTTCGAGACACCCGAGGGCATACCTACTGCCGGGACCAGTGATCTGCCGCGTACGCCTTCCCGCGTAGTAGATGCGCTCGACGCCAGGCCCTTTGACGTAGCTCGGCGTGTGCATGCCGGCCGCATCCCAGGCGTGCCGATCAGGCGGGGCACCCAACTCGGCCGCGCGTTTGCGCCGGTCGAGGACCAGCTTCCATGAGTCATCGGTGATCGCTGCGTCACCGGGCAGCCGGGCCTCGACGATGCGTACCGAGAAGCGGGTGGTGAAAGCGCCGAGAAACATCGTCCAGGTTCCGTCGCGTAGATGCACGTCCGGGTCGCTGACTCCAATGAGCCCGTGACCGGGTCGTGGATCGCCAAGCATGCTGAACAGCGGAGACGCCTCAGCCAGACGCCACGCGCTCATCATGAGGTCAGGATAGTCGGATCTCGTCGACGCAACCAGGACCGCGACTGCGGTAAGCAGGAAGAACGTATCGATGATCGGCTCGTGCTTCAGCCGCTGGCCTCGCCTGTCGCGGCATCCACACCGTTTGAGGTCCTGGCCGTACCCGTCGCCGCCGTGTCCCTTCGTCGTCTGTCCGCTTTGCGCGTGACGGCGTGGGGCTGGATCGGGATGCCGAGGCCGCCGGTGGCAGTTCATGGGGTGAGGGTTCGGCTGCGGAGTGGACGGTGGGCCAAATGCTCGCCGATGGTGAGCCGGGAAGCCTGGTCGGCATGGACTGGTCGGCGTCTTCGGGCGGCTCACGATGAAGGTTCTGATCCTGACGTTGGGCACTCGCGGTGATGGGCAGCCGTTCGTCGCGTTGGCGCAGGAACTGCTGCGGCGCGGCCATCAGCCGGACGGCCCGCCGGGTTGTATCCGTGTGGCGGTCCGCCGATCACGGGTACCTCCGATGAACTGCAGCGTTTCGGTGAACAAAATCGTGTGCCATGCAGGCGCATGAGAGCTGAGTAGCCCGGGGTGAGATCCCCCCCCCCGGGCTACTCGGCGATGCGGCGGACATGCGGCCGGGTCGCCTGGTCGTCGACATTCGCGGAGCCGAGTGCATCGATGAAGGCGCCGTCGTCATGATGCTTCAGGCCCACCGTCGGATGACCATTGAGGGCGGACAGTTTCCTCTTCGGGGACCGAACGCGCAGGTGCGCAAGATGTTCAGCTACAGCAGGTGGACCGGTTGCTCGATATCGGGTAGCCGCTGTCGGCCGGGCCGGATGAAGCGAGCGGTGACAGGTGGGTCGCCTTGGTTGTTTCGTCACCCTCGGCGCCATCACCCGGCACATGCTCCGTTGCGCCGGTAGACTTCGCCCAAGGTGCGCCGGGAAGTCTGGTCGGCAACGTCTGACCCGACCCCGAAAACTGGAGTAGCCATGACGGTGACGCCACCGCGCATCCCGAATCTGTTCGCCCGCGGGACGTGGCCGGAAGCCCGTCGCATCGGGGACATCCTCCGTAAGGAGACCATCGGCGGCATCCTGTTGCTGGCCGGCGCGGTCCTCGCCCTGATCTGGGCCAACTCGCCCTGGTCCGGCGGCTACGAGACTCTGCGCGAGTTCACCGTCGGCCCGCACGCGCTGCATCTTGATCTACCACTTTCAACGTGGGCCGCCGACGGTCTGTTGGCGATCTTCTTCTTCGTCGCGGGGCTCGAACTGAAGCGGGAGTTCGTCGCCGGGGACCTGCGAGATCCGCGCCGTGCCGCGGTCCCGATCGCCGCCGCGTTCGGCGGGGTGATCGTGCCCGCCGGGCTGTACCTGGCGGTCAACGCGGGCTCGGCAACCGGGGCAGTGAAAGGATGGGCGATCCCGACCGCCACCGACATCGCGTTCGCCCTGGCCGTACTCGCGGTGATCGGCCGATTCCTGCCGCACGCGATGCGCACGTTCCTGCTCACCCTGGCGGTGGTCGACGACCTGTTGGCCATCGTCATCATCGCGGTCTTCTACACCACCGACTTGTCGGTGGTGCCGCTGCTGGCCACGCTGGTGCCGCTGATGCTGTTCACCGTGCTGGTGCAGCGCAGGGTCCGGTCGTGGTGGCTGCTGTTGCCGCTGGCGTTCGCCACGTGGACGTTGATGCACGCCTCCGGGGTCCACGCCACCGTCGCCGGGGTCCTGCTGGGGTTCGCTGTGCCGGTACTTCGCAGCAGGAAAGCGGGTGGCGCGGAGGTCGGCCCTGGCCTGGCGGAACACTTCGAGCATCGGTTCCGGCCGATCTCCGCCGGCGTCGCCGTGCCGGTGTTCGCGTTCATGTCGGCCGGGGTGGCGGTCGGCGGCGTCGACGGTCTGGGTTCGGCGCTGACCGACCCGGTCGCGGTCGGCATCGTGGTCGGGTTGATCGTCGGTAAGCCGGTGGGCATCACCGCTGCGACGTGGCTGGTCACCCGGTTCACCCGGGCGAAGATGGATGCCGGATTCGTGTGGATCGACGTGATCGGTCTGTCGGTGCTGGCCGGTATCGGGTTCACGGTGTCACTGCTGATCGGGGAGCTGGCATTCGGTGCCGGTAGCGACCGAGACGATCACGTGAAGGTCGCGGTGCTGGCCGGCTCGCTGGGAGCTGCGCTGCTGGCAACAGTGATCCTGCGGCTGCGCAATCGCACGTACCGGCGTATCCACGAGGCTGAGACCGCTGACGCCGACCACGACGACGTCCCGGACGTGTACCAGCAACCGGCCGTGATCCGGCCCGAGGGCACCTGAAAAGGTCGGGGCGCCTGCCGAGGTCCGCCGCCGGTGACGTTCGACGATCATCGGCGGCGCGTCGGCGGGGACGCTGCTGATACGTCACCCGGCTGGGTGAGGACTCGGGTTCACCGGTGTTCACCGGCGAGCTGTTCCAGCAGGGCCGCTGCTGTCGCGACCCCGTTCTCGGCGCGAATCTGCTCGCCTAGCCGGCGAGCGGCGGTGATCATCGCTGGGTCGTCGACGGCGCGGCGGATGGCGGCGGCCAGCCTCGGCACGGTCAGGTGCCGCAGGTTGATCGGCTCCGGCGCGACGCCCAACTGGTGCATCCGGGCGCCCCAGAACGGCTGGTCGGCGACGAACGGGCACACCACCTGCGGTCGGCCGGCGCGGATCGCGGCGGCGGTGGTTCCTGCTCCGCCGTGGTGCACGATCACCGCAGACCGGGGGAACACCGTCTCGTGGGGTACGTCCCCGGCCAGGAACGTGTCCGGCCCCGAGGTCTGCTGAAGTCCGCCCCAGCCGCCTGCGAGGATGCCGCGTACGCCGGCCATTCGCAATGCCTGCACCACCTGCTCGGTCGCGGCTTTCGGATCCGGGCCCGCCATGCTGCCGAACCCGACGAAGACCACCGGCTGGCCGTCACCATCCGTCAAGTGCAGGCCGTCAGGAGCAGCGATGTGTGCGGTGGCTGTGGTTTCGGCGAACCAGTAGCCCGTGATGTGGGCCGTCGGCGGCCAGTCAGCCGGACGCGGTACGACTGCCGGGCTCACCGCGTGCAGCACCGGCGCCGGTGTCCCGTCCGGGCGCCGTGACGGATCGTGCCGGCTCCGTCGGCGTGGCAGGCCGAGCCCGGACCGCCACCGATCCACCGTGCGGCCGAACATCAACGCCGGAGCCTTCATCCCCGCATACGTCAGGCGGTTCACCGGTGCGGGCAGCCACGACGGTAACTGTTGACCGGGCCACGGGAACTCCCGGGTAGGGACATAGATCGGCATGGGCAGTGCCAGAACCGCCGGGATGTCCAGCTTCTCCGCGATGTGCTGCCCGGCCATGACCTGGCCGTTGTGCACGATCAGTTCGGCGCCCGAACCCGCCCCGGTCGAGGTGACCTTCCAGCAGTCGTCGAGTACCCGGGTGAACATCGCCGGCATCCGCCGCATCAGTGCCAGTTTCGCGCCGACGCCGCCGGTGGCGACATCCCCGACCGCAGTTCCGGTGTCGAGCAGCCGCAGTGGGCCGTCGTCGATACCTGCGAACATCACCCCGTGACCTTCGACCAGGCTGGTGAAACGGTGGGGAGCCGCCACCACCACCTCATGGCCGCGTTGCTTTAGTTGCTGGGCCAGGGCCACGAACGGTTGTACGTCGCCGCGAGTGCCCAGCGTCAGCACCAGAACCTTCATCGAATGCCACCCCGTCGATGCGCCATCACTGCTGTGGGACAACCTTGATGCCGGGTTCGGTTCACGTCCCGCGGGACCAGTACGTCCCCTACGGTCGTCTTCACCGGCGCCGAAGTACGACGCCGCCGGTGAAGACGACGATCATCGCGACGACAGCGAAGATCCCGTAGTAGGGCATCGGCACCGCCAGGATCGAAGCGGCGAGCGCCGAGCACAGACAACCGACAGCGACGCTGACCCGGTGGCGTCGCCCGAGCAGCCGGGCGGACTGACCCTGTTTGCTCATGACCGCAGGTCCCGCCGCCGGTACCCGGCCAGGCCGGCGACCGTCAGCAGCGCGGCGATACCCAGCATCACCGTCGTCGCCGTCCAGTCGGCGTCGGCGAGCGGCACGGGGGCGAGGTGTGCGTATGGCGACAGGTCTCGGACCCACCCTGGTGCGGCGATGCTGTCGGCGATGACCAGAAGCAGGAACCCGCCGGTGGCGGGAAGCACACCGACGACGCCTACCCAGCGGGGCGCCCAGCCGGTGGCGAATACAGCGGTGCCGAGGCTCAGACCCACGATCGGCAGGACGTTCCACGCCCCGGTCAGCGCCTCGACCGGACTGAAGTCGCCGCCGGTCACGGCGGCACCGGCCCAGGTGGCCATTCCGGCTGCCGTAACCAGGACGGCGGTGGCGCAGGCGGTAGCCGCGATGTCCGCACCGATCAGCCGGGTCCGGCTGACCGGCCCGGCGGCCAGTAGCACCAGCCGCCGGTCCGTCTCGGCAGCGACGAAAGCGCCCATCCGCACTGCGGCGAACCCGCTGACGGGCATGGCGAGGATCGCGAACAGCGTCGCAGAGATCCCGGCGATGCTGCCCAGTTCGGCGAACCCGGCCTGGGCGGCCTCGTCAGCCAGCGCCGGGTTGTCGGCGAGGAATCCGGTGATCGATACGGCGGTCAGACCGATGAGCAGGTAGTAGGCGCCGATCCCGATCGTCCAGCCGGTCAGCGGCCGCAACACCCGGCGCACCGCGAACGCCTCCACACCGCCGAGCAGACCGAGCCGCGGACGCCGGGCCGGACTCGCCGCGACCAGACCCTCACGAACCTCCCGCCGACCGGCAACCGCCAGAGCACCTGCGGCAATGACCGCCGCCGCGACAAGCAGCAGCACGAGCGGAACGACACGATCCTGAACGTAGGGGCCGCTGAGCGCGAGCAGACCGAACGGCGACAACCAGTGCAACCAGCCCAGTTCGGTGACACCGTCGCCGATCATGCGCGCCAGCAGACCGAGCCCGAGGACCACGATCGCGGAACCGGTCGCCGGCGTGCGACTCGGGAACACCTGAGCGGCCAGCGCAGCGACCGCGACGAAGAACACGCCGAGCAGACCGGTTCCGGCACCGTGGACGAGAGCGCCCGGCGCAGCGGTCCCCGACGCCAGTAGGACGACGGTGATCGCCGCGCCGGTGACGACCGGCACGGCGGCGACGGCCGCCAAGTGGCGGATCAACACCGCGCGCAGCGGGACGATCCCGGCCAGCAGCATGTCCCACCGTCCGGCATCCTCCTCACCGCGTGTGACGCGAGTGGTGGCCAGAACCGACCACGTCGCCAGCAGTACGGCGAGGAACGTGCCGACCCGCCACACGGTGAATCCGCCCGCCGTGTCCAATCCCACGGGCGGGCCGAACAGGGTGCGGATCGCGGGGTTCCCGGCGAGCGCCTGCAGACTGCCGGCCGCGGCGGGATCGGCCATCACCTGGGCGTAGGTGGCCGCGACCAGCGCTGTCACGCCACCGCTCAGAGCCACGACGATGAGCCCACCCCGGCGTACCTGCCGGATCGCCAGCCTGGTGACCGCGCGCCCCGGAGCGGGCCTGGCCCGCCGTGCGGTGGCGGTGGGGGAGACCGCTGCGATGCTCATCGGGCCGGCTCCGTCCCGTAGAAGTCCAGGAAGATCTCCTCGAGGCTCGGCTCTCGGATCGTGAGAGCGGTGACGTCCGCGGCGGCGAGTGCTTGCAGGGCGGCAGTGGGCGAACCGGTCAGGGTGAATCGCAGCCGGCCGTCGCCGGTCGCCTCGACCGTCTCGACGCCGGGGATCGCGGACAATCGTGGCGCGGTGCCGGTGTAGGTGACGGTCACCTCGGAGCGGTGCAGACCGCGGAGCCGGTCGATGGTGGCGACCTCGGCGAGCCGGCCGGTACGCAGAATCCCGACCCGGTCACAGATCGCCTCGACCTCAGCGAGTTGGTGGGAGCTGAGGAACACGGTCTGCCCTCGGTCGCGTGCCTGGCCGACGGCGGTGCGGAACTCGCGTTCCATCAGTGGGTCCAGGCCGCTGGTCGGTTCGTCGAGCACCAGCAGCGGCGCCCGGGTGGCGAACGCCGCGATCAGCGCCACCTTCTGCCGGTTGCCCGTCGAATAGGTCCGGGCCGGTTTCGACGGATCCAGCGCGAACCGCTCGATCAATTCGGCCCGATAGGCCAGGTCGGCGCCGGGACCGGTCTGTGCTTGCAGGTGCAGGATCTCCGTACCGGTCAGTTGGGGCCACAGCGCGACATCCGCGGGCACGTACGCCAGCAGGTGGTGTGCCCGGACGACGTCGGTGGCCTCGGTGTCGAAGATCCATGCCTGCCCCGCGGTCGGACGTGCCAGGCCGAGCAGCAGCCGGATGGTGGTGGACTTCCCGGCGCCGTTCTGGCCGAGGAAACCGAACACCTCCCCGGCCGGCACATCGAGAGAGAGGTCGTCGAGGGCGGTCAGGGACCCGTACCGTTTGGTGAGGTTTCTTGCGCGCAGCGCGAGTTGGCTCATCGGGAAGTCCTTGTCGGGGTCGTGCGGATATGACCGCCGACCAGACTTCCCGGCACACCTGCGATCGACCGTACTCCATCGCCGCCCCGGTGGACAGCCGCCACCCGGGGCCACGCGGGTCGGCACGGTCGTCGGCTTGTGCGCGGCACCTGGTGACGGTGGGACGGGTCGCCGGTGTTCGTGCCTGCCTGCGGTTCCTCGCCGGTCTGCGCGGTGCGCTCGCCACCGAAAGCATCTGCCGGTGCTGCCGGTCTGGAGTCTGATCCGAGGGAGTGCGACCTCAGGAGAGTTGTTCCAGGAACCGGGCGACGTGTCGTTGGACCAGCACGAAGCCGAATCGCGATGCGGTTCTGTGTGCTTCGGCCGCCATGGCGCGTGCCCTGCCGGGCACGGCTTCGGAGAGAGCCTCCGCATAGCCGAGCTGTGTGCGGGCAACGAACAGAGGCGCCCGCAGCCGGCGGTTGACGGTGAGGGCGAGTTCGTAGGCGGCGGCAGCCTCCTGCATCCGGCCAAGGGTTGCGAGCGTGCGGCCCAGTCCGTAGGCGATGGAGCCCTCGGTGGTGGCGCCCGTGCTTGCAATCTGCTCCTGCCATCGGCTGAGGGCTGGCAGGATCCGGGCGGCGGGCTCGGGCAGGGCAAGCGTATGGCAGACATCGGCCCACAGCATCAGGGCCGTGGACCAGAACTGAGGTGCGCCGCCGTCTGAGGCGTCGAAAGCCTCGGCGAGCGCCCGGGCCTCCGTTTTTCTTCCGAGTTCGCACCATACGTAGGCGAGGGCGGCGTGGAAGACCAGCAGCCCTGGGTTCTCCTGAACGACCTGCTCGAGGGCTTCGACCGTTTCGGCGAGGCGGTCCTGGGCCCGGCGGATCTGAAACATCTGGCCGGCGTAGCCGAAGAACGCCTCCGGTTGCCCGGTGGCGGCACCGAGCTCGAAGCCGGCCGTGGCGACGGACTCGGCCCCTTCCAGGTCGCCGTCCAGGAACAGGTGCAGAGAGTCGGTTTGAGAGGTGGTCCAGCGGACGAACGGTTCCGGGCTGTTCGCTGCGAAGGAGCCCAGAATCAGCTTCTCCCGGTCCATGGCGTCGCGATCACCGAGCTGAAGTTCGATCTCGTGCTGGGACATCGCGAGTATGCCGCGCAGCCGCGCGTCGCCGGTGGTTTCCGCGGCGGCGAGACCTTCGGGTAGCAATCGTGCCCGCTGCCGGAGGACATCGGGAGTGCGCAGTGCGCTTTGGGCAAGGCTCACCACTTCCGCGATGATTCGGGCCTCGCCGACCTCACGGGCGAGCGCTATTGCCCGGGTAGCCACCGGCTCGACCTGTTCATCGGGGGCTCCGTGCAGTTCGATGGCGAGAATCGCATGCAGGAGAGCACCGTCGGGCCCGTCGGGTCGTACCGCTATCGCCCGGCGCAGGATGTCGACCCGCTCGTCGTCGATCGATCCGAACACGCTGACGTCGCCGCGATTGTTGGCCAGCGCCGCACGGACGAGCAGATCGTCCTGGTGCAGCTCAGAAGCGAGGCGACCGGCGCCGAGAAGTGTTTCCCGATGCGCCGGGTCGCCGATCTGGCGTTGGGCGGTCCCGAGGCCGACCAGGACTTCGCAGCCCTGCGCCGGGTCATCGTCGAGAAGGAAGTCGAGGGCTTGGCGGTACCAGGCGACGGCTTCGTCCGGTGCGAGGTGGGACAGCGCATAGTCGCCCGCCGACTGGGCGTACTGTGCGGCCTTTCCGCGGTTGTACGGGGTGACGGCGTGGATCCAGTGGTTAGCGATCTCGCCCGCACGTGCGCCCGGATCGGCGCCGCATCGTCGCGCCAAGGCCACCGCGACCGCTTGGTGGCCGAACGCGCGTACCGTCGGGCTGAGCTGCGTATACAGGGCATGGGCGACGATGGCGTGGGTGAACGCGAAGTGGCCGCCGGTGTCGAGGACGAGCGCGTTGGCGATGGCGGGCTCGAGCCGTCCGAGCGTGTGGAACGGGTCCTCGCCGAGCAGTTCGGAAAGCAGATCGAGTTCGAAGTCGCGGCCGACGATCGAAGCCGTGTCGAGTGCCTTGCGGGTTTCGGGACCGAGACGCTGGACGCGGCTGCTGACGACCTCTCGCACACTGGTGGGTAACCCGTGGCTTCCCAGTCGGGTCGGAGCGGTCCAACGGCCGTCGGCGCGTTGCCTGATCGCTCCGGTCTCGCCGAGATGGCGCAGGATCTCGGTGACGAAGAACGGGTTGCCTTCGGTCTCGGCCCGCAGCAGGTCACGTAACACGAGTCCGTCGCGGTCCATCTCGTGGCCGGCCACGTCCTCCAGAAGACGGAGCAGCTCGCTGTCGTCGAGTCCGTCCAACGCCAGCCGGGTGGTGCCGGGCTCACGATGCGTCGCGGACAGCAGCCCGGTCAGCGGATGTGACGCGTCGATGTCGGAGTCCCGAAACGTGGCGAGCACCAGAACCGGCGTGGTCAATGCCCTCTCGACCAGATGGCGCAGCAGAGCGAGCGTCTGCACGTCCGCCCAATGTAGATCGTCGAGTATCACCAGAGCGGGCTTTCCTCGCGCGGCAATGGCGTCAAGGACGCCGACGACCGAACTGTAGAGCGCGAAGCGTGCCGAGTCCGAATCGAGGTCGGCCGCTTCGGTCACGCCCAGAAGCGGCGCGATCGCCGTCTGGTGGCCGGCGACGACATCGGGCAGATACCGGTCGAGGCTCAGCAACACCTCGCGCCACGGCTGATAGGGGACGGACAGTTCCTGGTCGCAGCGCCCGTACAGCACCGTGGCATCCTGGTGTGCCGAGGCTGCGAACACCGAACACAGCGTCGTCTTGCCGATCCCCGCTTCTCCGCTGACCAACGCGAGTCGACGCTGCTGCGAGGCGACGACCTGCTTCCATAGATGCTTGAGCACCGTACGTTCGTGCTCCCGGCCGGCGAACCCCAGGCCTGTCGGCATCGCCAAGCGCTCCGGCAGGGTTGGTTCGCGATCGGCCTCCAGCCGGTCCGCCGCATGGTCGACCGTGCCGATGAACTGATAACCACGGCGGTGCACGGTCCGGATCAGGCGTTGTTCCTTACCGGTGTCACCGATCGCCACCCGAACCGCACGAAGCGCCGTGGTGACCGAGGCCTCGCTGACGAAGCGATCGCCCCACACCGAGTCGAGGAGTTCCTCCTTGGAAACCACTCGATCACGATTCGTGATCAGGTGAAAGAGGACGTTGAACGCGCGGGGCTCGAGCGGCACCCGCTTGCCAGCGCACCGGAGCTCGAAGAGGCGGGGGTGAAGCTCGAACCCTGCGAAACGGTAGGACGCCCCGGGCACGAGCGCAATCGTACAGCTCAATCGTCATGCGACGACCCGCGGAGAACTGTCCGATGGGAGTCGAAATACATGGCGATCGTCAATATTTCGGTCCAAAACGCCTGTGGTGAGGTTTCCTCAGAGAATCCTCAGACAATCGAAAAGTATCGGAACGGCCTTTCCCCGACGCTGGAGCGAGTTCTGGACTGTTGAGAATGAAGCTGAGGGAGCACCGTCGCAGTGAACAGGGGTCGAAGTCTCGCCGCGGATGGCGCTCATCCAACCCGGAACGTACCGCAGCGTCCGCGTCCGGCGGCCCGGCGAAGGCACTCCGCTGTACCGGGCCGGGCGGTTCGGCAGTGCAGCGCTGTCGCCTGCGCTCCGGCCGGGGAGTCCAGCGCCGAACACGCCTACCTGGAGTTGGTCTACCGCTACGGGGAGCCGATCCATGCTTACCTGCTGCGACTGACCCGCAACCACAATGTCGCCGACGATGTGTACCAGGAGACACTGCTGAAGGCGTGGCGTCACCGGCACAGTCTGATCGGCAGGGAGGGGTCGGTCCGGAGTTGGTTGTACACGGTGGCTCACAACGCGGCCGTTGACCTCATGCGCGCACGCCGGGCTCGTCCGGTTGCCGGTGAGATCTGGGACAGCCTGCAACGTCCGGTCCCTGACCACGCGGATGCCGTCGTGACCACTGTCGCACTGATGCCCGCGTTGCGCCGGCTCTCGGCGGAGCAGCGCGTGGTGCTGTTCGAGTTGTATTACCGGCGCAGCACGGTGATCGAGGCAGCCCGTGTGATCGGCATACCTCCGGGCACGGTCAAGTCGCGGGCGCACTACGCGGTCCGGGCATTACGGGCCGAGTTGATGTCGTCACCGGTCGCCCACAACGTGATGGAGTCGCTGTGAGCCGGCGCCATACGTCCGGGTTCGACATTATCGGCATGGACCAGGATCCGGCTCCCGGGGATCCGGACCGGATCGACGAGCTTGCCCGGTTCTACGAGGAGATCCGAGACGACGCCCAGACCGGCGTGCGGGTCCTCGGCCGGGGCGGATCGCTGTCCCGGGCGCGCGGGGAGTCCATGGAGAAGCTGCGCGACATGCTCGGTAAGCTGCCGGGCAAGCTCCAGCAGACGGTCGACTCCTTCGACGCGGCGGCGCAGGCCTACCGAACCTACGCCCGCGTACTGCGTGACCAGCAGACCCGCATCGACACCGCGATGGATCAGGCCCTCGAGGCCGTGCCGGCTACCCGGCGGGTAGCCCCGAGAGCGGCGACCGACGCCACACCGGACCAGATCGCTGAGGTACGGGCGGCAGCCGACGAGATCACGGGAGCCAAGGCCCGGCTTTCGGCCGCGCAACGGCTCGCCGCCGACGCCCGCCGGCTGCGCGAGGCGGCCTCGGCCCGGTGCCGGGCAGCGCTCGACGACGCCGCGGACAAGGCGATCAAGCCGCCTCCTCGGCGCCGCTTCTTTCAGCGGATCGGCGACTTCTTCCGCAACAACCCGATCTTCCGGCTGATCATCGACATCGTCATCGCCGTCGTCGGGGTGGTCCTGCCCGTCGTCGGTATCGTGCTCGCCGCGGTCGCGCTGGTGGTGACGGTCGCGGTCCAGGCCGCTAACGGCAACTTCGAGCTGGGCACGCTCCTGGTCGGCCTGGTGACCCTGGTACCCGGCGCGAAGCTGCTCGGCCCATTCGTCCGCGGGGCGAAATCGGTGGCTCCCGGCCTGGTCAAGACGGTCAGCAGCGGCGCACAGGCGTTCGGACAGATCGGCCGGAACAACACCCTGATCAAGGGCGCGCTGACGTCCGGTGGCCGCACCGGGGCTCTCGGCCGGCAGGGCGTGGCCGAGTTCGGCAAGGGCGTGGTGGAGGAGGTCGCGACGGTCGGCCTGAACCGGGTCGGCAACTCGAACAGCGAGGGATTCAACCTCGCCTCGATCGCGGGTGGGGCGGCGGCCGGCGCTGCTTTCGGAACTGCCTTCGACGGTGTCCGGAAGGGCTCCGGCGATGGGGTAGACCTCGGTGCGCGCCCGAACGACGACGTCGGAACGACACGGGGTGGGGATACATCGGACTCTGCCGTCGCGTCGGTGGATACCGGCCCCTCGGCCTCCAGCGTGGAGAGCTCCGGCTCAGGTGTCTCCCCGGATACCGGTCCAGGGGCGCCTTCCACAGCCGATAGCGGTCCCGCGGGTACGGCATCGTCGCCCGGGCCGTCGGATCTGTCGCCCACCGTGGACTCTGGATCGACGGGCGTTGCTGCATCGCCCGAGGTCGACGCGTCGAGCACCGTCCCGGCCGCTGGTCCTGAGCCGGTGGCTGACCGTGGTTCCGTGGCGACCTCCGGAAATGCCGCTGAGGTGGATGCTCCGCCTGCCGGAACGCCCGACCCCATCGGGGGACCGGCGACCTCTGCAGTTCCGGGCGGCGCAGGTGCGACCGCGGCTGGCTCGGCCCCCAGGACGGATGCGGGGAGCAGCCCACCGGTGGGCAGCCCGGCCGAGAACGGCTCCGGGGCGTCACAACCCGAGCCGGCGGCGGAGCCCGTCCGGGAAACCACGGTGTCCGAGTCGCGTCAGCCTGCCGGCGTCACCCGGGACGAGGCGCTGGACCCGACAGCGGCACCCGAAGACGGAACAGCCGTGGGCTCGGCGGACTCCCGAGCCGAACCCGCTGACCCGTCCTTGCCAGCCTCGGCTGCCGGCGAGACGTCCGTGTCGTCGGCCCAGAATACGGCCGAGTCCGCGACGCCGGGCGATGGGCCTGCCACCGCCACCCCCCTGGTGTCTCCCGCCGAGACGGCCCAGGGCGCCGCACCGACCACTGCACCGCCGCCCCTGCCTTCAGCACCGGCTGGCGCTCCCACAAGGCAGGAAGCCCCACGCCCGGAACCCGACCGACAGGACGCCGCCGACGCCCGCAAGGCAGTGGATGCCGACTCCGGCGGCACCGGTGACGACCCGATCGAGGAACGTGCGGCACAGGCGGTGAAAGCCGCAGGCTCCGGGTTGACAGGCGACCTGGCAGCCAATGCCATCGAAAAACGTCAGGGCGAGGAGCCGCCGGCTCCGAGCGAGATAACACACGGATTCGTCCTCGACGACGAAGACGACACCGGCTTCACCAAGAAGACCCGTAGGTAGACAACTCGCCGGCCGAGGGCCGGGGAGCACGTTCAACAGATCAAGGAGAACCATCATGCCCGATTTCGCCGTCAACAGCGACGAGACCGCCCAGACTTCGGCCGCATTGCTCAACGACTTCTCCCAGCTGCAGGACAAGCTGGTCGAGGTACGCGGCAAGGTGCAGAACCTGCTCGCCCAGGGCTATCGCACTCCGGCGGCCCAGCAGCGGTTCCAGCCGTTCTTCGATGAGTTCGCCAAGGGCTTCGACCAGGTCAACCAGGGACTGCAGGGCATCGGCAACTACGTGCGCTCGGTCGGTGAGGCGTTCGCCTCCACCGACCAGGACCTCGGTTCACGCCTCGGCTGACGTTCAGCCGGAGAGATGACCCGCGGACGCCCGGCGCGACAGCGTCGGGCGTCCGCGGCTGGACAGGATGGGAGGAGGAACGAGATGCGTCTCAACGTCAGTCTGGTTTCCGAGGACTCAC
>DATMVU010000902.1:0-7127 GCA_035562875.1 Actinoplanes sp. | reverse complement strand
GCCAGCAGGTCGGCCCGCCCGCGGCGGTGCCGGGACTGCGGGCGGCTGTCGGTGGTCAGCCCCCGGACCAGGCCTTCGACCGCGTGCCGGGCGACGATCCAGGCCACCGCCGCGGCACAGATCAGGGCGGCGTCCCACCAGCCGGGGCTGTCGTCGAGCCGCAGTGCGGTGAACCGGGCGACGGCCGCGGCGGCCAGCAGGGCCGCGGTGTGCTGCAGGGCCAGATGGAGGGTACGGCGCGACGAGTGCCGCATCCGGGCGCCGGCCACCGCCACCGCGATCAACTGGACCGCGATGGCCGGGGCGCCACCCCAGGCCAGCGCGATCGCGAAGGTGAAGCTGATCGAGGGGAGGATCACCGCGCTGGCCCGGCGGCCCGGCACCAGACAGGGCCGGGCGTCGACCAGGACCGCGAGCGCCGCCATCGTCCAGAAGGAGAGTGGCAGTGCACCACTCACCCAGAACAGGGCCGCTGCGGCGACAACAGCCGGCACGCCGGTGACGAAGACTGTTCGCCGGTCACGTGAACAAGCCGGATGAGGGCGAACGGCATCCATGCGACCTCCACGATGGCCTCGATCACCAATCGCCTACACCATAGATCCATATGCGGTGTTTTGCCCTAAAGCACCTGACCGTTGTTGATCGCCACTTGAGTACTAGACGTGAATTACGTCCCTTTTCACTCTTCCGTGGCACTCACCGCGACCGCACGAGCCGCTTCCGGCCCCTCGGTCAGCAGCACGGCGAACCCGGCCTCGTCCAGCACCGGCACCTTCAACGCCATCGCCTTGTCGAACTTGCTGCCCGGGTTGTCACCGACCACCACGAACCCGGTCTTCTTCGACACCGAGCCGCTCACCTTGCCGCCCCGGGAGGTGATCTCCTCGGCCGCCTTGTCCCTGGTGAACCCGGCGAGCGTGCCGGTCACCACAACGGTCAGGCCGTCCAGGGTGCGCGGGCCGGTCTCCACCCGCTCGTCGGCCATCCGCACCCCGGCCGCCCGCCACTTCCGGACGATCTCCTGGTGCCAGTCGACGGCGAACCACTCCCGCAGGCTCTCCGCGATGATCGCCCCGACCCCGTCCACCGCGGCGAGTGGGTCGACGACCTTGACCTTGCGCTTCGGCTTCACCACGACCGCGGCCTCCGGAGCATCCCCGACCGCTTCCGGCTCCTCCACAACTGCCGCTGCTTCCGGCTCCTCCACAACCGCCGCTGCTTCCGGCTCCTCCGCAACCGCCGCCGTCCGCGCGACGATCTCCTCGATCGCCTCCATCGTCAGGTACTCCCGCGCGAGGGCCTCCGCCGCGGTCGGCCCGACATGCCGGATCGAGAGCGCCCGCAGGATCCGGGCCAGCGGCCGCTGTCGCGCCTCGGCCAGGCTCTGCAGCATCTTCTCCGCGTTGGCGCCGAGCGTGCCGTCCTTCTTCACGAAGAACGGCGCCCGCAGCAGGTCGTCGGCGGTGAGCGTGAACAGGTCGCCCTCGTCGAACAGCACACCCGAGTCGATCAGCGCCCGCGCCGACTTCTCCCCCAGCACACCGATGTCCAGAACGTTGCGCTGACCGATATAGGTCAGCCGCTCCCGCCGCTGCCCAACACAGGACCGCGAGTTCGGGCAGCGGATGTCGATGTCGCCCTCCTTCGCCGGGGCCAGCGGGGTGCCGCAGTCGGGACACTCGGTCGGCATCACGAACGGCCGCGCGTCGGCCGGCCGCAGATCGAGCACCGGGCCGAGGATCTCCGGGATCACGTCACCGGCCTTGCGCAACACCACCGTGTCACCGATCAGAACGCCCTTGCGGACCACCTCCTGCGCGTTGTGCAGGGTGGCGAACTCGACCTCCGAACCGGCCACCGTCACCGGCTCCAGCACCGCGTACGGCGTCACCCGGCCGGTGCGACCGGTGTTCACCGCGATGTCCAGCAGCTTGGTGGTGACCTCCTCCGGCGGGTACTTGAAGGCGATCGCCCAGCGTGGCGCCCGGCTCGTCGACCCCAGCCGGCCCTGGATGGCCACGTCGTCGACCTTCACCACCACACCGTCGATGTCGTGCTCGACGTCGTGCCGGTGCTTGCCGTAGAAATCGATGAACTCGACCACCCCGGCCAGGTCGTCGACCAGCCGCCAGCGCTCGCTGACCGGCAGGCCCCACGACTTCAGAGCCGAGTACGCCTCGGCCTGCGACGCCGGGGTGAACCCCTCGCGGGCGCCGATGCCGTGCACCACCATGCCCAGCCCACGCGACTCGGTGACCCGCGGATCCTTCTGCCGCAGACTGCCGGAGGCGGCGTTCCGCGGGTTCATATACGTCGGTTTGCCCTGCTCCACCAGCATCGCGTTGAGCGCCGCGAACGCCTCGGCCGGGAAGTAGATCTCGCCCCGGATCTCCACCAGATCGGGCACGTCGGCACCGCTCAGCCGCTCCGGGATGTCCCGGATGGTCCGCACGTTGGGGGTGACGTCGTCACCGGTGCGCCCGGTGCCCCGGGTGGCGGCCCGGACCAGGACCCCCTTCTCGTACGTCAGGTTGATCGCCAGTCCGTCGATCTTCAGCTCGCAGAGGAACCGCACCGGCCCACCCGCGTCGCGCATCGCGCGCTCGGTCCACTCCCCCAGCTCATCGAGATTGAACACGTTGTCCAGCGACATCATGCGCTCGAGATGATCGACCTTGGGGAAGTCACCGGCCACGTTGCCGCCCACCATCTGGGTCGGCGACTCGGCGGTGCGCAGCTCCGGGAACTCGGTCTCCAGCGCCTCCAGCTCGCGCAGCAACGCGTCGAACTCGGCATCCGAGATGATCGGGGCTTCCTGGTCGTAGTAGCGGACCTGATGCTCGCGGATCTCGTCGGCAAGCTCGGCGTGCCGGGCCGCGACCCGCAGCGCCGGGTCCTCGCCCGCGGCAGTGGTGGGCGCGGCTGGGGAATTGTCGGGCACCGGAACCTCCGTGTCAGTGAATCCAACTGGCACGTTAGTCCCACCCACCGACAATTCCCGGGACCGGCCCGGGACCGCCCGGAGCCGCCACCGGATCAGACCTCGGAGATCCGGCGCCCGGCCTCGGTGCACGCCTTGAGCAGCGCGCGGACGTACGGATGCGGCGCCCCGGCCAGGCCACACGCCGGAGTGATCACCAACTGCCCGGGCAGCCGCGCGGCCGGGAATCCGAGCCGCTTCCACAGCGTCGACACCCGCTCGGCGATCTGCTTCCCCGCCGGAGGACGGGCACCCGCCGCCGGACGGGTCGGCGCGGCACCGGCGAAGATCCCCAGCCCGGCCTCGATCGTCTCGCCGAGCGGATCCAGGTCCTTGAGCAGCGACAGGTCGAAGGCGATCGCACCGGCTTTCGAGTCCCGGATCACCTGCCACGGCACGTCCGGCGCGCAACAGTGCACGATCACCGGCGTGCCGACGGCCTCCACCACGGTCCGCAGGCGGGTGGCGGCATCCGGGCCGTCGACCTTCCGGTACGTGCCCAGCCCACTCTCCGTCGGCACCCGCCCGGCCAGCACCGTAGGCAGGGACGGCTCGTCCAGTTGCAGCAGCACCGTCGCACCGGGAATCCGCTTCCGCACCTCGGCGACGTGCCGCCGGAGCCCTTCGGCGAGCGAGTCGGTCAGGTCCCGGACCGCCCCCGGATCCCGCAGCATCCGGCCACCGATCGGCAGTTCCAGGCTCGCGGCCAGCGTCCACGGCCCGGCTGCCTGGATCTTGAGCGGACCGGAGTACCCGTCGGCCTGCTCGGTGAGCTGGTCCAGGTCACGCTCCAGCAGGTCGGCGGTGACCCGCATGTCCTTGCCGGGCCGGGCCGCGATCTGCCAGCGCCCGGTGTAGACCTGCACCGGCAGGTCCACCAGGAACCCGGCGCTCCGGCCGATGATGTCCGCGCCCGGGCCCCGGTCCGGGAGTTCGGCCAGGTGCGGCAGAAGGGGCAGTTCGCCCAGGACGATCCGCTGTGCCTCGGCGATGTCGGTGCCGGGCAGCGACCCGATCCCGGTCGCGGCCCCGGCAGCCCACGGAAAGTCAGGCACGCGCAGCCACCGGAACCGGCGAAGAGGACCCGGACGACCGGCTCCCCTCGGTGATCGTCGCCGAGCCCAGCACGATGTCGCCGTCCGGATCCGGCCGGTACGCGACGATCGCCTGACCGGCGGCGATCCCACGGGCCGGCGTGGTCAACCGGGCGACCACCGAGTCCCCGTCCACGGCAACCGAGGCCCCGACCACGTCACCGTGCGCCCGAAGCTGCACCTGCACATCCGACAAGTCCGAGAAATCGTGCCAGATCGGCCGATGGGCGCTGACCACGTCGACTTCCAGATCCTCCCGCGGCCCCACCGTCACCGTGTTGTTGACGGGAGTGATCGACAACACATACCGAGGCCGGCCGTCAGCAGCCGGAACTCGCAGGTCGAGACCCTTGCGCTGACCGATGGTGAACCCGTACGCCCCGTTGTGGGTCCCGAGTTTCTCCCCGGTCCGCCCGTCCACGATGTCGCCCGGCGCCGACCCCAGCCTGCTCTCCAGGAAGCCCCTGGTGTCGCCGTCGGAGATGAAGCAGATGTCGTGCGAGTCCGGCTTGTCGGCGACGGCCAGCCCACGAACCGCAGCCTCGGCCCGGACCTGCTCCTTCGTCGAGTCCCCGAGCGGGAAGATCGACCGGTCGAGCTGCTCCCGGGTCAGGACGGCGAGCACGTACGACTGATCCTTGGGCAGATCGACACTGCGCCGCAGCAGACCGTCGGCGCCGAGGCGCGCGTGGTGCCCGGTGACGACGGCGTCGAACCCGAGGGCCACGGCCCGGTCCAGCACCGCCGTGAACTTGATCTTCTCGTTGCAGCGCAGGCACGGGTTCGGGGTGCGGCCGGCCGCGTACTCGTTCACGAAGTCGTCCACGACACTGTCGTGGAACTCCTCCGCCATGTCCCACACGTAGAACGGGATGCCGATCACGTCGGCGGCACGGCGCGCGTCCCGGGAATCCTCCAGGGTGCAGCAGCCGCGGGCGCCGGTGCGGAAGGTCTGAGGGTTTCGGGCCAGCGCCAGATGCACACCGGTGACATCGTGACCGGCATCACGGGCGCGCGCGGCGGCGACCGCGGAGTCGACACCGCCCGACATGGCCGCAAGAACACGCATGTTCCCAGCCTATCTGGGTGTCTTCCACGCTCCCGCCCGGCGGGCCCGCTCGACCGCACCCGGCAGGGCCGCCAGCAACGTGTCGACGTCCGCCGGAGAGCTGTCGTGCCCCAGGCTGAACCGCAGCGATCCACGGGCCCGGGAATCGTCGGCACCCATCGCCAGCAGCACATGACTGGGCTGCGCCACCCCGGCCGAGCAGGCCGAACCGGTCGAGCAGAAGATCCCCTGCGCGTCCAGGAGCAGCAGCAGCGCGTCGCCCTCGCAGCCGGGGAAGGAGAAGTGTGCGTTACCCGGCAGCCGGTCGACCGGGTCACCGTTCAGGATCACGTCCGGAATCGCCGCCCGCACCCGCGCCACCAGCTCGTCACGCAGCGCCGACACCCGGGCCGCGCTCTCCTCCCGGCCGCGGACCGCGGCTTCCACGGCTGTCGCGAACGCCACCACGCCCGGTGTGTCCAGGGTGCCGGACCGCACGTCGCGTTCCTGACCGCCGCCGTGCAGCAACGGCGTACAGGCGACGTCCCGCCCCAGCAGCAGCGCGCCCACCCCGACCGGGCCGCCGACCTTGTGCCCGGTGAGCGTCAGCGCGGCCGCCCCGGAGGCCCCGAAGTCCACCGGAACCTGCCCGACCGCCTGCACCGCGTCGGTGTGGAACGGGACACCGGCAGCGGCCGAGACAGCGGCCAGTTCCGCCACTGGCTGAACCGTGCCGACCTCGTTGTTCGCCCACTGCACGCTGACCACGGCAAGCTCCGGCCCGGACGCCCGCACCAGCTCGGCGAAGGCCGCCGGATCAACCCGCCCGGCACCGTCCACCGGCTGGAGTGTGACGTCCGCCCCTTCATGCCGGCCGAGCCAGTCCACCGCGTCCAGAACGGCGTGATGCTCGACCGCCGAAGCCACCACCCGGAGCCGAGCCCCGGCCGCACCGCTCCGCCCAGCCGCATCCCGTCGCGCCCAGTAGATACCTTTCACCGCAAGATTGTCCGCTTCGGTCCCACCGCCGGTGAAGACGACTTCCGAAGGTCGAGCCCCGAGAACAGCGGCGATCCGCTCCCGCGACTCCTCCACCAGACGCCGGGCCCCACGCCCGGCCGCATGCAGCGAGGACGGGTTCCCAAGCTCACGCGCCGCCGCGACGTAGGCGTCCAGCGCGGCGGGCAACATCGGCGTGGTCGCCGCATGATCGAGATAGGCCATCGCCCTCAGCTTATGCCGTCCCCCCGACGAACCGATCCGCCGTCCTACCCCAAAAGATCAACACCACAACCCCGACGCTCCGGTACGCCGTTCCACTCCCCAACCGCACCACCACGCCCGCCCCGTGACGCGAGGCCAGCGCCCCTCCAGGTCACCCCGCGACCGCCGGGCCGAATGCGATGGCCCAGGCCCCTCCCGACCGTCCCGCAACCACCGAACCGAACGTGGTGGCCCCGGCCCCTCCAAACGCCCCGCGACCAGCAGGCCGAACGTAGTGACCCTGGCCCCTCCAAACGCCCCGCGACCGGCAGGCCAAATGTGGTGGACCAGGCCCCTCCCAGACCACCCCACAGCCACCGGACTGAACGTGGTGGCCCCGGCCCCTCCAAACGCCCCACAACCGGCCGAATACGGTGACCCCGGCGCCCACCAGACCACCTCGCGACCACCCGGGCCGAATACCGTGGCCCCGAGAACACTGCACGCCACTCCGAACGACAACCGCACGCTGTCGCCCTGCTCACAGACCCCGGCCACCCACCGTTCGAGCCCTCTCGCAGCGGCGCCCGATCCTCCTCGTAGCAGCGCTCGGTCCATCTTCATAGCGGCGTCCGCCCCATCCTCGTCTCGGCACCTAGTCCTTCGCGCGATCCCCGATCCGCGAGCGGCCGAACGGGCGAGCGGCCGAACGGGCGAGCGGCCGAACGGCCGAGCGGCCGAACGGCCGAGCGGCCGAACGGCCGAGCAGGCGAGCGGCCGAGCAGGCGAGCGGCCGAAC
>DATMVU010000901.1:0-6108 GCA_035562875.1 Actinoplanes sp. | reverse complement strand
CCCTGGTCGTACCGGACGCTGATCGGCAGCCCGGCCCGCAAGTTCGCCGCCGCCCGCCGGGAGGTCAGCGGCGCACGGGGATGATCGGCGGCGTCAGGCCTGGCCGAGGTTGCGGCGACGTTCATGTGCTTCGATGTGTTCGTGCGCAGAGTCTCGATCGATCGTGCCGGAACCACGGTGAGCTGCCTCGACAGCGAGACCGGTGACGACGTCGTCGTCCTGCTGCACGGGCTGGCCGGAAGCGCCCGGGAGATGCTGCCGACCGCCGAGGCCCTGCTGCCGGAGCACCGGGTGATCGCCGTCGACCAGCGCGGTCACGGCCACTCCACCCGGCGCCCCGGCGACGTCTCGCGGCGTGCCTACACCGACGACGTCGCCGCGGTCGTCGACCGGCTGGCCGGCCGCCCGGTGACGCTGGTCGGCCAGTCGATGGGCGGGCACACCGCGATGCTGACCGCGGCCTGGCATCCCGGCCTGGTGAAACGGCTGGTGATGCTGGAGGCGGGCGTCGGCGGTGAGGGCGATCCGGCCGAGCTCGGCGCATGGTTCGCCTCCTGGCCGGTGCCGTTCCCGGACGTCGAGGCCGCCGCGGCGTTCCTGGGCCCGAAACCCATCACCGGAGCGTGGCTTCAGGACCTGGAAAGGCACCCGGACGGGCTGCGGCCCCGCTTCGACGCCGACATCATGCAGGCGGCCATCGCCGAGGTGGCGGCACGTCCCCGCTGGGACGAGTGGGCCTCGGTGACCGTGCCGACGCTGCTGGTCACCGCGGAGAAGGGCATGGACACCGATGCTGAGGTACGGCGGATGCTGGAGCTGCGCCCCGCCGCCGGGCACGTGGTCGTCCCGGACTGCGGGCACGACGTGCACCTGGAACGGCCACGGCTCTGGACGAGCCTGCTGGCGGACTGGCTCGCTGATCAGAAGTAGTCGTGCAGGGTCGGGACCGGGCCCGCGGTGGCGGTGCGCAGCAGGTCGTCGGTGGTCTCGTCACCGCCGGTCAGGAAGCCGCTGTGGCGTAGCTGCTGCGGGGTGGCCGCGCCCGCATACCAGGCCGCCAGGCCACGCGGAGTGAGCCGGACGGTGCCGTCGCCGCCCGGTTCGAGGCGGGCCTCGCCGCCGGAGAGCAGCAGGCGGTGGCGGCCCTCGTGCCAGCGGCACACGTCGTCGGTCAGGTCCAGGTGGACCTGCCCGGTCAGGTGGCGCGGCCAGCCCCGGGCGGCGATCGCGGCGGGCGCGTCGACGATCCGCAGCATCCACGGATTGGTGCTGTCGGGGACGGCGTCCCGGCGGGCGATCAGTGACCAGGCCGGGTCGGTGACACCGAGCCTGATCACCGTGGTCGGGGCGACGCTGGCCCAGCCGCCGACCATCGCCAGCAGGGTGCGGGTGGCCTCGGGTGTCACACCGATCAGGTCGTCGACGGTGATCCGGCCGCTCTCGTCGTAGCCGGGCCCCCTGGTCCAGGTCGCGTAGCCGGTGATCGTGCCGTCCGGGCCGGCGGCCACGGTGACGCCGTCGTGGTCGTCGAGGACCGGCCCGGCGGGACGTTCCATCATGCCGGTGCCCGCTCGCGCCACCGAGCGGTAGACGTCCTGGACGGCCGGGATGTCGGCCTCGGCCGCCGGGCGCAGCACGGTGCCGCCGCCGGGCCGGATCTCGGCGAGCACCCGGGTCACGACCCGGTGATAGGTGAGGACCCCGACTTCTTCCCAGCCCAATGCCCGGTACGGTCCCGGAACCGTGTCGAACAGGGTGCTGATCGCCGCGCCGCGGTCCCGGGCGTCCTCGAGGAGCCGGGTGAGCACGAGCCGTCCCAGGCCCTGCCCGCGCACGTCGGCAGCGGTGGCCACCCCGGCGACACCGCTGGTGGGCACGGCCCGCCCGCCGAACCACTGGCTCTGTTCCCGGTCGACGGCTTTGCCGACCAGCCGCCCCGCCGGGTCGAAGACACCGAGCGAACGCCGCCCGGCGGGTGTGGCCGACCAGTCCTCGGGCATGGGCCGCTCGTGGTACCCGAAGGTGAGACTGCCCAGGTCCCACGCGCTGCGCTGATCCTCCGGCCCGAGCGGCCGCACCTGATACGTCACCCGAACCATCCTGCCAAACCCTTCAGCCTGCTCATCAGGTGCCGATCAAGCGGGTCGAGCGGGGCTGTCTCGCTCGCAACCGGGTGGCACCGGTTCGGGCACTGGACCCGCAACCGCCGACCTGGAATCTCTTTCACATGCCCGGCCGACATACGCCGGACAAACGGGGGAGATTGTTTCTTGCGACGTGCCAAGCTGCCGATGTACCTGACAGCTCTGACCGCCGTCATCGCCGGCGTGTTCCTCGGTTCGGCCGCCCAGGCCGCTCCGGCCGCCAAGAAGCCGACCTGCGTGACCGACGCCAAGCTCGTCCCGTCGTGCGGGGTGCTGTGGGGCGGCGCTGCGGGTGGGTTCACCAGCAAGCCCCGTGACCTGGAGCACCGTAACTGGGAGAAGCTGTCCGGCCGGACCGCGACGATCTTCCACACCTACCACAAGGGTGACGAGGTCTTCCCGACCAAGGCCGAGATCGCCATGACCCAGGACCCGGCCAAGCCCCGCGTCCTGCTCCTGAACTGGAAGATCGCCTACCGGACCACCTGGGCCGCCGTCGCCGCCGGTAAGCAGGACAAACGGATCGACGCCTTCGCCAAACGGATCAAGGCGTACGACAAGAAGGTCTTCCTCGTCCTCAACCACGAGCCCGAGAACGACGTCAAGCCCAAGGCCGGCTCCGGCATGCAGGCCAAGGACTTCGCCGCCATGTACCGCCACACCATCACCCGGCTGCGCGCCCAGGGCGCCGGCAACGTCGTCAACGTGCTCGCCTACATGGGTAACGAGAAGTGGATGGCCCAGAAGTGGTGGGCCGACCTCTACCCCGGCGACGACGTCGTCGACTGGATCGGCCTGGACTCCTACGTCTCCGTCGAGAAGAACTACTACCACCACGGCCTGTTCGCCGACCTGCTCGACCGCAAACCCAAGAACGGCCTCGGCTTCTACGACTGGGCCACCCGCAAACACGCCGGCAAGCCGCTGATGATCGCCGAGTGGGGCGGCTACCACCGCATCGGCAAGACCACCGACAAGTCCGCCGTCTACCGCAGCGTCCTGCCCGAACTGGCCAAGCGCCCCGCCATCAAGGCCATCGTGCACTTCGACACCAAACACGACGACCAGGGCAACCGCGACATCAGCATCGACAGCACCAAGGCTTCCCTGGCCGCCTTCCGCAAACTGGCCGCCGACCCGATCTTCAACGTCACCATCGGCTGAAACAGACGACGAGCCGCCACCCCACACCCCGTGGGTGGCGGCTCGTTCGTGTTCTCAGGAGATGTCGATCGCGTCGAGTTCGGTGAAGGCGGTGCCCTTGCCGTACGAAATCGTGTTGGGTCCGGGTTTGAGGGTCACCTGTCGGTCGGTGAGCTGCCAGTTGTCCCAGCCGGTGACCGGGTAGTCGATGGTTCCGGCAGGGGTGCCGTTCACGGTCAGGGTGTGGGTGGCGGGGCTGGAGCCGTTGGCGAACCGGGTGGACAGGCGGTAGTCGCCGGCCCGCGGCACGTGCACGGTGAACGTCACCCGGGTGTCGGGGAAGTCGATGCCGCCGACCACCACGCCGCCACTGGCGCCGCCCGCCGCGTACCGGGCGTTGGCCCTGGTGAAGTCGGCGTCCTCGGCCTCGTAACGGATCTTCGCGCCGTCCACGACCGGGCGGCTGCCCTGCCAGTCCAGGCGCTGCGAATACATCGCCCGGTAGGTGAAGTCGCTGTTCCAGCCGTGGAAGACGATCCGGTCCCGGCCGTCCGGACCGGTCACCACATCCTGGCCGCCGGGCCCGCGTACCGTGCCACCGAAGGCGTCGGTGGTCATCAACGGAACAGAGCTCTTGGTGTACGGACCCCGCAGGCTCGGTGCGGTTGCGTAGCTGCTGACGTAGCTGCCGTTGCCGAAGAAGTTCGCCGAATAGAACAGCACGTACGTGCCGTTGCGTTTCCACAGTGTCGGCGCCTCGACCAGGGTGCCCTCGAACGGCTTGTTCTGTTTGATCAGCGGGGTCTCGGTGCCGACCCGGCGCAGCCCGTCCGCGCTCACCTGCTGCAGGCGCAACCAGGTGTCCTGCGCGCAACAGTTGCCGTCGTTCTTCCACAGCAGGTAGCGGCGGCCGTTCTCGAGGTACGACGACGCGTCGATCGCGCCACCGATCTCCGGCGTGCACACCAGCGCGGTGTCCTCCGGCACGAACGGCCCGCCCGGCGCGGTGGCGGTCGCCGCCCCGATGCACTGCTTACCGGAGGCCCGGTCGTGCGCGGTGTACCACATCACGAAACTCTTCGGCCCGGTCGCGAACACCTCCGGCGCCCACACCCCGTGATCGGTGGCCCCGCCGGGCGGGAACGACCAGTCGGGATCGGCCCAGGCGCCCAGGGTGGGCAGGGCGTCACCGTCCTGCACGGTCCAGTCGACGAGGTCGGTGGAGGTGGCCCACCTGATGTTCCGGCCGTCGCTGTTGGTGGCGTAGGCGTAGTAGTTCCGCCCCACCTTCAGCACGTCCGGGTCGGCGAAGTTCTGATCGATCACCGCCCCGTCCGCGACGGCCGCAACCGTCCGGACCGGTGTGGACGCGGGCGAGGGCGCGGCCGGTCCGAGGAGCAGGGCAGCGGCTCCGACCAGGACCGGGAAACGATGACGGCGCATCATCCGATCCTCACCGGGTTGATCGATGCCGGTCAACAGCTATCGGTTCCGGAACCGTCTCGGGGCAGCGCGCTTCCCGGGTTCTACAGTGGCCGGAATGTGGATGTGGAGATCGTTCACGGTGGGGCTGGCTGCGGTTCTGGTGGGGGGACTGGGATGGGGTGGCACGGCGTCGGCTGAGGGCACGGCGCTGAGGGATCTGGCGAGGGCCAAGGGGATCACGTTCGGGACGGCGGTCAGTGCGCCCGCCCTGACGGGGGACGAGGACTATCGGGCGCGATTGAAGACCGAGTTCAGCGCTGTCACCACCGAGGACGCGCTGAAGTGGGCGGTGACCGAACCGGAGAAGGGTGTCTTCAAGTGGGCGGCCGCCGACGCGATCGTGGACGCGGCGGTGGAGAACGGGCAGGAGGTGCGCGGGCACACCCTGGTCTGGCACAGTTCGCTGCCGAGCTGGCTGGCGAAGGAGACGGCGCTCGAGAAGACGCTGGAAGACCACATCACCACCACCGTCAGCAGGTTCAAGGGCAGGGTCGACGTCTGGGACGTGGTGAACGAGCCGCTCGCCAACGACGGCACGCTGCGCCCGGGGTTGTGGCTGGACAACCTGGAGGCGGGCTATATCGCCGCGGCGTTCCGCTGGGCGGACGCGGCGGATCCGGACGCGAAGCTGTATCTCAACGAGTACGGCGCGGAGACCCCAGGACCCAAGGCGGACGCGCTGTACGACCTGGTGAAGGGCCTGAAGGACGCGAAGGTGCCGATTGACGGCGTCGGCTTCCAGGCGCACCTGACCGGGTCGAGTCAGGCCACCGCGCTGGCCGGGCAGTTGCGCCGGTTCGCCGATCTCGGGGTGGACGTGGCGGTCACCGAGCTGGACGTGCGGGTGCCGGCGCCGGCCACCCCGGCCGGGCGGGCGGAACAGGCCGAGGTGTACGGCCAGGTGGTCGCGGCCTGCCTGACGCTGCCGGGTCGCTGCCGGTCGGTCACCGTCTGGGGGTTCGCCGGCGGGCACTCGTGGATCCCGGCCGCCTACCCGGGCTGGGGTGACGCGACGCTGCTCGACGCGGACCTGAATGCCACCGACGCCTACCGTGAAGTCACCGGTGTGCTGAGTGCGGCCGGCCCGGCGGCGGATGCTCCGGTGGGTGACTGGCCGCTCGGTGACACGGGCGGGGCGGACGTGTCCGGTCACCGGCGGGACGCGGTGGTCCGCGGGACGACGACGGCGGGCCGGGTGCCGCACGTGACGGCGTTCGCCGGGGACGGCGCCGGCACCGAGGCGAGCGTGGGCGGCCCGGTGGTGGACACCGCCGGCGGGTTCACCGTCTCGGCCTGGGTGTCGCTGGCGTCCACGAAGGTCGCGGGAGTGATCGCC
>DATMVU010000900.1:0-5486 GCA_035562875.1 Actinoplanes sp. | reverse complement strand
CGGATGCGGATAGCCGGGCGGCGGCGGGAAACCGGGCTGCGGCTGACCGGGCGGCAGCGGGAAACCCGGCTGCGGCTGGCCGGGGAACTGCTGCCCGGGGGCCGGCGTCGGCGGGAACGGCCCGGCGGGGAGCACCCGGATGGTCACCGGGACGACCCGGTTGACCGCGGCACCGGTGGCCGGGTCGATGCCGGGCAGCTCGACGTTCAGCACACTGCCGTCGATGGCGCCCGGCGGAAAATAGATCATGGTGGGTGTGCCGTCCGGCGGCAGCGGCACCGATTTCGCCGTGCCGTCCACGGCCTCGGCCGCACTCAGTTCCACGACGGCCCCCGTTGGCCCCCCGGTGATGTTTCCCCCCGAATTCACGTCCATCACCAGATTATCGGAGCGATGGATTCGGAAGTCCATCCATGGTGTTGAACCGCATCAACACGGCGCCGCAAATCGGACGGTCAGACATCGATCTCCCCTGTAAGGCCGATGACGCGGGACTCGACGATGCTCCGCTCGCGGGTGTCACGGGTCAACGCGGCGGCCCGCCGGGTGGTGGCAGCCCGATCGGGATCCGGTGCTCGGCGAGGGTCCACTTCGCCCTGCTGATCCGCCGGGCGGTGTCCGATAGTGATCCGAGGGACGATGTGCACCCGGAAGGCATTGTCTGGGCGGTTCGATCTGCTGCCCGGAACGGTGATTCCCGCGCACCGGAATCGCCGGATAACTTTCCGTCGTCGCTTTACCCGAAGAACGGAATCACATGCTCAACAGCATTCTGCGTGGCCTGCTCGCCGGATCGCTCGTCCTCGGTGGGGTCGCTGTCGCCTCGCCGGCCGACGCCGCGCCGAAGAAGTTCAAGAACTGCACGGCACTGAACAAGACGTACAAGCACGGGGTCGCCCGGAAGGGCGCCAAGGACAAGGTTCGCGGCTCGACGCGGCCGGTCACCAATTTCAAGGTGTCGACCGCGCTCTACAACGCCAACAAGAAGATGGACCGGGACAAGGACGGCGTGGCCTGCGAGAAGCGCTGACCGCTCAGTGGAACAGCCCGCGGACCTCCTCCGCGGTCAACTCGATGCCGGGTGTGAATGAGGCGCCGGACATGTAGTCGAGCAGGGCTGAACGGAATCGGGCGGGGACCGGGCTGTCCGCGTGGCCGGCCACGTTGAGGGTGCAGATCAGCAGACGTCCGGTGCCGACCCGGGCCTCGATCAGGGCACCGAGCCGGCGGGCGGTGAACCAGGTGTCGATGGGCTGCACGATCGGGCGCAACCCGGCGGGCAGCCCGTCCAGGGTCATCGCTTTCGCGCCGTGCAGCAGATCCCACCACTGCCAGTCGGTGTGGCCGTCGGACGGGAACCCGGCGAAGACCGGGTGCCGTGGATCGTGGGTGATGCCCAGGGTGTGCGGCGCCTGGTTCCCGGTCCAGGCGGTGTTCCAGAAGACCGGCGTGAACCCGAGCACCGCGTCGGCCCGGACCAGGTCCAGGTCGGGGATCAAGAGCACCGGGCGGCCGTCGTACGCGTACCGCAGCGCCTCGTCCACATCCGCGGTCGTGACGATGCCCGTGTCCTCGGACGGTGCCGCCGGTGGCGTGAAGAACCACAGGTCCCAGTCGTTCTCGAAGTCCCCGGCCCGGACGGTGAGCCGCACCTTGCCGGTGTCCGGGACGGTTCCGGCGGGCACGACGACGGTGCCGGAGGTCCAGTGTTCCCCAACCGGCACGACGGCTTGCCCGGCCACCCCGCCGGCCAGGTCACCGAGCTGCCAGGTGACCGCGGTGTCCAGGGGTTCCGGTCCGAAGTGGGCGATCCGCACGTCGAATTCCAGGGCCTCACCGGTACGCCACACCCGGCGTGGCAGGCGGGCCAGCGGCACTGTCGGGCCACAGAACCGGGCCCACGCGGTGGCGCTGCTGTACGCCTTCTCGTCCCAGAACGGGTCCACCACCCCGACCAGCGCGGTCCCCTGGCCGGGGAAGTCACTGAGCCCGAGCAGGTGGAACCCGCCGAAACCGGGAGTCCGGAGCGCGGCCTCGACCTCCTCCTTGTAGACCAGTGACTGCAGCCGCCCGGAGGCGTGCAGGAACTCCGCCGCCTGGCCGGCCATTCCCGAGTCGCGCAGGAGATCGGCGAAGATGCCGAAGTTCTTCGGTTGCATCAGGCCGGTGTATTTGGCCGTCTCGGCGAAGTCCGGATAGGCGCACCACTGGCCGATCTCGTGGCTGACGATCGGCCGCGGTCCGGCCGCGACGATGCCGGAGTAGTCGGTGACCGTGTCCGGCCGCCGGGTGTTGAGCCGTGATTCCAGGCCGTCTCCCCATTGGTGCAGCCGCGGGTCGGGAATGTTGTCGAAATCGTTCTCGTCGATGACCGGCCAGCCCGCCGCACTGGTGTAGAGCCGTCGCGGGTCACGGCGCCGCCAATGGGTCACCCACGTGCCGAGGAATTCCGCATCCCGGCCGGCCGGTTCGTTGCCGTGCGCCATCATCAGGAACGACGGATGGTTGCCGAACTCGCCGAGGATGCGGGCGGTCTCCGCGTACAGGAAATCGTCGATCGGCCGTCCCTCGCCGACGGCAGCGCCCTGGTTGGCCCAGAACGGGCCCTCCACCTGCAGGTAGAAGCCTTCCTCGTCGGCGGCCCGGAACGCCGCCCGGGGCGGGCACCAGGAGTGGAAGCGCAGCAGGTTGAGGCCGTGGGCGCGGGCGACGTGCAGGATCCGGCGCCACGATGCGACGTCGGTGGGCGGGTGGCCGGTGAGCGGGAAGACGCACGATTCGAGGGTGCCGCGCAGGAACACCGGGCGGCCGTTGACGGTGATCCTGGTGCCGTCGGTGCCGACCTCGCGGAGTCCGAAAACGGTCCGGTGGATGGTGGCACCGATCGTGGTGGTCAGCTCGTACAGGGCGGGGTGGAACTCGTCCCAGGTCTGCGCCTGCTCACCCAGGTCCAGGGTGAGGTCGACGTGGCCACCGCCGGCGGTCATGCCCCGGGCAGCCAGGTCAGCTTCACGGCCGTCGTCGAACACCGCGGTCACCGGTGCCGTCACGTGCTCGCCGGGGACGTTGAACCGGCGGGCGGAAACGGTCACGGTCCCCCGGCCGATGCCGCGGGTGCCACTGGCCAGATCGATCCGCACCCGCGCCGACCGGGCGGTCACGTCGGGGGTCACGGTGACCGCCCGGATCACCACCGCGGGCTGGGCCTCCAGGCGCAGGTCACCGATGACACCGTTCCAGTTGCCCTGGGTGTGGTCGCTGACGCTGTGCGCGTTCGGGCCGACGTCCACGACGGTGCGGTTGTCGACCACGATCATCAGCGTGTGCTCGCCGGGGCTGAGAACACCCAGGTCGTAGCGGTGCGGGGTGCTGAGGCTGCGATCGCTGCCGATCCGGCGGCCGTCCACCAGGACGGCCGACTCCCAGTGGACCCGTTCCAGGTGCAGGACCACCGGCCGGTCGTGCCAGTGCGCCGGGATGTCGACGGTGCGCCGGAAGGTGGCGGCGCCCCGGTAGTAGGTGTGCGGTTGCAGCCAGAACGGGACCGCGACCTCGCCGGGCTCACGGTAGGGCGCGTATCGGGGATCGGTGTAGAAGGCCCGGTCCACGACCAGGCCGGTCCACGGGGTGTCCACCGTGACCGGGTCGCCGATGCCCTGCTCCTGCAGTGATCCGGGCAGTTCGGCGGGCTGTTCGCTGTCGTCGCAGTCGAGGGTGACCCGCCAGGTCCCGGCGAGATCCACTGTCTGCGGGCGGTCCTCGAACAGCAGCAGGTCCGGCCGGCTGGTGGCGAAGAACTCGTCGCTGGGATCAGAATCGGCCACCGGGTGCCGGTCCTCGCCGAGGTTGGCCGGCGGTGGAGCGTCCACCCCCAGCATCGCGGTGGCCCGGTCCCAGGCCGCCAGCACCTGCCCTTCGCCACCCTCCCAGGGTTGAAAACTCCTTTCCACCAGGATCTGGTACGCCTCCGTGAGGCGCCCGTCGTCGAGCAGCAGGTTCACCAGCACCACGGTGAGGTCGTCGCGCGTGGTGACGAGGTGGCCGCGGGGTTCCAGGCGGGCGAGGCGTTCGGCCGGGTTCTCGCCGAGGCGGGCGGCGAGCTGGTCGCGTTCGTACCACAGTCGCGCGTCACCGGGGGCGAGCGTGAGCGCGGCATCGTAATGTTCGACTGCCGCATTGTTGTCGCCGGTCACGTTGTAGGCGGCCAGGCCGAGGTTGCGGTGCACGATCGCAGTCGGTTCCGCTGCCAGCGCGTGTCGCCAGGCGTCGATCGCGTCGGCGGGGCGGTCGTGGGCGTAGTACCAGTGCCCGAGCATGGCCCAGGGCGCTGCCGTCTGCGGAAACAGTTCGGTGACGGTCCGTAGCGCGTCTACGTCGTCGAGACGTGATGGGTGGGCGTACCGGCAATCGGAGATGTCTTGATCTCTGCCGGTGAGGACGGCGCGGTGCACTTTGATCAGCGGAAGGGTGTTGACCTGCCCGATCGGACTGCCGGCGGCGAGGGTCTCAGCCCGGTCCAGGGCTTGCCCGGCCTGATCGGTGAACCCGGCGGCGGCGAACTCGAGGGCGAAGTCCAGCATCGTGGTGGCGTCGGCGGTCGGCGGCAGGCCGGTGTCCTCGCCCCGGATCGTGGACAGCAGATCCGCTGACTGCCGGTGCCGGGGGTCGATGTCGAGAGCCTCGCTGAGCAGGGCCTCGGCGCGAACGAGGTCGCCGTGCCGGCAGCGGAGCCGGGCGAGTGCGAACCGGGCGGACACCGCGAACGGGGCGTCCCAGCTCGCCCGGGCCAGGGCGGTCGCGGCCTCGCCGTCGCGGTGGAGGCGGACCAGTGCGAGACCGAGCCGGTAGTGGGCCTCCCCGGAGGCGGGGGTCGGTGCCCAGCGGGTCCGCGCGGCGACGCTGGCGACGAGCAGATCGACGGCTGTCGCATAGTCGGCCCGGTCGTAGGCCTTCGCCCCGAGCAGTAGCAGCGCGCGGGACTCCCCCGGGTCGCGGCGCAGCACCTCGTCCAGGTAGCCGGTGCTGGAACGGGTGGCATGCCGGTATTGATCCAGGTAGACGGCAATGTGTATCAACTCGTCAACAGTCGCGACGTCCGCGGGCAGCGGCGGAGCGACGGCCTGGTGGGTGACCGGGGCGGCGTCCGGCACACTCGGCTCGCCCTGCCGGTACTCGGCCAGGATCTCGTCACCCCGGAGCACCCGCACGGTGAGCCGCACGTCCGGCGGACAGTCCACGTCGACGACGCTGGTGTCACCGGGCCGCAGGTCGGCGTTCTGCCGGGCCAGCACCGATCCACCAGCACCGACCGTGATCGTCACTCCAGTTAGCGTCTCGGCGGCACAGACTGTCACCCGGCCGGTGTCCCGGACACTGATCGCGAGCCGCCGGTCGGCGTACTGCACCGGCCCCGTGTCATGCAGCGGATACCAGGTCTGGGGGAAGGTCTTCGTCTCCCCCGCCGCCAGATACGCGAAGTCGGGTGG
>DATMVU010000899.1:0-9192 GCA_035562875.1 Actinoplanes sp. | reverse complement strand
AGCGACTCGGCCTCCAGCACCGCGAACAGCCGGACGATCTCCGGCTGTCCGACGTTGCGCGCGACGACCGCCGTGCAGACCTCGGCCAGGGTGATCTCCCCCTCGATCCAGAGCTGGTGCACGGGCCGGCCCAGCTTGCCGGCCAGCGACAGCGCGTCCTGCTCGTCGCGGTATTCGAGAACCGCCACCAGCAGGCTGTCCTTCGAGCCGACGTGGTGCAGCATCCCGGGCACGGTCAGGCCGCAGCCGTCCGCGACGTCCTGCATCGACAGCCCGTAGAAGCCGCGCTCGGCGATCAGCCTGGTGGTCATCTCCAGGATCTGGCGGCGGCGTTCAGCGGCGGGGAGGCGGGATCTGTCGCGTCTCTGCACAGCTCTTTCCTATCAGCAGGCCCTTGCAGCACCGGCTTTGACCTGGCTATGTTTCGAGGTAGTTAATACCTAGTAGGTACTAAGTAAGGTGGGGACATGGCACTCGACACCTCGCAGCAGGCGGCGATCACCAGCGGCAACGACATGTGGCACACCGAGGCCGTCGAGTCCGCGGGCATCCCCTCGGTCACCGTCACCGACGGCCCGCACGGCGTGCGCATGCAGGCCGAGGGCGGCGACCTTCTGGCCGGCGTCCCGGCCACCTGCTTCCCGCCGGCCGTGGCCAGCGCCTCCACCTGGGACCCGGCCCTGCTGCGCCGGATGGGTGAGGCGCTCGGTGACGAGTGCCGCGCCCAGGACATCGCGGTGCTGCTCGGCCCCGGTGTCAACCTCAAGCGCAGCCCGCTCGGCGGCCGCAACTTCGAATACTTCTCCGAGGACCCGATCCTCTCCGGTGCCCTCGCCACCGAGTGGGTCCGTGGGCTGCAGAGCAAGGGTGTCGGCGCGTCCCTCAAGCACTTCGCGGTCAACAGCCAGGAGACCGACCGGATGCGGGTCAGCGCCGATCTCGACGAGCGCACGCTGCGTGAGGTGTACCTGCGCGCCTTCCAGAAGGTCGTCACCCGCTCGCAGCCGTGGACGGTGATGTGCGCCTACAACAAGATCAACGGGGTGTACGCGAGTGAGCACCACTGGCTGCTCACCGAGGTGCTCCGCGACGAGTGGGGTTTCGAAGGCCTGGTCGTCTCCGACTGGGGTGCCGTCGTCGACCGGGTCAAGGCCGTCGCAGCCGGGCTCGACCTGACCATGCCCGGCCCGGATCTCGCGGGTGACCAGGCACTCGTGGAAGCCGTCGCATCGGGGCGACTGGACCCGGCCGCGCTCCGGCGCAGTGCTGAACTCGTACAGCAGTTGGTGGCGAAGGCCGGGGAGCGGCCGGCCGGGACCTATGACGCCGAAGCGCACCACGCGCTGGCCCGGGAGATCGCCGGACGGTCGATCGTCCTGCTCAAGAACGACGGCGACCTGCTGCCGCTCGGGGACCGGCAGTCCGTCGCGGTGCTCGGCGAATTCGCGCGTACCCCGCGTTATCAGGGCGGCGGCAGCTCGCAGATCACCCCCACCCGGCTCGACGACGCGCTCACGGCCATCCGGGCCAGTGGAGCGCCCGTCAGGTTCGCGGCCGGCTACACCGTCGAAGGCGACTCCGATGAGGGCCTGCTCGCCGAGGCCGCGGCGGTGGCCCGGGAATCAGACGTGGCGATCGTGTTCGTCGGCAGCGTGCACGAGACCGAGGGCGCCGACCGGGAGTCGATCGACCTCCCGGCCGCGCAACTCGCGCTGATCGAACGGGTCACCGCCGCCAACCCGAAGACCATCGTAGTGCTCTCCAACGGGGCGGTCCTCGCCACCAGGCCGTGGGACGAGAACGTATCCGCCCTGGTCGAGGGCTGGTTGCTCGGTCAGGCCGGCGGCAGCGCCCTCGCCGACGTGCTGTTCGGCCGGGTCAACCCGTCCGGGCGGCTCGCCGAGACCATCCCGGTCAAGCTCGCCGACCACCCCTCCTACCTGGACTTCCCCGGCGAGCACGGGCATGTCCGGTACGGCGAGGGCCTGCACATCGGCTACCGCGGTTTCGACGCGCGCGGCACCGAGGTGGCGTACCCGTTCGGATTCGGCCTGTCGTACACCACGTTCGGTTACGGCGCGGCCCGCGCGACAGCGTCCCCGGCCGGCGTCGAGGTGCGGGTCCCGGTGACCAACACCGGTGCCGTCGACGGCCGGGAGGTCGTGCAGGTGTACGTCAGCCTGCCCGGTTCGAAGGTACAGCGGGCGCCGCGTGAGCTGAAGGCGTTCGCCAGCGAGCCGATCGCCGCCGGTGACACGTCCGAGGTGACGCTGACCATCGAGCGGGAGGACCTGGCGTACTGGGACATCCGGCTCGGCCGGTGGATCGTCGAGGACGGCGAATACCTGATCGAGGTCGGCTCGTCGTCCCGGGACATCCGCGCCACCGTCACCGTGCACGTGGCCGGCGACCCGGACCGGGTGCCGCTGACCACCGAGTCCAGCATCGGCGAGTGGTTCGAGGACCCGCGCGGCGCCGAGGTGCTGAAGGCGGCGTTCGCGGCCGGCGCCGGGGACGGCCCGATGTCGGCGATGACGTCGACCCCGGAGATGCTGATGATGCTCGGCAGCCTGCCGCTGAGCCGGATGGCCGCCTTCCCCGGCAGCCCGATCACGGCCGGCGACCTCGACGAACTGGTCGAAGCCGCCAACTGAGCAGGCGTTACGTTCGCGCCCGCGTGAGCAGTGCCTGAATCCGGGACACCAGCTCACGCGGGCTGAACGGCTTCGTCACGTAGTCGTCGGCACCCGCACTGAACCCGCCCTCGACATCCTGCTCCTGCACCCGCGCGGTCAGCATGATGATCAGCATGCCGGCGGTGTTCGGGTCGGAACGCAGCATCCGGCACACGTCGATACCCGAGAGCCCCGGCATCGAGACGTCCAGCACAGCGAGTGCCGGCAGCCGGGTCCGGGCCGTCTCCACAGCGGTCTGACCGTCGCCGACCGCCAGCACCTCGAGCCCGGCCTGCTCCAGCTTGAAGGCCACCAGGTCACGGATGTCCGCGTCGTCGTCTGCCACCAGGACGGTCGTCACGCGGCTCCCCCCGATCCGTTGCTATCTGTGATCGGACCATATCCCGGACCACCCGTCAGAGGGGTGGCTCTTCGGAAAGTACCTCGGTAAGCTTCCGGCCATGCGCGCACAGATGACCATGTGGTGGCCCGCCTGACCGGCGGCCCACTCTCGCGCTCCTGACAACGCGGCCGCCTCATCGAGGCGGCCGTTCTGCGTTCTCGGTGGGCGGCCCTTCTTCTCGAAGAGGGAACCATGCCATTCGCCCTGCTGCACCGGGACGGTGCCGACCACGTCGAGGTGCTGACCGGAGACGTCGTCACCGTCGCCACCCTGGACGACATCCCGCTCGTACCCGGCACCCCCGTGCTCGCCGTCATCCCGTACCGGCAGATCACCGAACGCGGCTTCGACTGCGTCGACGACGGCGCACCCCTGGAATGCCTGCTCGTCCGGTCCACCACCCGGGAACCGCTGGACGCCTTCCCACCCGGCGAGCTGACCCTGCACGACGGCGGTTTCGACCTGTCCGACTCCGCGTACGGCGCGATCGTGGAAGACGTGCTCCGCGACGAGATCGGGCACGGGGCCGGCGCCAACTTCGTCATCCACCGCGTCTACCAGGCCCGGGTCGACGGCGATCCACTCGACGCCGCGCGCGCCGCGTTCGGGCGCCTGCTCACCGGCGAACAGGGCACCTACTGGACGTTCCTGGTCGACACCGGCAACCGGATCCTGGTCGGCGCCACCCCCGAACGGCACGTCAGCGTGCAGGACGGGATCACCATGATGAACCCGATCAGCGGCACCTTCCGCAACGGCTCCGGCTCGCTGGTGGACTTCCTTCAGGACCCCAAGGAGATCGAAGAGCTTTACATGGTGCTCGACGAGGAACTCAAGATGATGGCCGTCATCGCCGAACACGGTGGTCAGGTCGCCGGCCCGTACCTCAAGGAGATGGCCCACCTCACCCACACCGAGTATCTGCTCGCCGGGCAGGGCTCCCTCGACGTCCGGCAGGTGCTGCGGGAGACCATGTTCGCGCCCACCGTCACCGGCAGCCCCATCGAGAACGCCTGCCGGGTCATCGCCCGCCACGAACGCCGCGGCCGCCGCTACTACGCCGGAGTCCTCGCCCTCCTCGACCACACCGCCGACGGCCGGCAGACCCTGGACGCGCCCATCCTGATCCGCACCGCCGAGATCACCCCCGACGGCAGCCTCCGGGTCCCGGTCGGAGCCACCCTGGTCCGGCACTCCACAGCCGCGGGCGAGGTCGCCGAGACCCACACCAAGGCGGCCGGCGTGCTGTCCGCGCTGGGCGCGGTTCCCGCCGGACCCGCTGCGGTACGGGGAACCCGGCTCACCCCCGAGGTCCAGTCCCTGCTGTCCGCCCGCAACGACGAACTGGCCCGCTTCTGGCTCGACTCCCGGGCCCCCGGGGCCCTGACGGTGCCCGCACTGACCGGCCGGCGGGCCCTGATCGTCGACGCCGAGGACACCTTCACGGCGATGCTCTCCCACCAGCTCAAAGCCCTCGGCCTGACCGTGACCCGCACCCCCTGGAACACCCCGTCCACCAGCCTGCCCGACGCCGACCTGCTCGTCTTCGGCCCCGGCCCCGGTGACCCGTCGGATCTCGGCGACCCGAAGATGGCCCGCCTGCACGCTCTGATCACCGCGGCCCTGAACGCCGGCCGCCCGTTGTTCGCGGTCTGTCTCGGCCAGCAGATCCTGGCCTCGGTCCTGGGCCTGTCCCTGCACCGGCGCGACTCGCCGTACCAGGGCCTGGCCCGTGACGTGGACCTGTTCGGCACGACCCGCCGGGTCGGCTTCTACTCCAGTTTCTCCGCGGTCTCCGGCACCCCGTCGGCGGTCACCGCCCACGGCCCCGTCGAACTGGCCGTCGACCTCGTCGACAGCACCGTCCACGCCCTCCGCGGCGGGTCCTTCGCCGGGGTCCAGTTCCACCCCGAATCGGTCCTGAGCCGCGACGGTGTGGACGTCCTGCGCGAACTTCTCCCGCCACTGCTGTCCGGCGCGATTAGCCCGGCGATTACCGGGTAGCGAGACAGTGTCGGTGGTCCACGGTGATCGAGAGCCTCACCGTGGGCCACCGACCCCTCTTCTCCGGTGGGCGGGGTAGGTTCGGGGGATGGAGGTCACCTTCTTCTTCGATCCGGCCTGTCCGTTCACCTGGAGCACGTCGCGGTGGCTGCTCGCCGTCGCACCTGAGCGGGGGCTGCAGATTCACTGGCGGGCGTTCAGCCTGTCGCTGCTGAACCCGGATCCGCCGGAGCAGTACCGGGCTGCCATGGCCGCGTCGAGCAAGGCGTTGCGGCTGGTGGAGAGTCTGCGGGCGGAGGGGCGACCGGATGCGGTCGGCGCGTTCTACACCGCGATCGGGGAGCGGACGTTCGCCGTGGGGGCGATGATCACCGACGCGATCGTGGCGGAAGCCGCCGAGGTCGCGGAGGTGGAGAAGGCAACGGCCGTGCTGGCGGACGCCGGCTGGGACGACGCGGTCCGGGAGTCGCACGAGACGGCGCTGACGTTGGCGGGGCCGGGGATCGGCTCGCCGGTGCTGCAGGTCGCCGGGGCGGTGCGGGGACTGCACGGGCCGATCATCGACAAGGTTCCGGGGCTGGAGGAGAGCCTGGTGATCTGGGACGCCACCGCCGCCCTCATCAAGATCGAATCCTTCTTCGAGGTGAAACGCGGCCGCGGATGACCGGAAATCCACCTCAGTGGTGAAACGTGGGCGGTAGTGGCCTCGGCGGGTTTACCGTCGGCGAATGTTCGGGTATCGGGCTCGCGTCGCCGGCCACTCACGCGCCGGCGGCCGTCATCGCGTCGCTGACCATCGGAGACGAATCATGTCCGAGCCGCATGTCACCCTCGACCCGCACACGCTCACGCCGGTGGAGCAGAAGCTGCGCGGCCCGCTGGAGGAGCAGCTCAGCTCCGCCCTGCAGGCCGCGACCACCAAGGTCGAGCAGCACTATTCCGGGGAGAACGTCGACCAGGTCACCTCGAAGCTTCTGGAGGAGACGAAGGCGGGTCTGCACCCGGACATCGCCGCCGGGTTCCACCCCGACGAGCACCAGTTGCACCAGGTGGCCGAGGTGATCGTCGCCCGGTCCGACACCCCCACCCAGGCCGTCTGACCCCGGCACAGGACCCCGGTCGGCTAGCCCCGGCGCAGGTTGAAGATCAGGTCGATGACCAGGGCGGTCCACCCGGTCTGGTGCCAGGCGCCGAGTCCGGCCCCGTTGTCGCCGTTGAAGTATTCGGGGAACGCGACGAGGTCCTTCCAGTCCGGGTGGTTCTGGAACAGTTCGGTGGCACCGTAGATCGGCCGCCGCCCGGTCTCGTCCGGCACGAACAGTCCGATGAGGCGCCGGGACAGGTCGTCGGCGATGTCACCGAGCGGGGCTTTGTGCTGGCTGCCGGTGGGGTATTCGGCTTGCAGGTCGTCACCGTAGAACTCGGCGAACTCGCGGAGCGCCTGCACGAGCAGGTAGTTGACCGGCATCCAGACCGGACCACGCCAGTTGGAGTTGCCGCCGAAGAGTCCACTGGTGCTCTCGGCGGGCTCGTAACCGACGGTGAAGTCGGAGCCGCCGAGGGACACCGTGAACGGTTTCTCGAGGTGGGCCCGGGACAGGGTGCGCAACCCGTACGGAGAAAGGAACTCCTCGGGGTCCAGCAACCTGGCCAGGATCCGCAGTAGTTGATCCTGGCCGACCATGGACAGCAGGCGCTGTTGGCGCCGGTCGGCGCCGCCGAGCCGCCGGGCACTGATCACGTCACCGAATTCGCCCTGGTGGTGCAGCATCCACCGGACGCGGGCGCTGACCTCGGGCAGCCGGTTGAGGGTCTCCGAGGTGAGCCGGGTGGTGGCGGCGAGTGGCAGCAGGCCGACGATGGACCGGGCTTTCAGCGGCACCCGGTGGCCGTCGGGCAGGCGCAGCACGTCGTAGAAGAAGCTGTCCTCCTCGTCCCACAGGCCCTGCCGGTAGGCGGCTTCGGCGATGTACGTGAAGTGTTCGAAGAACTTGGTGGCCATGTCCTCGTAGGACCGGTCGTGCAGGGCGAGCAGGATGGCCATGTCGAGCAGGTTGAGGGCGTACATCGCCATCCACCCGGTGCCGTCGGACTGTTCGAGGACCCCGGCGACGGGCAGGGCGGCCGACCTGTCGAAGGGTCCGACATTGTCCAGTCCGAGGAAGCCGCCTTCGAAGACGTTGTTGCCGCCGACGTCTTTACGGTTGACCCACCAGGTGAAGTTGAGCAGCAGTTTGTGCATCACCCGGGACAGGAAGTCGAAGTCACGCCCGCCGTCGATGGTGAAGACCTGAAGAGCGGCCCAGGCGTGTACGGGCGGGTTGACGTCCGAGAACGACCACTCGTACGCCGGGATCTGCCCGTTGGGGTGCATGTACCACTCGCGGAGCAGCAGCAGGAGCTGTGACTTGGCGAAGCCGGGGTCGACACGGGCGATGCTGACACAGTGGAACGCCAGGTCCCAGGCCGCGTACCAGGGGTACTCCCACGGATCGGGCATGCTGATCACGTCGAAGCTGTTCATGTGCGACCAGCCGTTGTTGCGCCCGTAGCGCCGGCCCGGTGGTGGTGGCGAGGTGCCGGGGTCGCCGTGCAGCCACTGTCTGACGTCGAAATGGTAGAACTGTTTGCCCCACATCAGCCCGGCCACGGCCTGCCGGGCGACGTCCTTCTCGGCAGCGGTCGCGGTGCCGGGCAGCACGTCGTCGAAGAATCCGTCGGCTTCCGCACGCCGGGCGCGCATCACCTCGGCCCAGCCGTCCCCCAGGTCGGCGGGAGGCAACCGGCGGTCACTCTGGGTCAACCGCAATCTGATCGTACGGGTTTCGCCCGCCCCCATCCACAAGCGGTAATGCAGCGCCCCCTTGGTGCCGGTCCCGGCCGGGTTGACTGTCGGTGACCGGTGAATCAGGTGGTCGTTGATCCCGTCCTTGGGGTGCTGGCTGCGCCCCGGCAGTCCCCACAGCCGCTGCGAGTTGGTCTCGTTGTCGCACATCAGCGCGACCGGCGCGCCCTGCCCTTCGAGAGCGAGGTGGCCGAGGGAGCGGTGCTGCCCGTCGAGCCGCCCGGGGACACCGGTCATGGTGGGGACCTGCCGGTTGGGCAGCCCCCACGCCCAGGTGTTGCGGAACCACAGGGTGGGCAGCACGTGCAGGATCGCCGGATCGGGGCCGCGGTTGCTGACGGTGATGGCGATGCAGACGTCGGTGGGGCTCGCCTTGGCGTAGTCGACGGTGACCGCCCAGAACCGGTCGTCGTCGAAGATCCCGGTGTCGACGAGTTCGTACTCGGGTTCCTCCCGCGAACGCTGCCCGTTGACCCGGACCAGTTCGTCGTACGGGAAAGCAGCCTGCGGGTAGTGGTAGCGCCACCGCATCCAGGAGTGGGTGGGGGTGGAATCCTGGTACCACCAGTAGTCCTTGGCGTCCTCGCCGTGGTTGCCGCCGTCCCCGCCGAGACCGAACATCCGTTCCTTCAGGATCGGGTCGGTGCCGTTCCACAGCGCCAGGGCGAAAGCGAACGTCTGCCGGTCGTCGCAGAGTCCGCCCATGCCGTCCTCGTTCCAGCGGTACGCCCGGGAACGCGCGTGGTCGTGCGGGAAGTAGTCCCACGCCGTGCCGTGTTCGCTGTAGTCCTCCCGGACCGTCCCCCACGCACGTTCGGCGAGGTAGGGCCCCCAGGCCCGCCACTGTTGCTCACCGGAATCGGCCTGGGCCAGGCGTACACGCTCCGACAAGTCCGTTCACACCCCACATCACGTTCGGTCCCGCAAACGATCACTCTGAGAGTGTCACGCTCATGTGTCAAACGTGTAAGCCTCCCCACGATCGCCATCGGCAACCCGAACGGCCCCGTTCCGCACCCGTTCTGCACCCCGGGACGGGCAGGCTCCTGGGATGCGACCTCTGCGGCCGGTATTCGTCTGGCTCACCGTGCTGGCGATCTGTGTCGCGCTGCGGCTGGCCCTCCGGGACAACGACTACCTGATCGCGGCGATCCCTTACATGCTGATCAGTGTCGCCACGCCGATCGCCATCATGATCGGTGTCCGGCTGCACCGGCCCGCACACCGGGGCGGCTGGCTGCTGCTCGCGGCCGGGCAACTGTTCT
>DATMVU010000898.1:0-5126 GCA_035562875.1 Actinoplanes sp. | reverse complement strand
ACAACTACGAAACTCGAGTGACCCCCGGCCGGTTGCTCTTGACCGGAAACCGTAACGGGAAGTTCACACCGGGTATCGGTTGATCACATGCCGGTCACCGCGCCGAGTTGTTTGACGTGCCGGAGCAGCGGGGCGGACTCGATCCGGTCCACCCCGGCCAGGGCGCTCACCCGCTCGGTCAGGTAGCGGTAGAACGCGGCCATGTCCCGGCACACCACGATCGCCACCAGGTTCGTCGCGCCGGTGGTGGCGGCCGCGAAGACGACCTCCTCGTGCTCGGTCAGAGCCTGCCCGACGGCGGCCAGATGAGCGGGCGCGACCGTCAGCCACAACTGGACCGGGGCGAGGTAGCCGAACATGAACGACTTCACCTCGACGTCGTAGTAGAGAGTGCCGGAGTGGCGCAGTTCCCGCATCCGGCGGCGGACCGTCGACTCCGGCCAGCCGGTCGCCGCGGCCAGGTCGGCGTAACCGGTCCGGCCGTCCCGGGCCAGCACCTCCAGCAGCGCGTGATCCTCGCCGGACAGCCGCGCCCCAGGCCCGGCGCCGGTTTCGATCGAGCCGGAGGACCGGTGCGAGTACGGTGCCGGCGGCGGCGCCGGGACACCGGCCGGGGTGAGGCTCTCGATCTGGGCCGGGGTCAGCGCGTCGTCGTGCCGGTCCGGGCCGACCGCGCCGCCCACGAAGTGGTGGATCAGGCAGTGCGCGTTCACCGACACCAGCCGGGGTGTCCGCGGCAGCTTCTCCAGCAGCAGCGACTCGCGGTCGGCGTGTGCCGGGACCCGCACGTTGCAGGAGATCTCGGTGCCGCCCGAGGAGAGCGTCACCCAGCTCGTGTCGGAACGCCGGGCCAGCGAGCGGGCCAGGGTCATGGCCACGTCGGGGCCGGTGTGCAGCCGCAACATCCACGTCTCGTAGCCGAGCCGGATCGGGTTCGGCAGGCCGACCACCCGGACCCCCGCGTTCTCCCGCAGTCTCCGGTAGCGGCGGGCGACCGTCTGGTCGGAGACGCCGAGGGTCGCGCCGATCTCGCGGTAGCCGGCCCGGCCGTCGACCCGCAGCGCGTGCACGATCTGCTGATCCAGGATGTCGAATTCCACCGGAAGAGCGTATCCATAAGTCGAGATCCGCAAGGATCGCCCGACTGGGTCGTTACTTGTGCAGTAGGCCGGGCATTCTTCGGTGCATGCGCAAATGGTTACCCCTGATCGCCGTCTGTCTCGGCACCTTCCTGCTCCTGGTCGACGTCACCATCGTGATCGTCGCCCTGCCGAGCATCGCCGGTCACCTCGGCGCGGGACCGCACGACCTGGCCTGGGTGCTGGACGGCTACGCCCTGGCGCTGGCCGCCCTGCTGCTGGGTGCGGGCGCGCTGGCGGACCGGTACGGGCGCCGGATCACGTACGTCATCGGGCTGTTGATCTTCGCTCTGTCCTCTCTGATCTGCGCGTTCGCCCCGACCGTGAACGCCCTGGTCGCCGCCCGGGTCCTGCAGGGGGTCGGCGGCGCCGCCATGTTCGCGACGACAGTCGCCATCCTGAACGTCACCTACCAGGGCCGGGACCGGGGTGTCGCGTTCGGCGTCTGGGGCGCGGTCAGCGGTGCCGCCACCGCGGCCGGCCCGCTCGCCGGCGGCCTGCTCACCGAACACCTCGACTGGCGCTGGATCTTCCTGGTCAACCTCCCGGTCTGCGTCGCCGCGGTGTGGTTCACGCTGCGTACGGTCACCGAGTCCCGCGCCGAACGGGCCGGCCGTTTCGACATCCCCGGCACCGTCACCTTCACCCTGGCCGCCACCGCGATCGTCTACGGCCTGATCCGGGCCGCCGCCGACGGCTGGACCTCGGCCGCGGTGCTCGTCCCGCTCGCCGCCGGACTGGCCGGCATCGTGGTGTTCGTACTGGTCGAACACCGGTCCACGCACCCGATGCTGGACCTCGGACTGTTCCGGCAGGCACCGTTCGCCGGAATGATCGTGGCGGCGTTCCTGTGCCAGGCCGCCGCGTTCGCCTACCTGCCCTACACCACCACCTGGCTGCAGCAGGTGCTCGGCTACGGCCCGGTCGACGCCGGCCTGCTCGGGGCACTGCCGCTGAGCGGCGCGGCACTGCTGGTCGGGATCTTCGCCGGCCGGCACCTGCAATCGGTGAACCCGCGGATCGCGATCGGCGGCGGACTGGCCCTGATCGGGGCCGGAGCCTTCGCCCAGACGGTCATCAGCGACAGCGCGTACGCCCTGATCCCGGGCCTGATCCTGGTCGGGCTGGGCTCCGGCGTGGTGATGCCGGTGCTGTCGTCGGCGGTACTGGCCGAGGTGCCCCGGGAACGCAGCGGAATGGCCGGGGGAGCGCTGAACACGTTCCGGCAACTCGGGTTCGCCTTCGGCGTGGCGATCTACGGCACACTCTTCCAGGAACAGAAGACGTATGCCGCCGGACTGAGTGATGCGACCGTGATGGCGGGCGGGTTCGCGCTGGTCGCGGCCATCATCGTGGTGTCGACGGTCCGCCGGCGGGTGGGAGAACCGGTGAAGACCGGGTGACGTCAATGGGTGGTGGTGCGGCAGCATGACGGTCGTGGATGCGCGCGGACCCGTGAGATACCTGTGGTGGCTGGCCCGGCAAGTGAAGGGCCGGGTGGCACTCGGGGCGATATACGGGTCACTCTGGTTCGCCAGCCTGGCCCTCACGCCGTACCTCATCTCGCAGGCCATCGACCGCGGCCTGGTGCCGCGCCGCCCCGCCGTGCTCCTCGCCTGGGCCGGCGTGGTCCTGGCCGTCGGGATCGGCAGCGCCTGGCTCGGCATCATGCGGCACCGCAGCATGACGAAGCTCCGGCTGGCGGCCGCCCTGCGCACCGCCGACCTGGTGCTCACCCACGCCACCCGGCTCGGCGCGGCCCTGCCCCGCCGGGTCACCGCCGGTGAGGTGGTCACCATCGGTATCTCCGACGTGTGGACCATCGGCCGGTCGATGAACGCCGGCGGTGTCGGGGTGGCCTCGGTGGTGGCCTGCTCGGTCATCGCGTTCACCCTGGCCGGCATCTCCGGGATGCTCGCCGCGGTGATCATGATCGGGGTGCCGGCCCTGGTCCTGATCGTCGGCCCGCTACTGCGACGCACCCAGCGTGCCGGATCCCGCTACCGGGAACGGCAGGGCACGGTGAACGGGCGGCTCCTGGACATCCTCGGCGGCCTGCGGATCCTCAACGGGCTCGGTGGCAAGGACCTCCACCTCGCCCGCTACCAGCGCGAATCGGCAGCCCTGCGGGACCAGGGTTACCAGGTCGGCGGGCCGTCGAGCTGGATCGGCGCCCTCGGCGAGGGCCTGCCGGTGGTCTTCCTCGGCGTGGTGATCTGGCTGGCCGCCCGGCTCGCGGTGGACGGCGGCCTGACGGCCGGAGAACTGGTCGCGGTGTACGGCTACACCGCCATGCTGGTCATCCCGGTGAACGTGCTGATCTTCGTCGGCTTCGACGTCACGCACGGGGTGGTGGCGGCCCGGCGGCTCACCGAGTTCCTGCGGATCCCGGTCGACGACCCGTCCGGCGAACCCGCCCCGCCCAGGCCGTCCGTCCTGCACGACCCGGTGTCCGGGGTGTCCGCCGAACCGGGCCGGTTCACCGCCCTGGCCGGCTCCCGGCCCGCCGACGCCGCCGAGGTCATCGACCGGCTCGGCGGATACGGCCCGACCACCGCCACCTGGGGCGACCGCCGCCTCGACGGCATCGCCACCGCCGAGATCCGGGACCGGATCCTGGTCACCGAGCACGAGGCCGACCTGTTCGCCGGCACCCTGCGGGAGATCGTCGCCGGCCGGCTCGACCCCGACGACGACCGGATCCGCGAAGCGCTCCGGGTCGCCGTCGCCCACGACGTCGGCGACGACCTGGACCGGCCGGTCACCTGGGGCGGCCGCAACCTCTCCGGCGGCCAGCGGCAACGGGTCCGGCTGGCCCGCGCCGTCCACGCCGACCCGGAGATGCTGCTCGCCCCCGAACCCACGTCCGCCGTCGACGCGCACACCGAAGCCGCAGTCGCCGACCGGCTCAGCGCCGCCCGCGCCGGCCGAGGCACCGTCCTCGCCACCACCTCACCGGTCCTGCTGGACCGGGCCGACACCGTGCACTGGCTGGTCAGCGGGCGGGTCGCCGCCTCCGGCACCCACCGCGAACTGCTCGCCACCGAACCCGGCTACCGTGCGCTGGTGACCCGATGAACCACAGACTCCCGATCGCCGGGACCCGGCAGGTCCGCCGCGCCGTCGCCGCCCTCGTCGCCGTCGACCCCCGCACCGTCGCCGGCATGATCACCCTCAGTTCGCTCGCCGCCCTCGCCGGGCTCGGCGGCCCCTGGCTGCTCGGCCGGGTCATCGACGCGGTCGCCGGCGGCGGCGGTCACGGGCACGTCGACCGGCTCGCCCTGGCCGTGCTGGCCTGCGCCGTCGTGCAGTTGCTGCTGTCCCGGTGGGCACTCGCCGTCGCCTACCGGTTCGGCGAGCGCACCGCCGCCCGGATCCGGGAGACCTTCCTGGAACGCGCCGTCAACCTGCCCGCCGCCGTGATCGAACGGGTCCCGGCCGGTGACCTCGCCGCCCGCGGCAGCACCGACGTCGACTCCATCGCCACCGCCCTGCGCGACATCCTGCCGACCATCTTCGTCGCCGTCGTCCAAGGCGTCTTCCTGATCATCGCGGTGCTCGTCCTCGACCCGCTGCTCGGGCTCGTCGGTGTCGTCGGATTCTCCGGCATCTGGTTCGTCACCCGCTGGTACCTGCGCCGGGCCGGAGCCGCCTACCTCGTCGAAGGCGAGGCCAACTCGCGGCTCGCCGACGAACTCGCCGCCACCACCTCCGGCGCCCGCACCATCGAAGCGTTCGGACTCGCCGAGAAGAGGCTCACCGCCGGGCACGAGGCGCTCGCCGAGACCCGGCGCACCCGCCTGGCCACCCTCCGGCTGCGGAGCGTGTTCTTCCCCGCGGCCGAGACGTCGTACGCGGTCCCCGCCGTCCTGGTCCTGATCCTCGGTGGACTGCTCTACATCGACGGGCAGGTCAGCATCGGCACCGTCGCCGCCGCGGTGCTCTACCTGCGGCAGCTCGTCGGGCCGATCGACAGCATCCTCATCT
>DATMVU010000897.1:0-17493 GCA_035562875.1 Actinoplanes sp. | reverse complement strand
GCCCGGTGATGAACGAGGCGCCGTCACCGGCCAGGAACGCGACCACCCGGGCGATGTCCTCCGGCCGGCCGACCCGCCGCAGCGGGGTGATCTCGGCGGCCTTGGCCCGCATCTCGGCGGCCGGCACCCCGACCCGGGCGGCGGTGGCGTCGGTCATCTCGGTCACGATGAAGCCGGGCGCCACCGCGTTCACGTTGATGTTGAACGGACCCAACTCCATGGCCAGGGTCCGGGTCAAGCCCTGGATCCCGGCCTTCGCCGCCGCGTAGTTGGCCTGACCCCGGTTACCCAGGGCGGACACGCTCGACGTGTTCACGATCTTGCCGGATCGTTTCGGGACCATGTGCCGCTGCGCGGCCCGGCTGCACAGGAACGCACCGCGCAGGTGCACGTTCATCACGATGTCCCAGTCCGACGACGACATCTTGTGCAGCAGGTTGTCGCGGAGCACCCCGGCGTTGTTGACCAGCACGTCGAGCCCGCCCAGCTCACCGGCCACCTTGTTGATCACGGCGTCGACCTGGGTCTCGTCGGAGACGTCGCAGCCGAACGCGACAGCCGTCCCGCCGGCCGCGGTGATCCGGTCGACGGTCTCCGAACACGCCTGCTCGTCCAGATCCAGCACCGCCACCGACGCACCCTCGCGGGCGAACTGGAGTGCGGTAGCGGCCCCGATCCCCCGCGCGGCACCCGTGACGACAGTTACCCGGCTCATGTGTACTCCCTGCTAGAAGGCGCTGATCCCGGTCAGCGCGCGGCCGATGAGCAGTTTCTGGATCTGGCTGGTGCCCTCGTAGAGTGTGGTCACGCGGGCGTCCCGGAGCGCTTTGCCGACCGGGAACTCGTCGACGTAGCCGTACCCACCGAAGATCTGAATCGCCTGGTTGGCGGCTTTGACGGCCGCCTCGGTGGCGAAGAGTTTGGCCATCGAAGCCTCGGTCCGGTAGGGGAGACCCCTGTCGACCAGGTCGGCCGCCCGCCACGTCAGCAGTCGCGCGGCGTCGGTCTCGACGGCGATGTCCGAGAGCATCTCCTGTACGAGCTGGAAGCTCGCGATCGGCTTGCCGAACTGGGTTCGCTCCTTGGCGTAACCGACGGACGCCTCCAGGCAGCCTCGCGCCAGTCCGACCGAGCCGGCGGCGACCGCGATGCGGCCTTTGTCCAGGGCGGCCATCGCGATCGTGAAGCCGGACCCCTCGTCACCGAGCCTGGCGTCGTCGCCTACTCGCACCTCGTCCAGGGTGATCGACGCGGTGGCCTGGCCGCGGAGGCCGAGCTTGCCCTTGATTTCATTTCGGACAAATCCATCTGTGTCGGTGGGGATCAGGAAGGCGGTGATCCCTTTCGGACCCGGGCCGCCGGTGCGCGCGAAGATCAGCGCGACGCCCGCCCACGTGCCGTTGGTGATGAAGATCTTCTCGCCGCTGAGCACCCAGTCGTCACCGTCCCGGACCGCCCGGGTGATCAGGCTGCTCGCGTCGGAACCCGTTCCCGGCTCGGTCAGCCCGAAACAGCCGAGCGTCTCGCCCTCGCACAGTGGGGGCAGCCAACGGGTCTTCTGCTCCTCGGTGCCGAACGCCTGGACGCTCTTCGCGACCAAGCCGAGCGACACCGACACGATGCCGCGCACCGACGTGTCACCGCGGCCCAATTCTTCCATCATCAGGCAGTACGTCAGGAAGTCGCCGCCCGATCCACCCAGCTCCTCGTCGATCCCGAGACCGAGGAAGCCCAGCTCGGCCAGCTTGCCGACGATCGCCGGGTCGACCTGCTCGGCCCGGTCCCACTCGGTGGCGTGCGGCGTGACCTCGCGGTCCACCCACTCGCGGGCGAGTGCCCGGAACTGCTCCTGCTCACTGGTCAGGCCGAGGTTCATGTCAGCCGCTCCCGCTAATTGAACGCTGTCAGGTTTCCGCGCCCATGCTAACTTAACAGCGTTAGTTAAAACCAGCCCGTGAAGGAGCCCCGATGCCCCGGCCGTCGACGCCGCTGCTCAGTCAGGCCGGCATCCGCTCCTCCGCGCTCGCCATCATCGACCGCGACGGCCTCGACGGGCTGAGCATGCGCAAACTGGCCGCCGCCCTGGGCGTCTCGGCGCCCGCGCTGTACTTCCACTACCCGACGAAGGAGCAGCTCCTCGACGACGTGGCCAGCGAGATCATGGAGAAGGTGGACGTCACCGCGTTCACCGGCGGCTGGCGGGCCGGCCTGCTCACCTGGGCCCGGTCCTACCGCGCGGCCCTCGCCGAACACCCCAACATCGTCCCGTTCCTGGCCCGCGGCCCCGGCCAGCGCGACGCCTCGCTACGCCGGGCCGACACCATCCACGGCGGGCTGGTCGCCGCCGGCTGGCACCCGCGGGACGCCACGATGATCGGCGCGTCCACCAAATACCTGGTCCTCGGCGCGGCGATGGGCTCGTTCTCCCGCGGATTCACCGACGACGTGCAGGTCTACCTGGACCGCTACCCGGCCCTCGGCGACGCCCACCGGCTGCGCGAACACGCCGACACGGTGGATCGGGACAGCTTCGAGTTCGCCCTGACCACCTTCCTCGACGGCCTGGCCGCCCGGCTGCCCCATCGGCTCCCGCCTGCCTGACCCGGCGGCCCACACCGGGCCTGACCCGGAGGTTCCCGCCGGCCTGACTCAGCGCGGCGCCGCTGCGGTCAGCTCGGCGATCTGCGGAATGCCCCGGAACCGGGCCAGCTCCTCCTCGGTGCCGATCGCCGCCCGCAGCTCCGGCCGGTTCGAATACTCGTGGATCGTCCGCGCCAGCAACTCGGCACTCACCCCGGCGGCCGGCACCCGCGCCGGCTCACCGAACCGCAGCCCCCGCTTGCGGACCCGCGCCGGATCGGCCACCGTCAGCGTGACCTGCTGCGCGTCATAGGCGAACGCCGGCCGCGGCCCACCGAGCGCCTCCCACGGCACGAACACCGACCCGAGCACCTCCCGGCTGACGATGCCCTCCGGGTACAGCCGCACCCCGAACCGGCCCAGCGCCGAAGCCCAGAAGGCCGACAGGAACAGCCCCCAGAACACCACGATCCCGACGGAGAACCCCCACGCTCCGTCGCCCACCATCAGATCTCTGGCCAGCCCACCGAGAAGCCGGGTGCCGAACATCGTGTAACCGACAGCCGCGAGCACCATCACCGGGTTCGGCGGCACCTCCAGCGCCGGCACCACAGGCCGCGCCACCAGCACCGCCGGGTGATACCCGCGCGCTATCGACGCCGACCAGAGGATCAGAGAACCAGGCAACACCAGATTGAGTACGAGGGTGACCGGCCACCCCGGGTGATAGCCGGCGATCTGCCGCCCCACCTCGAAGCCACCGAAGATCAGCAGAGTCCCGACCAGCAACGGCACCCGCCACCGGACCACCCAACCCAGCACCCCGTCCATACCGCCATCCTCGCAGGTCGAAGCCACCCGGAAGGCCCCGTCGGGGACGAAGGGGCACACTGCACCAGCGCTGCTGCCCTCCCTCGGCCGTGTGCCGGGACGTGTGACACCCCCGCCGCGTGGCCGGGCCGCCCGCATAGGGTTGGTGGTATGGCTCTCCTGCACAAGGCGACGATCGTCCCGAGCAAACTGGAACTGCTGAACCACTGGCTGCCCACCCGCCCCTGGGCCGAAGGGGCCGGGAATGTGGAGCGGGTGGCCGCCGGGCGGTTCGACGATCCGGCCGGTGCGGTCGGCATCGAGACGCTGATCCTGCGCGCGGGCGACGGGCGGCTGCTGCACGTGCCGCTCACCTACCGGGACGCCCCGCTCGACGGTGCCGAACAGTGGCTGGTCGGCACCACCGAGCATTCGGTGCTGGGCGCGCGCTGGGTGTACGACGCGGTCGGTGATCCGGTCTACGTGGCGCAGCTCCTCGACGTGATCCGGTCCGGTGGGCGGGAGGCCGTCGAGGAGTTCGAGGTGGACGGGGAACGGCAGTCCCGGGTTCCGGACCTGGCACTGCGCGGCTCCGGGATCCCGGCCGGCTCGGTCCGTGCGGCTGGTGCGGCTGGTGCGGCGGGTTCGGTTGATGCGGTGGGTTCGGTGGGTTCGGTGACCGATGGTGACCCTGTGGTGATTGCGCTGGGTGATGCCGAGCTGACGGTGATCCGGGTGCCCGGGCCGGTGCCACCCGGTGAGACGCTCACCGGCGCGTGGGACGGCGACGGCTCCCCGGCGGTGCTGGCCACCCTGACCGCACGATGAGCGCAGGCGATCACTCCGACCGCGTGACCAGGGGCCGTCGGGCAGCGGTCCGCACCGAGGCCGGTCTCCTGGTCCTGTGGGACGCCGTGCCGGCCGGGACCATCCCGCCGGGTTCCGTGCCGGCCCGGGGTGTCTCACCGGGTTCGGTGCCGGCCGGCGGTGTCTCGCCGGGTTCCGTGCCGGCCGGGGGTGTCTCGCCGGGTTCGGTGCCGGCCGGGGGCGTTCCGTCGGGGGAGATCCACCTCGCGGTGGCCACCGTGGACGAGTGGATCAGCGACGTCGTCGAGCGGTCCGACCCGGACCTGGGTAAACAGTGGCTGATCGGGGCGCTCCGGTCGGGCGCCGTCGAGCACGACACCGGGCTGGTCCCGGGCTGGACGGCCCGTACCGACAAATATCCGGACGAGCTGGCGACCGCGATGGTCCGTGCCCACCTGACGTTCCGGTCCGCCCGGCAGCGGCGCGTCATGCTGGACCGGGGTGACCTGTTCCCGCTGACCCAGGATCGGCTGGACACGGTTCGCAACGTGACGCTGGTGCTGTTCGGCCTGAACCGGATGTGGGTGCCGCAGCTGTCGGGGCTGAGTGCGCTGGCCGAGTCGCTGCCGCTCGCCCCGGCCGGACTGCCGGCCCGTCTGGACGCGCTGCTGACCGCCACCCCGGCCAGCGCCGTACCGGCCGCCGACGCCCTGATCAGCGAGACCCTCATCCTGATCGCGCGGCACCTGCCGGACGCCGGCGCGGCCACCGCCCTGGGCAGGCTGTCCGCCGGCTGAAGCCGAGACCGGCGACGGCCGGAACGGGCGGTGGCTGAAACGGGCGGTGGCTGAAACGGGCGCGGCGGTCAGATCTTGTCGGCGGCCTTGCGGGCGGCGATCAGGACCGGATCCCAGACCGGCGCGTACGGCGGGGCGTATCCCAGGTCGAGGGCGGTCATCTCGGTGACCGTCATCCGGTTCCAGACGGCGACCGCGAAGGCGTCGATGCGTTTGGCCGCTTCGGCCCGGCCGACGATCTGGGCGCCCAGCAGCAGCCCGGTGTCCTTCTCCGCGAGTACTTTGACGGTCATCGGGACGGCTCCGGGGAAGTAGCCGGCCCGGTTGGTGGACTCGATGGTGGCTGTCACGAAGCGGAATCCGGCGGCTTCGGCCTCCTTCGAGGACAGTCCGGTGCGGGCCACCTCCAGGTCGCAGATCTTGGTGACGGCGGTGCCGATCACGCCGGGGAACGTGGCGTACCCGCCGCCGATGTTGATCCCGGCGACCCGGCCCTGCTTGTTGGCGTGGGTGCCGAGCGGGACGTGCATCGTCTTGCCGCTGACCAGGTGGGTGACCTGGGTGCAGTCGCCGGCCGCCCACACCCCGTCGACGATCCCGTCCGGGCCGGTGACCCGCTGCCGCAGGTCGGTGGCGAGGCCGCCGGTGACTCCGAGCGGGATGCCGGCGGCGTCGGCGAGCGCGGTGTTCGGGCGTACCCCCAATCCGAGGACCACGACGTCGGCGGGAACGGTCCCGTCGTCGGTGACCACCGCCCGCACCCGCCCTTCACCGGTCTCCAGGGCCTGGACGGTGACACCGGTCCGCAGGGCGATGCCGAGACCGCGGACCGCGTCGGCGACGAGCGCGCCCATGTCCGGGTCGACTGTCGACATCGGCTGGCCGCCGCGTTCCACCAGGGTGACCCGCAGGCCACGCCGGACCAGGGCTTCGGCCATCTCGACGCCGATGTAGCCGCCGCCGATGACCACGGCGTCGCGGCCTCGCCCGTCGTCGCCGAGTTCGGCGAGCCACTCGTTCAGCGCGGCGCCGTCGCCGAGGGTCTGCATGCCGAAGACGCCGCTCGCCGGGTTCTCCGCCCATGACGGGCGCACCGGTTCGGCACCCGCTGCGTACATCAGCAGGTCGTAGCTCTCGGTGAACGGTTTGCCGGATCGCGGGCGGACGGTGACGGTTCGTGCCCGGTGGTCGAGGCCGGTGACCTCGTGGCCGGTCCGGACGTCGATGTGGTCCTTGCGGAAGGTGGCCGGGTCGCGGGCGATCAACTCGCCGGGGCCGTCGACCAGGCCACCCACCCAGTACGGGATGCCGCACGCCGAGTAGGAGGTGAAGTCACCCCGTTCGAAGGCGGCGATCTCCAGCTCTCCGGGGCCGCGGCGGCGCCTGGCCTGGGAGGCGGCGGACATTCCGGCAGCATCCCCACCGATGACAATCATTCGCACCGGCCCATTCTGCCTCCGTTACCGCAAGATTTCCGGAAAGCTGCGCGGAGTGGTTGCCCGGCGCATCGGCGCGGCTCTATGGTGACCTCACCGCACCCATAAACACCCCGGGCGATTCTTATAAGTCGTCGTCGAAGCGCTTCGACGTATTCCTGGCCGCTGTCGAGTGGTCTTCTCGACAGCGGCCAGGAATTTAGATCTTGAAAGAAATAAAAGGGAGTCATCCATGCGTCTCAGACGCGGTTTTGCCGCGCTTGCGACGGCTGTCCTGGTTGTTCCACTGCTGCCAGGCGCCGCCCAGGCCGAACCCGTACTTCCGTTCCGTGACCCGTCCCTACCGTTGGATACCCGGGTCGGCGATCTGCTCGGCCGGCTCACTCTCGACGAGAAGATCTCGCTGCTGCACCAATACCAGCCGCCCATTCCCCGCCTCGGGATCGACCTGTTCAAGACCGGCACCGAAGCCCTGCACGGGGTCGCCTGGTCCAACGACTACCGGAACAACAACGCCAAGATCGACGCGACGGCGACCGTCTTCCCGCAGGCGGTCGGCCTGGCCAGTACCTGGGATCCGGAACTCGTCGAACGGGTCGGCAGTGCGGTCGGCGACGAACTGCGCGGCTTCCACAAGCACAACCCGGACATCTGGGGCCTGAACGCCTGGGCGCCGGTGGTCAACCCGCTGCGTGACCCGCGCTGGGGCCGCAACGAGGAGGGCTACTCCGAGGATCCGCTGCTCACCGGCGTGATCGCCAGCGCATACGGCGACGGGTTGCAGGGCGACGACCCGGACCACCTCAAGGTCGCGCCGACGTTGAAGCACTACGCGGCCTACAACAACGAGACACTTCGGGACCGGACCTCGTCGAACGTACCGCAGCGGATCTTGAATGAATATGACCGGAAACCGTTCGAGATCGCTCTGCGCAACGGTTCCGCGACCGGTGTGATGGCCGCCTACAACCTGATCAACGGCCGGCCCGCCACCGTCGACCCGGACCTCGGCAGCCTGCTGCGCGACTGGAGCGACGAGCGGCTCTTCAACGTCAGTGACGCCTGGGCGCCGACCAACCTGACCGGCTCGCAGGCCTATTTCGCCACCCAGGCCGAGGCGAACGCCGCCACGATCAAGGCCGGGCTGGCCAGCTTCACCGTCAACGACGCGAACGCCGTGCCCACCACCACCGCGATCAAGGACGCCCTGGCCCAGGGGTTGCTCGCGCCGGCCGATGTGGACCGGTCGGTGGGTGACGCGCTGAGCATCCGCTTCCGGCTCGGCGAGTTCGACCCGGACGGCGGCCCCTACGCCGGTATCACCCCGGAGGTGATCGACAGCCCGGCCCATCGGGCGCTGGCCCGGCAGGCCGCCGCCGAGGCCGCGGTGCTGCTGCGGAACGACGGGATCCTGCCGCTCGAGGCCGGCGGTTCACTCGCCGTCGTCGGCCCCACGGCGGACAGCGTCTACAGCGATTGGTACGGGGGCCAGCCCTCGTACCGGGTCGGCATCGTCAGTGGCCTCGCCGCCCGCACCCCGGCGCTGACCACCGGCACCGGCGCCGACCGGATCGCCCTGCGCGAGGTTACCAGCGGCCGGTACGTGACGTCCGGCGCCGACGCGGTCGGGGTCAGCGCGACCACCGCCACCGAGGCCGCCCAGTTCGACAGCGTCGACTGGGGTGACGGCGTCTCCACCCTGCGCAGTGTCGCCAGCGGCAAGCTGGTCGGCTACAACTGGGGACCGTTCGTGGCGAACGCCGACGAGCCGAACGGCTGGTTCGTGCAGCAGCAGTTCCGGCAGGAGCGGCAGCCGGACGGTACCTACGTGCTGCACTACGTGGGGTACGAGACCCAGGAGTCCTGGTTCCCGGCGAACCACTACGTGACGGTGGGTGCCGACGGCAACCTGACGCTGGGTGCCGCCGACGCTGCCGGAGCCGCCAAGTTCAGCCGGGAACTGCTGGTCGACGGGGTGGCGAGGGCCGCCGCGCTCGCGAAGAAGGCGAAGACCGCCGTGGTCGTCGTCGGCACCAATCCGTTCGTGGCCGGCCGGGAGGTCCACGACCGGGCCTCGCTCGCCCTCGGGGCCCGCCAGGAAGCGCTGATCACGGCGGTCCGCAAGGCCAACCCGCGGACCGTGGTCGTGGTGCAGAGCAGCTACCCGCAGACGATCCCGTCCGCGCCGGGCGTCCTGTGGACCACCCATGCCGGGGCGGAGACCGGGCACGCCGTCGCCGACGTCCTGTACGGCGACGTCAACCCGGCCGGCCGGCTGACCCAGACCTGGTACAAGTCGGCCGATCAACTGCCCGCTGACCTGTTCGAGTACGACATCGCCCGGTCGAGGCAGACCTACCTCTACAACCCGGCGACACCGCTCTACCCGTTCGGTCACGGACTGTCGTACACGTCCTTCCGCTACGGGTCACCCTCGGTGAAGAACGGCGCGGTGCGTGTCACCGTCACCAACACCGGGCGGCGGGCCGGCGACGAGGTGGTCCAGCTCTACACCCACCAGCGCACGTCCCGCGACACCACGGCGATCCGGCAGCTCCGCGGGTTCGACAAGGTGCACCTGCGTCCCGGGCAGTCCGCGACCGTCACCATCCCGCTGAAGGCCGCCGACCTGGCCCGCTGGGACCAGACCCGGCAGCGCTGGGTGGTGGAGACCTCGGTCCACGACATCCTGCTCGGCGCGTCAGCGGCCGACATCCGCAGTCGCACCACCCTGTCCGTCAAGGGCGAGGTGATCCCGCCGCGGGACCTGACAAGACCGACACGAGCCGAGACCTTCGACGCGTACGCCGGGGTGAAGCTCCTGGACGAGACGAAGACGAGCGGAACCGTGGTCGGCGCGACGGCGGCCGGTGACTGGCTGGCGTTCAAGGACGCGGCTCTGCGTGGCGGCACCCGGTTCACCGCGACCGCCTCCGGTGCGGGCACGATCCAGGTGCGCCTGGGCTCCCCGTCCGGCCGTCTCCTCGGCACGGCGACTGTGCCGGACACCGGTGGCGTCTACACGTACGCCCCGGTCTCCGCCCCGCTCGCGAAGTTCAGCGGCCGCGCCACCGTCTACCTGGTGCCCAGTCCCGGCCTCCGCCTGGCCACCTTCACCATCGGCTGACCAGCGTGCCGAGTCGCGGCCCCACGAGCCGTGACTCGGCATGCCCGGCGGTTCTCAGGCTTGCGGTGTGAACTGCACCGCGAGTCACCACTCGGTGAGGGGGTGGTCACTGCGCGGCCGCTGCTTAACAGGTGATCAGTAGGATCCACGAAAGGAGAGCTCTGGTGACTTGGGGAGGCTCAGTGCCGACGATCAACGACGTCGCCAAGGCGGCTGGGGTGTCACCCAGCACGGTGTCGTACGTTCTGTCCGGCCGCCGCCCGATCTCCGCCGGGACCCGTGCCCGGGTGCAGGCCGCCATCGCCGAGCTGGGGTTCCATCCGCACGCCGGGGCCCGCGCCCTGGCGAGCGCCAAGACGAACGTGATCGCTCTGGTCGCGCCGTTGCGGGTGGATGTGAACGTGCCGGTGATCATGCAGTTCGCCACCGCCGTGGTGACTGCGGCCCGGTCGTACAACCATGACGTTCTGCTCCTGACCAAGGACGAGGGCACCGCCGGCCTGGAGCGGGTCGCCCACAGCACCATGGTCGACGCGTTGATACTGATGGATCTGGAGCGGGACGACCTGCGCATCCCGGCCCTGCGCCGGCTGAAACAGCCGTCGGTGCTGATCGGCCTGCCGTCCGACCACACCGGCATCGCCTGTGTCGATCTGGACTTCGCCGCCGCCGCCCGGACGGCCCTGTCCTATCTGGCCGGTTCCGGGCACCGCCGGATCGGGCTGGTCGGCCCGTCCCCGTCGGTGTACAAGCGGCAGACGACGTACGCGGACCGGTTCCTCTCCGGCTTCCTGGAGGCGTCGGTGGACCTGGGGCTGCGCACCGTGACGCACCCCTGCGAGCCGGGTGCCGAGGGGGTCCGCTCCTGCATGGCCGACCTGGACGCCGAGCTCGACGGCATCACCGCCCTGGTGGTGCACAACGAGGAGTCCCTGCGCCCGCTGCTGGATCTGTTGCACGCCACCGGCCGCCGGGTGCCGGAGGACATCTCGATCGTGGCGGTCTGCCCGCGGGATGTGGCGACGGCGATGCCGGTCCAGCTGACATCGATCGACATCCCGGCACATGACGTGGGCACCCTGGCCGTGGAGACGGCGATGCGTCTGCTGGACGGCCGTTCGATCGAGTACACCCGGCTGCTCGCGCCGAGTCTGGTCGAGCGGGACAGCTGCCGCGAAATCTCGCCGTCACACCGTTGACACGAGCCACGCTCAATCAATAGCGTCTCGACAAGAGCCATCGTCGAAGCGCTTCGACGAGTGATTCGCTTACTTTCTCCTCAACCAGTCCCTCTGGGAGGACGACCATGTTCCGATCACGTTCCGGTCTGGCGGCCGGTGCATTCTTGCTTGTCACATCCCTCGCCCTGACCGCCTGCGGCGGCTCCTCCTCCGACGAGACCGAGGGTGCCGACGCGAAGGTCCTGAACCTCTGGCACTACGAGGGGCCGGAGAGTGCGATGGGTGTCGCCTGGACCAAGGCGATCGAACTCTTCAAGGCCAGCCATCCGGGCGTCGAGGTGAAGTTCGAGGAGAAGGGCTTCGAACAGATCCAGCAGAACGCCCAGATGATCCTCAACTCGGACAGTTCCCCGGACATCCTCGAGTACAACAAGGGCAACGCCACCGCCGGTCTGCTGTCGAAGCAGGGGCTGCTCACCGACCTCTCGGACGAGTTCACCACCCGTGGCTGGGACAAGAAGCTGAGCGCCAGCCTGCAGACCACTGCCAAGTACGACGAAGACGGCATCATGGGCAGCGGCAAGGTCTTCGGCGTGCCGAACTACGGCGAGTTCGTGACCGTCTACTACAACAAGAAGCTGTTCGACAAGTACAAGCTGGCCGTCCCGGCCACGCTCGACGAGTTCACCAAGGTGATGGACACCTTCGTCCAGAACAAGGTGACCCCGCTGGCCGTCGGCGGCGCCGAGTACCCGGCTCAGCAGATCGTCTACGAACTGGCCCTCTCGAAGGCCGACCGTGCGTTCGTCGACGACTACCAGCTGTACAAGAACAAGGTCGACTTCAAGGGCCCGCAGCTCACGTACGGCGCGCAGACGTTCGCCGACTGGGTGCGCAAGGGTTACGTCGGCAAGGACTCGGCCGGTATCAAGGCTGAGGACATGGGCGTCTCGTTCACCAAGGGCGAGTTCCCGATCCTGATCTCCGGCTCCTGGTGGTACGGCCGGTTCGCCAAGGAGATCAAGGACTTCGAGTGGGGCACCTTCCTCTTCCCGGGTAACACCCTGCACCCCGGCTCCAGCGGCAACCTGTGGGTGGTGCCGGAGAAGAGCAAGGCCAAGGCGCTCGCCTACGACTTCATCGACATCACCATGTCGCCCGAGGTGCAGGCGCTGCTCGGCAACTCCGGCGGGGTACCGGTCGCGGCCGACCCGTCGGCGATCACCGACCCGAAGAACAAGGAACTGGTCGAGACCTTCAACAAGATCTCCAGCGCCGACGGGCTCGCCTTCTACCCGGACTGGCCGGCCCCCGGCTACTACGACGTGCTCGTGGCCGGAACCCAGGGCCTGATCAACGGCTCGAAGACGCCGGACGCGTTCCTGGACGAGATCGCCAAACCGTACAACGAGAACCTGGCCGATCTCGGCAAGTGATCTTGCGATAACCGCGGCGTGGGCGGTGACCACCGCCCACGCCGCGAGGAAAGGGGTCCGGCATGGCCGGTCAGGGCAACACCAAGACGCGTGGGTACGGGATATTCCTGCTCCCCGGTCTGCTGGCCTCGCTCGCGGTGATCGTCGTCCCGCTGGTGATGACGGTGTACTACAGCTTCACCAAGTGGACAGGGGTCGGCGACCCCCGGTGGGTCGGGTTCGACAACTACACCCGGCTGTTCGCCGACACCCTGTTCTGGCAGTCGTTCGGCAACATCGGTCTGCTCGTCTTCGCGATGGCCGTCATCCCGACGCTGCTCGGGCTGGTGCTGGCCGCGGTGCTCTTCGACTACGTGGCCAAACACTTCGGCGACCGGTGGGCCGGGCTGTTCCGCTCCGGCTACTACCTGCCGCAGGTGCTGCCGGTCGCGGTCACCGGCATCGTCTGGACCTGGATCCTGCACCCGAGTTACGGCTCGCTCAACCAGATCCTGGACACGGTCGGGCTCGGCTCGCTGACCCGCAACTGGCTCGGCGACGAGGACTACGCGCTGTACAGCGTGATGGCGGTGATGATCTGGTTCCAGCTCGGCTACCCGATCGTCATGTTCATGTCCGGACTGTCGCGGATCGACCCGTCCCTCTACGAGGCCGCCGATCTGGACGGGGCGACCTGGTGGCAGCGCTTCCGCAAGATCACCGTGCACATGATCAAGCCGGAGTTCTACGTCGTCATGGTCACCACCACGATCGCCGCGCTGAAGATCTTCGGCCAGGTCTTCGTGCTGACCAAGGGCGGGCCCAGCAACTCCACACTGGTCCCGTCGTACTTCGCCTACAAGAACTTCTTCGAGAAGGCCCAGGTCGGGTACGGGTCGGCGATCTCCACCGTGCTGACGATCCTGATCGTGATCCTCGCGTTCCTGTTCCTGCGTCTCCAGCACCGTTCGGAAGAACTCAGATGACCGTTCGCAACCCGGTTCGCTTCTTCGTCCTCGCCGGCCTGCTCGTCCTGCTGCTGCTGATGGTCGGCCCGCTGCTCGCGGTCGCCGTCAACGCCGTCAAGAGCCCCGCCGAGTACGCCGCCAACGGGCCCCTGTCGATCCCCGGCAGCCTCTACCTGGACGGCATCGTCGACTTCTGGAACCGGGTGAACTTCGGCCAGAAACTCTGGAACAGCTTCGTCTCCGCACTGACCGTGGCCGTCCTCGGTGTCGTCCTGTCGATCCTGAACGCCTACGCACTCGGCATCGGCAAGGTCCGCGGCCGGGTCTGGTTCCTGGTGTTCTTCCTGGTCGCCAACCTGCTGCCGCAGGAGGTGCTGGTCTACCCGCTCTACCACATCGCCAAGGAGGTGGGGCTCTACGACAGCCTGATCGCGATCATCATCATCTTCACGGTCATCCAGAGCGCCTTCGGCACCTACCTGCTCACCTCGGTCTACGCCGAGTTCCCCCGGGAGATGCTGGAAGCCGCCGCCATCGACGGCGCCGGAAAGTGGCGCACCCTGTGGCGGGTGGTGGTCCCGATCAGCGCCCCCACCCTCGCGGTGCTGTTCACGTTCTTCTTCATCTGGACCTGGAACGAGTTCTTCCTGCCGCTGATCTTCCTGGTGTCCAACGACAACCAGACCGTCCCCGTCGCCCTCGGTGTCCTGCAGGGCGACCGGATGATGGACGCCACCACGACCAGCGCCTCCGCCCTGATCGGCATCGTCCCCGCGATCCTCTTCTTCCTGATCTTCCAGCGCACCCTCACGCGCGGCATCGCCGCCGGCGCCATCAAGTAAAGGATCACCATGAAGTTCACCGATGGCTACTGGCGTAAGCGCGCCGGGCTCACCGTCCTGCATCCGGCCCAGCTCCAGGACACCGCGACCACGGCGGACACCCTCACCGTGTGGGCCGCCACCCGGCCGATCACCCATCGCGGCGACACGCTGAACTCCGCGCTGATCACCATCGAATGCTCGGCACCCGCGCCCGACGTCATCCGGGTGACCGTGTCGAACTACACGGGTGGCCTGCCGCGTACCCCGGCGTTCGCGATCACCGGTGCGGACGCGGACGTCACCGTCGACCAGCACTCGATCACGTCCGGGGAGCTGACCGCGCGGTTCACGCCGGGGGAGAGATGGGGGCTCGACTTCCTCGGCCCCGACGGGCGGCGGATCACCGGCAGCGGCTGGAAGGGCATGGGCGTCGTCACCGGCCCGGACGGCTCCTACGTGCACGAACAACTCGACCTCGGGGTCGGGCAGGTCGTCTACGGCCTCGGCGAACGGTTCGGCCCGATCGTCAAGAACGGCCAGACCGTCGACATCTGGAACGAGGACGGCGGCACCAGCAGCGAACAGTCCTACAAGAACGTGCCCTTCTACTTCACCAACGGCGGGTACGGGGTCCTCGTCGACCACCCGGGCAAGGTCTCGTTCGAGGTGGCCAGCGAGATGGTCACCCGCACCCAGTTCAGCGTCGCCGGGCAGAGCCTGTCCTACCTGGTCGTCTACGGGCCCACACCGGCCGACGTGCTCCGTAAGTACACCGCCCTCACCGGCCGGCCCGCGCTGCCGCCGGCCTGGTCCTTCGGACTGTGGCTGACCACGTCGTTCACCACCGACTACGACGAGGAGACGGTCAACAAGTTCGTCGGCGGGATGGCCGACCGCGACCTGCCGCTGTCGGTGTTCCACTTCGACTGCTTCTGGATGCGCGAATTCAACTGGTGCGACTTCGAATGGGACCCGCGGGTCTTCCCCGACCCGGAAGGCATGCTCAAACGCCTCGCCGACAAGGGTCTGCGGACGTGCCTGTGGATCAACCCGTACATCGCGCAGCGCTCGCCGCTCTTCGCCGAGGGCGCCGCCAAGGGCTATCTGCTGAAACGGCCGAACGGCGACGTCTTCCAGTGGGATCTGTGGCAGGCCGGGATGGGCCTCGTCGACTTCACCAACCCGGAGGCCCGCGAATGGTACGCCGCCAAACTGCGCCGCCTCGTCGACATGGGGGTCGACGCGTTCAAATCCGACTTCGGCGAACGCGTGCCGACGGATGTGGTGTGGTTCGACGGATCCGACCCGGAACGCATGCACAACTACTACACGCAGCTCTACAACGAGGTCGTCTTCGAGGTGCTGCGCTCCGCCAAAGGTGAGGGCGAGGCCGTCCTGTTCGCGCGCTCGGCCACCGTCGGCGGCCAGCAGTTCCCGGTGCACTGGGGCGGCGACAACTCCAGCACGTTCGAATCGATGGCGGAGAGCCTGCGCGGTGGCCTGTCCCTGACGTCGTCCGGCTTCGGGTTCTGGAGCCACGACATCGGCGGATTCGAAGGCATGCCGGACCCGGCCGTCTTCAAACGCTGGGTCGCGTTCGGGCTGCTCTCCTCGCACAGCCGCCTGCACGGCAGCTCGTCCTACCGGGTGCCGTGGCTGTTCGACGAGGAATCGGTGGACGTGCTGCGCTCGTTCACCCACCTCAAGTACCGCCTGATGCCGTACATCTTCGGCGCCGCCGTCGAAGCCCACCGCACCGGTCTCCCGGTGATGCGCTCGATGGCCATCGCGTTCCCCGGGGACCCCGGCGCCACCTACGTCGACAGGCAGTACATGCTCGGCCCCGACCTGCTGGTCGCCCCGGTGTTCTCGGCCGGGGGAGAGGTGACCTACTACGTCCCCGAGGGCCGCTGGAGCCGTTACCTGCCGGCCACCGGGGAGGCCGCGGAGATCGAAGGCCCCCGCTGGGTGACCGAGACCCACGGCTTCGACACCGCACCCCTGCTGGTCCGTCCCGGCGCGGTGATCCCGGTCGGGGCCCGGCACGACCGTCCCGACTACGACTTCCGCGACGGCGTGACCCTGCACCTGTTCGACCCGCAGCCCGGCCGCACCGCCGTCGTGGTCCCCGGCCAGACCGAGACGGACACCGTCTTCACCGTCTCGGTCACCGGCACCCGGATCGTGATCGGCCGGATGGGCGACAGCCTCCCCTGGCGGGTCCGGCTCGGTGACACCGTCACCGACGTCCCCGCCGACCAGGACAGCTGCACCCTCACCCTGGGTTAGCAGCCGCGCAAGCGCCCGGCCCCGCCCACCGGCGGCGGCCGGGCGCCGTGCCCCGGTAAGTCAGGTGGCGGGTCAGGTTTTCGAACGGGCCCCGGATTCCTGAGCGGCGCATCCGGTCGGCGATCAGGACGGTCAGCGACCAGGTGGCCGTCGCCAGCAGCGCCGTGGTGGTGACCGTCAGCGTGCCGGACAGATTCAGCAGGAACGGCGTGAACACGACCGCCCACGTCACCGACTGCATCAGATAGCAGCTCATCGAGCGTTGCCCGGTCGCCGCGATCGCCGTCACCAGCGCTCCCGGCCGTCGTCCCGGGGTCTGCTGATCCGCGGCCCAGCGGCGGGCGGACAGGGCGAACAGGGCGGCGTATCCGATGCCGCCGAGCATCCCCGTCCCGCTGTGCAGGGCGCCCGCCAGCTCCTGGACCGGCTGGGCCGGTGGCGTGATGACGCCGGCCAGCATCAGGGCGATCGGCTGGGCGCCCGCCACCGCGATGCCGGCTCCCGTCACGGCGACGGCGGGGAGCAGGCGGCGGAACTGATCGGGCCGCTCCAGGAGACGGACGCGACCGGCCAGCAGCCCGGCCGCGAACAGGGGCAGGAAACCGATCGGGCCCAGACCGGCGACGAACAGGGCCACCGGCGCCCGCTCGACGAGCATCGCGATCAGGTCGGGTGGCAGCATCGACGCGTCGGGGCCGGAACGGCTGATCGTGGACCAGTCGGGGCTCGGCAGGACGTTCACGATCAGGAACAGCACGGCGGTCAGGACCAGCCACCGGGCCCGCCAGTAGACCATCAGGGAGCCGATCAGCAGGAGCATCCCGTACGCGCCGAGGATGTCTCCGATGTAGAACAGCATGGCGTCGACGAGGCCCACGGCGATCAGCACCAGGGCCCGGCGCCGGAGCAGGCGGCGCACACCCTTGCGGCCCCGCTCCTGCTGGCGTTCGACGACGCGGGCCACGCCGTAGCCGAAGAGCAGGCCGAACAGCGGGAAGGAACGACCGTCCACGAAGGTCGACAGCAGCCAGGTCACCGCCCGGTCCGGGGCGGTGCCGTCGGCGGGATAACCACCGAGGTAGGAGGTACCCCGTACGAAATAGTGGGTGTTGGCCAAGGCGATGAACAGGAGCATGAAACCGCGGGCGAGGTCCGGGCCGAGTGCCCGGGCCGCGGGTGGGAGGGGGCCGATCCGCATGCCCCGACCCTACGAATCCGGCCCGGCCCGTCGCAGCCGGCGAAAGTCTATGACTTAAGTA
>DATMVU010000896.1:0-8168 GCA_035562875.1 Actinoplanes sp. | reverse complement strand
CCCTAACGCGAACAGATTGCGCACTGAAGACTGCCCCAAGAGGTTCATCACTGGAAGCAATATGGACAAACGCTCGTTTCTGCGCGTGGACTGTGAGGAGGCTGATGGTGTTTCCGTATGCTCGTGACTTCGATGCGGTTCTCGCCCATGTGCGGAAGCGCCGCTGTGTGTGCTGGTCACGGAAGACCACCATCGAGAATCCGGCCGGTGAGCGGGTGCTGGTCGGCGGGATCTCGGGTGTGCGGTACGACTTCTACTGCACGCGGTGCGCCCGGCTGCGCGAGTTCACGTTCCGGACGAGTGCGGAGGAGCCGGCCCGTCCGCCGGAGATCCGGGTGATCGGCCTGGCCCGGACCCCTGCCGAAGCCCACCTCTTCATGGATCTGCATCCGTGTTCCGGCTGCGGCGGCGAGGAGTTCGAGCGGAACTACACCGTCGCCGTGGTGAAGGGTGAGCTGTGCAGCAGGTACTCCGGGGTGTGCCCGGAGTGCGGCAGTCCGCGCGAGTTCCTGTTCCGGCTTCCGGACGTGACGCCGATCCCGAATCCGGCGGAGCCGAGCTTCGGCGGTGAACTCCCGTCCGAACTCCTCGATGCCGGCGAATGGATGTGGGTGGCCGACTGCCTCGTCGCCGGCATGCCCGCGGAACCGGACGGGATGAACGCCGAGGAGCGTAGGCAGGCCTGCCGCGACCTCCTGACCGCTGCCGCTGCTGTCGCGGAGGTGCGCAAGTTCGTGGCGTTCGGCGCGGACGCGGTGTCCCCTGAGGTGTTATGGACCCCGAGCGGCCGGGCCGTCTACACGACGGATCCGGCCCGGTTCGGCTGGCAGCGGTTGGAGATCGTGGAGGACACCTACCGCGACCTCGCCCTGGCGTTCGGCGAGTGAGAGCGAGTGAGGGCGAGAGAGAGCGAGTGAGAGCGAGTGAGGGCGAGTAGGGGTCAGGAGCCGTCGCGCAGGCCGGCCAGGGTCGCGGTGGTGAACCGCGATGTCGGTGAGCGTGGACCCGCCCGATCCGGGACACCCGCAGCCACACCGCAGGGCCGGGGTCAGGGTGCTGCGATCTGGTTCAGGAAAGTGGCATAACCCTCCACCCCGTGTGCACACGCGGCACCGTAGACGGCGTCGATCGCGGCCGGCAGCGGGTCCTCGGCGGCCAGCGCCAGCAGGGCGGGGAAGGCGACCGACGCGCGGTGGAAGTTCGGCGGGCCGCCCGGAAGGGTGACGGTGGTCCGTGGGGTCGCCGGGTCCTCGAACAGGCGGCGGCTCGTGTCGCCGGGGTCGGCGGTGATCGCCCGGGGTAGCGGGCCGCCGGCCTCCACCGCCTCCAGGGCCTCCGCGATCCAGCCGATCCGGTCCAGTCCGGCCACCCGCATCGCCTGCCGGGCCGCCCACACCGCGACCTCCCGCTGCCGTTGCGGGGACATCGCGGCCAGCCGGTCCAGCACCGGGCGGTTCAGCCGGGCCAACTGCATCGCGTGGCCGAACGGCAGGGCCCGCAGCCGGTCGGTGGGCGGTGCCCCACCCCACCGTCTCGACTCCTCCTCGGCCCGGAACCGGCGGTTGCGTTCGGCCCGTTCCCGTTCCTCGGCTGCACGGGCCTGCAGCACCGGCTCCCATGCGGGCGGATCCTCGGGGTCCTTCGTGCGCAGGTGGTCCCAGACGAGGCCGAGCATGACGGCGTGCCGGCCGGTCACCCCCTCGTGGCGCAGGTTACCGTCCGTCACCCGTACGACGCTGGGTTGATCGTCCGGAAGGGTCGCCGATCCGCCGGCCCAGCGCCATTCCAGGGTGTCCGCACCGGTCCTGGTCAGTTCGACGGTCAGGTCGCCGACCGGTAGGCGGCCCTCCGCCGGGGGCGGGCCGGGCCAGGGGCGGACCACCGTCACCCGGGGTAGTTCCGGATCGCGTTCCTCGTGCGTGTCGTACGGGCGGATCACGTCCAGCATCGCGTACTCGGCCGCCTTCGCGGGCTTCTGCTCCCACGGGCGGCGCTCGTCCGCCCGGCGCAGCGTGCTGGTGCCGGTGTCCTCGTGCACCGGCCACACCACCAGTTGATGCTGCTCCGGCGGGTCGTCGTCGGTGCGGACACTCTCGTGGACCAGGTGGCGGGCGTGCACCCGGACCCGGATCAGTCCCGGCGGCACCGACAGCGCGGCCAGCTCGTCGGCGGCGTGCCCCATGATGCTGCGCACCGACAGCTCCCCGCGCGGCGACCAGAGGGTGGTCTCGCTGATCGCGTCCCAGTCCCAGTCCACCTCGGTGGGCGGCGCGTCCAGGACCACGACCCGCATCTCGATCCCGCCGGTGTGGGTGGCCGCGAACCCGGTGCACTCGGTCGGGCTGCTGACGTGCAGCAGCTCGTCACCGACCAGATAGATGTGCATGCCGGTGCGCCAGTACGGGGCCGACCGGACCTGGTACTGACAGTAGTCGACATGCTGCCGCACGAAACCGTCCACAGGAGAGCATCTTAGGCGTGTCCGGGCCGTGACAGATCGTTCGCCGGCGTGCGAGGCTACCGGACGGTAACCGTGGTGAGGGAGGCAGCGTGACGGACGAGCTGGTGCAGGCGGCCCGGGAGGCCTGGCGGTCCACCGAACCGCTGCACGGAATGATCTACTTCGTGGCCGAGGCCCGGGACCGCTATGTGGCGCTCGGCCTCGACCCGTCGGCCGGGTACTTCGCGTCCCGGTCGGCGGCGATGGGACCGGTCGGTCCGGGGCCGGTGGTGGCCACCTTCTTCAACTTCAACCCGGCCCTGGTGGCCCGCGCGCTGCCGGCCGCCTGGGCGACGACCACCCCGGAGGCGGTGCTCACTGCCCGTCTCGACGGTGCCGGGGCGGCGCTGGAGCGGCTGCTCGGCGACGTGGTCGAGTCTGCCGAGATCCGCGAGGCCGCCGATCTGGCCCGGCGGGCCGCCGAGTCCGCCGGGGCGTACCCGGAGGGCCGTCCGCTGTTCGCCGCGCACGCCGGTCTGCCCTGGCCGGAGCGCCCGCACCTGGTGTTGTGGCACGCGCAGACGCTGCTGCGCGAGTTCCGCGGAGACGCGCACGTGGCGGCGTTGCTGCTGGCCGGGCTCACCGGCTTGGAGGCGGTGGTGTTGCACGTCGGGTCGGGGCAGGTGCCGATCAGGTTCCTGCAGCGCAGCCGGGGGTGGAGTGACGAGCAGTGGGCCGGTGCGGTGGACGGGCTGCGGGACCGTGGGCTGCTGGAGAAGGACGAGCCGGTGCTCACCGGCGAGGGCCGGGAGTTGCGGGCGTCGATCGAGGCGGCCACCGATCGGGCGGCGGTCGCCGCGTACCGGGTGCTGGGTGTGGACGGTTGTGCCCGCCTGGCCGAACTGACCCGGCCGATGAGCCGGACCGTGGTGAAGTCCGGTGGCCTGGCCCTGGACAAGGCGCCGAAACCCGCCTGATGCGCCCGGTCGTGCGGATGCTCGACTGACGCTCTACTCGGCGGTAACCTCTTCGGAGATCGACCCCTGTCGTTCACTCATTGTTAGAGCCTCGGGCAGGGGTCGAGGTGGGCGTTTCCATTGACATGTGTCGATGATGCGCGCCTGATTATTGAAGCCTTAACAGGGCTGTAACCTGCCTCGATTCCAGATTTTCATTGACAGTAGTCAATGCGATGGCGTTTGCTCGTCGGAGCGGTATGTATCTACGAGCTTCGATCGCTGCTACTTTTGGAAACGCCTGAAGCGGGACAAATCAGCGGAAAGGCACCTCACCTCTGCGTGACGGAAAGGGCCGACGATGGCATCCGTACCCCGCAACCTCGTGATTGGTCTGTGCCCCACCGGTGAACCCAACCCCCGGCTCGTCGCGGCCGTGGCCCACGGCGGGGGACTGGGCGTCCTCGATCCCGGCACCGGCCGCCGGGCCCTCGACGACACCGCCCGCCTGACCCCGGGCGGCTTCGCGATCCGGGTCCGTGGCGAATTACCCGGCGGCCTGCCCAGCGCCGTCCGGGCGATCGTGGTCGACGCCCCCGACGGCCTGCCCGCCACCGGCCTGCCGGTCCTGGTCCAGGTGGTGTCCCTCGACGAGGCGCGGACCGCCGTCGCCGCCGGAGCAGCGGGCCTGATCGCGCGTGGCAGTGAAGCCGGCGGCCGGGTCGGCTCGCTCACCGCGTTCGTCCTGCTCCAGACACTCCTGACGGAGTTGCCCGAGATGCCGGTCTGGGTGGCCGGCGGCATCGGCCCGCACACCGCCGCCGCAGCAGTCACCGGAGGAGCCGCCGGAGTCGTCCTCGACGCCCAGCTCGCCCTGGTCCGCGAGGTGGAACTGCCCTACCGGGTGGCATCGGCGATCCGCGCCATGGACGGTTCCGAGACGGCCGTCGTCGGCGGGAACCGGGTCTACAGCCGCCCCGGTCTGCCCCTGGACACCGGCATCCTGGTCGGCGCCGAGTCGGCCTTCGCCGGCCCGCTCGCCGACCGACACCACTCCGCCGCCGCGGTGGTCCGGGCCGTCACCGAGGCGGCCCGCGCGGGTGCCGCCGCCGCGAAGCCCCTGCACCCGATCGTGCAGGGCCCGATGACCCGGGTCAGTGACCAGGCCACCTTCGCCGCCGCGGTGGCCGCCGAGGACGGGCTGCCGTTCCTGGCCCTGGCCCTGATGGACGGCGACGACACCGCCCGGCTGCTGGCCGACACCGCCGCCAGGCTCGGTGACCGGCAGTGGGGGGTGGGGCTGCTCGGCTTCTCCCCGCCCGAGATCCGGTCCGCCCAGCTCGCCGCGGTCCTCGACGTCCGCCCGCCCTACGCGATCATCGCCGGTGGCCGCCCCGACCAGGCCGCGCCCCTGGACGCCGCCGGCATCGTCACGTTCCTGCACGTCCCGTCACCGGGGCTGCTCGACCGGTTCCTCGCCCAGGGGGCCCGCCGCTTCGTTTTCGAAGGCTCCGAATGCGGCGGCCACGTCGGCCCGCGGGCCAGCTTCCCGCTCTGGCAGAGTCAGGTCGACAGGCTGCTCGCCTTCGGTGAGGACTTCGGCGGCGACCTCGGTGACGTGCACGTCCTCTTCGCCGGCGGCATCCACGACGAACGCTCCGCCGCGATGGTCGCCGCGCTCGCCGCCCCGCTCACCACCCGCGGCGCGAGTGTCGGTGTGCTGATGGGCACCGCGTACCTGTTCACCACCGAGGCGGTCAGCGCCGGGGCGATCGTGCCCCGATTCCAGCAGGTGGCGGTGGAGACCACCGAGACGGTGCTGCTGGAGACCTCGCCCGGCCACGCGACCCGGTGTGCCCGTACCGGCTATGTGCAGACCTTCGCCCTGGCCCGGCAACGCCTCGCCGAGACCGGAACGGGTGTCCAGGACAGCTGGGCCGAACTGGAGCGACTCAACCTCGGCCGGTTGCGGGTCGCCAGCAAGGGCCTGCGCCGTGAGGACGGCGAGCTGCGCGAGGTCGGCGACGACATCCAGCACCGCGACGGCATGTACATGATCGGCGACGTCGCCACCCTGCGCTCCACCACCACCACGATCGGCGCCCTGCATCGCCAGGTCACTCAGGGCGCGACCGATCTTCTGGTACGCCGGGCGAAAGCGCTCGCCCCGGCCCCCACGGTGGTGCGGGAACCGGAACCACTCGACATCGCCATCGTCGGCATGGCCTGCGTGCTGCCCGGCGCCGAGGACGTCAGCAGCTACTGGCACAACACGGTGACCGGTGTGAACGCGATGACCGAGGTGCCGGCCGGGCGCTGGGACACCGGCCGCTACTTCGACCCCGACGCCTACCGCCGCCCGCGACGCGACGCCACCCCGTCCAAGTGGGGCGGCTTCCTACCGAAGATCAACTTCAATCCCCTGTCGTACGGTATCCCGCCCGCGTCCCTGGCCAGCATCGAACCCGTACAGCTGCTGGCCCTCGAAGTGGCGGCGCAGGCTCTCGCCGACGCCGGATACGCCGACCGGCCGTTCGCCCGCGACCGCGCCTCCGTCATCTTCGGCGCCGAAGCCGGACACGACCTGGCCACCGCGTACGGCTTCCGCGCCCTGCTCCCCGGATACCTCGGCGACCTGCCCCCGGAACTCGACGACCACCTCCCGACGGTCACCGAGGACTCGTTCCCCGGCGTGCTGTCCAACGTGATCGCCGGCCGCATCGCCAACCGCCTCGACCTGCGCGGCGTCAACTACACCGTCGACGCCGCCTGCGCCGCCTCCCTCGCCGCCCTCGACCTGGCCTGCAAAGAACTCACCACCGGCACCAGCGACCTGGTCCTCTGCGGCGCCGCCGACCTGCACAACGGCATCTACGACTACCTGATGTTCGCCTCTGTCCGGGCACTGTCCCCGTCCGGCCGGTGCGCCACCTTCGCCGCGGACGCCGACGGCATCGCCCTCGGCGAAGGAGTCGCCTGCGTGGCCCTGAAACGCCTGGCCGACGCCGAACGCGACGGCGACCGGGTGTACGCGGTGATCAAAGCGGTGGCCGGCTCCAGCGACGGCCGCTCCCTCGGCCTGACCGCACCCCGCCCCGACGGGCAGCGACTCGCCCTGCACCGCGCCTACACCACCGCCGGACTGTCCGTCACCGACGTCGGCCTGGTCGAAGCCCACGGCACCGGAACCGTCGTCGGCGACCGCACCGAACTGGCAGTCCTCACCGACGTGTTCACCGAAGCCGGCGCCGCACCCGGCAGCACCGCCCTCGGCTCGGTCAAATCCCAGATCGGGCACACCAAATGCGCCGCCGGACTGGCCGGGCTGATCAAAGCCGCCCTCGCCGTGCACACCGGCGTCCGGCCGCCCACCCTGCACGTCGACCCGCCCAACCCGTACTGGAACGCCGCCACCAGCCCGTTCACCTTCGACCGGGCCGCCCGGCCGTGGACCCGCCCGCCCGCCGAACGGCTCGCCGGGGTCAGCGCGTTCGGATTCGGCGGCACCAACTTCCACGCCGTGGTCAGCGGCTACGACGGCGGCGGCGAACCCGGCCACGGCCTGCACGAATGGCCCGCCGAACTGTTCCTGTTCCGCGGCGCCGACCGGGCCGCCGCCACCCGCCGGCTGGACCGCCTCGCCGACCTGATCACCGCCAACAACACGGCCGGCCGCCCCTGGCGCCTCCGCGACCTGGCCTGGACCGTGTCCGCCGGCGTCGACCCCGGCCTCCCGGTGCAGGTGGCGATCGTCGCCGCAGACCTCGACACCCTCGCCGAGGCGCTGCCCACCGCCGGAACCTTCACCCCCGACCCCCGACTAGGCGTGTACGTCACCCCAGCCCCCGCCGCACCCTCCGGACCGGGGAAGATCGCTTTCCTCTTCCCCGGGCAGGGCAGTCAGCGGCCCGGCATGCTCGCCGACCTGTTCGTGGCGTTCCCCGCGCTGCGAGCCGCGATGACCGGCCCGGCGGCCCGCTACGCCGACGTGATGTTCCCGCCCGCCGCCTTCGACCCCGAGTCCGAAAAGGCCCAGCGCGCCGCCCTCGCCGACACCCGGATCGCCCAGCCCGCCCTGGGTATCGCCGACCTGGCCGCACACCAGCTGCTCACCAGCCTCGGCGTACACCCCGACCAGCTCGCCGGCCACAGCTACGGCGAAGTGGTGGCGCTGGCCGCCGCCGGAGCCCTCGACCCGGCCGACCTGACCGCCCTCAGCCACGCCCGGGCCGAAGCCATCCTCGGCGCCACCGACGGCGACCCCGGCACGATGGCCGCCGTCTCCGCCCCCGCCGCCACGGTCCGCGAGACCCTCACCGGACACCCCGACGTGGTCCTGGCCAACCACAACTCGCCAGGGCAGACCGTTATCTCCGGCCCGACCGCCGCCGTCGAAGCCGCCCTGACCACACTGTCCGAACACCGGATCAGCGCCAGACGACTGCCGGTGGCCTGCGCCTTCCACAGCCCCGTGGTGGCCGCCGGAGCCGTCACCTTCCTGGACACCCTCGCCGGACACCGGGTCCGATCCCCGCAGGTCGAGGTGTGGAGCAACACCGAGGCCACGCCCTACCCCACCCAGCCCGCCAGAATCCGCTCCCTGCTGGCCCGCCAGATCGCCGACCCGGTCCGTTTCGCGGAACAGATCGAGGCGATGTACGAGTCCGGCACCCGCACGTTCGTCGAAGCCGGCCCCGGCGACGTCCTCACCCGCCTGGTCCACACCATTCTCGGCCCCACCCGCCCACACCTGGCCGTAGCCCTCGACCGCC
>DATMVU010000895.1:0-3697 GCA_035562875.1 Actinoplanes sp. | reverse complement strand
TTCACCACCAACGCGCCGATCGCCGGCGTGATCGTGCTGACTGCGGCGGTCCAGGACACCGGCGGGCGCCGGCTCGGCTTGGTCTTCCTCGACATGGCAAGCTCTGGGGTCACGGTTGGCCCACGGCACGAGTTCCTCGGCAGCCGGGGCCTGCCCAACGCCTCGCTGCGCTTCGACGCCGTCCACGTCCCGGCCGAACGGGTCCTGCTCGGCTCGGCGCCGGCCGGTGCCGGCCAGCCCCCGTCGGTGGGCCGGCTGCTGATCAACGCGGCCCCCGCGCTGGCCATCGCCCGCGAGTGCCTGGACATCAGCCGCGAGTTCGTCGCGGGCCGCGCCGTCGACGGCCGCCCCCTCGGCGACTACGACCAGATCCAGCGGCTCATCGCGATGACCTGCGCCGACATCCACGCCATGGACAGCGTGGCCCGGTGGTGCCTGCTGGGACACGGCGACCGCGGTTTCGAGCACGCACTCGCCAAGAACATCTGTACGGTCACGGCCTGGCAGGTCGCCGACCGGACACTGTCCGTGCTCGGCGGCGAAGGACTGGAGTCCGCGCAGAGCAAACTGGGCCGAGGCGCCGCCGCGCTGCCGGTCGAACGCCTCCTACGCGACGCCCGCGGCCTGCGGGTCGCCGGCAACGTCGACTTCATGGTGGACATCCAGGCCGGGCGCGTGCTGCTCGCGCGACACAGCGAGCCGACGCAGCAGTGGCGGGAATGGCGTGACCTCGTCGACCACGCCGGTCTGTCGGAGGCCAACCACCGGCACGTGACCGCGCTGGTGACCGACCTGCGCCGCCTCAGCCGCACGTGCGCCGACCTCGCCGAGCGCTTCCCCGACCCGGATGCCGTCCCGGGCGGGCAGGAGACGCAGCGCCTGATCGGCCACATCGCCGGCGTGCTGCTGACGATGTTCGCCGTGTTGAGCCGTGCCGCACACGTGGACGCCGGGGACGATGTCGCATCGGAACTCACCGACGTGCACTGCACCGCGGCGCGGCACCGGCTCGTCGGCCTGTGGGCCGAACTGTCCGCGCCGCCCCGGGACTTCGCATGGATCAGCCGCGCGTGACAGTGGAGTGCCTGGGCGCCGGCGCGACGAAAACACGTACAAAAACTGATGGTGGTGAATCTTTTTGCACTTTCCAAGGAAAGGGCGTGCACTTTTTGATGTCACCGCCGGCCGGTATATCCAGGATTTGCCGATGACCTGACGTAGTCCTTATCAGGCGTAGATGAAAAGGCCTGGTCAGCAATGGTGTCGCCGATGGATAGGGGGCGGCAGGGGGATGTGGACGAGGGGCGGAGCGCTTATCTTTTCACTCGGAACATCCGTTTGTTGTGGCCCGGGCTTTCCGCTGATTCCAGAGAATCGTCCCGTGACGGAGTGAAAAGCATGATGCGACCAGCAGTCGGATTCCCGGGAACCGGCTCCTATCCGCCCGAGCGGAGCGTGCCGGCCGCAACCCTGGAGCGGGTCGAAGTGTTCGCGCCGGAGCGGTCCGTGCCGATCGAGGACCTCGGCGACTCCTTGGGACTGCGGAAGTACACCGTGCGGATGTTCCGCAACATCCACGGGTTCGACCGCGTGCACGAGGACCCGGAACTGGATCTCTTCGGTCTGGTGGCCGCCGCAGGAGAGCGGGTGGTCCGCGCGATACCCGACCCGGGCGTGATCCGCTACCTGCTCTTCGCGCACACCGTCTCGGATGTCACCCCCTCGCACATCGACGCAGCCGACGTCCTGCGCCGGGCGCTGGGCCTCACTGACGTCGAAGCGTTCGGGGTGAGCCACCAGGCCTGCGCGAGTGGGCTCGCGGCGATCGACATCGCGAGTGAGCTGCTGCGCGCCGACGGCGACCCGGCCGCTCGTGCCCTGGTGCTGACCGGCGAGAAACCGGTCACCAAGCAGTTCCGGGTGGTGAACAACACCACGATCCTCGGCGAGGCGTCGACGGCCTGCCTGGTCGGTGTGGGCGGCAGCGGGGACGTGATCCGGTCGTACGCCACCAAGACCCAGGTCCTGCTGCCCGACAGCGTGTACCCGTCCGAGGACCAGGTGAAGGAGTTCAACGACAGCTACACGCCCTTCCTGATCGAGACGATCGAGCGGGCGGTCGAACGAGCCGGGGTGACGCTGGACGACATCACCCTGCTGGTGCCGCACAACGTCAGCCGCCTGCTGTGGCTGCGCACGATCGAGGAACTCACGTTCGACCGCTCCCGGGTCTACTTCGACAACATCGCGCGCTACAGCCACTGCTGCTGCGCGGACCCGTTCCTCAACTACGCCACGCTCCGCCGTGAGGGCCGGCTGATCGAGGGCGGCCTGTACCTGCTGACCGCGGTCGGGATGGGCGCCACCTACTCGGCGATGGTGGTCGAGCACACCGGAGGAAACTGATGACCGAATACCTGCGTGCCATCAAGTCCGCGCTGACCGGTTCCCCGGACACGCCACTGGTACTGGTGTGCAACTTCGAGGCCGAGGCGCAATGGGCCCGGCGGTACGTCGGGCTGCCCGGCGTCGGGTTCTCCGCCTCCACGGACATGGTGCACCGGATGGAGGAACTCGGCTTCCTGCTGGCCGGACGCGACGACACCCTGGTGTTGTCGCACCACCTCGACCCGGGCTTCCGGGAACACTGCGCGGACCTGGGTTTCGAACCACCCACCGTGGTGGTGCCGTCGAACGTCGAGCCCGGCCGGTCCACCACGGCCAACACGCTCGCCTCACCGGGCACCCTCGACCTCCTCGCCCGCACCGGTGGGATGCTCCTGCCGATGGGCACCTCCGAGGGAGAACAGAAACTCGCCGCGGAAGCCGGACTATCACTCGCGGTGCCGTCCGCGGAGGTGTTCGAACGAGTCAACAGCAAGATCTACAGCCGGCGACTGGTCGAGGCGAGCGGACTACGCGCGGTGCCCGGCCACTGCTGCGAGACGGCCGACGAGTTCCTCGCCGTGCTACAGCAGTACCAGGACGGCAGCACGCTGGTGGTCAAGGACGCCTACGGCGTATCGGGCAAGGGCCTGGTCGTCCTCGACACCAGAGCCAAAGCGGACGGACTGGCCAGACTGGTGCGCCGCAGGGCCGACCGCTCCGGCGAACGGCGGCTGCACGTCGTGGTGGAGCACTGGCTGGGCAAGCGGTTCGACCTCAACTACCAGCTCACGGTTGCCCGGGACGGCACGATCACCTTCGACTTCGTCAAACAGGCGCTCACCGAAGGCGGCGTGCACAAGGGGCACCTGATGCCGGTCGATCTGCCGGCCCACCAACAGGAGGAACTGCGGGCGGCAGTCGATGTCGTCGGCGCCAGGCTGTTCGCCGACGGGTTCCACGGCGTGGCCGGGGTGGACGCCATCCTGGGCGCGGACGGCCTGCTCTACCCGGTGCTGGAGATCAACGCACGGCTCAACATGTCGACCTACCAGGGTGGCGTGACCGAACGGCTGGTCCCGTCCGGACATGCCTGCCTGGCCCGGTACTACCCGCTGCGGCTGGCCGCGCCGATCACCTTCGCCGACGTCCGCCGGGCTCTCGGCCCGTTGCTGACCAGTGGGCAGGTCATCGTCACCTGCTTCGGCACGGTCAACGCGAACGCGGCTGCCGAACCGCCGTTCGACGGCCGCCTCTACACCATGCTCGTGGCCCCCGACCGGACCGGCCTGGCGGAGCTGGACTCCGCCGT
>DATMVU010000894.1:0-2175 GCA_035562875.1 Actinoplanes sp. | reverse complement strand
GGCTCTGTTGCGTTGTTCGATCGGGAGACGCGTTCAGCCCGGCCAGGTGTCGTGGTCAGATCGCCGTGGCGAGTTCAGTGAACGCGGCGGCGACTCGCAGGCGAGGGTGTTCGTCGACGGCGAGTTCGTAGTGTCCACGGCGCAGGTTCTGAACGAAGGCATGTCCGGTCATCACGGTCTGGGCAGTACGGTCGGTCCGTAATCCGCGCATCGATCGGAGCCGGTGTTTGAGCCGGCCGTGATCGGCCTCGACAGGATTGTTCGCATACCGTTCGACGTGGTGCCAGCCGGCCGGGACCAGGTCGGCGAGCACGGCGGGGTAGACCGCTGCGGCATCAGTCACGACCTCGACCGGTACCGTCTTGAGCGTCGTGAGGGCGCGGCTGAAGAACCGGCGAGCCGCCGCAGCGTCCCGGCGAGCCGACACCAGCACGTCGATGACCTGGCCGTACTGGTCGATCGCCCGGTACACGTACCGCCAGACGCCGTTGACCTTGACGTTGTCCCTGCCGATAATGTCATCCGTGCTGGTCAGGCGGCATGTTCGTATTCGTGGAGGATGCCGCCGAGGCGGTCGCGTCGGTGGATGTTCAGGTGGGTGAGCCGGTCCGGATCGGTGATCGGTTCGGGCAGCGGTGCGAGTGGCCGGGCGTTGGTGATGCCCTGATGCGGTCGGTGTTCGTTGTAGAAGGCCTCGTACTCGCGCAGCGCATGCAGCAGATGCCGCTGGTTGAGGATCAGGGTCCGGTCGAGCAGCTCGCGTCGGCAGGTCCGTACCCAGCGTTCCATGATGGCGTTCATCCGGGGTGTCCGTACCCCGGTGAGTACGACAGCGATGCCGGCGTCGGCGAGGATGGCGTCGAACAGGGCCGGATACTTGCCGTCGCGGTCGCGGATCAGGTATTTCACCTGGCAGCGGGTGTCTTCGAGGTCCATGACCAGGTTGCGGGCGGTCTGGGTTACCCACGCGGCGGTGGGATGGGCGGTGGCGCCGAGGATCCGGATGCGGCGGGTGGTGTGTTCGATGACGGTCAGGACGTACAGCTTGGCGCCGGTCAGGGTGGTCGTCTCGAAGAAGTCGGCGGCGATGATCGCGTGGCCTTGGGACCGTAGGAACGCCGCCCACGTGCTGCTGGTGCGCTCGGGTGTCGGCTCGACGCCCGCCTCTTTCAGGATCTCCCAGACGGTGGACGCGGCGACTTTGACGCCCAGGACGAGGAGTTCGCCGTGGATGCGGCGGTAGCCCCAGGTGCTGTTCTCCGAGGCCAGGCGCAGGACGAGGCGGCGGATCGACCGGACGGTTCGGGGCCGCCCGGCCCGGTGGGGCCGGGAACTGCGGGCGTGCCGGCGGGCGATCAGATCGCGGTGCCAGCGCAGCACGGTCTCCGGGCGGACCAGCAGCTGCAGGTGGTTCAGCACGGTTCGCGGTAGCGGGTGCAACAGGGCCGCCAGCCATGCCCGGTCCGCTCGCGTGAACCGGACCCGGTCGCCGTGTAGCTGTTCGTTGCAGGACCAGGATCTGATGCCGCAGCGCGAGGATCTCGGCGTCCTTGTCGCGGTCGCTCATCGGCAGTAGCCGGAGCAGGACGAGAGTGTTGGTCACGCCGAGGTAGGCCAGCCGAAACAGCACACCTCAACTGTCGCGCAGTGCTCGACGTAGAGCACCGTCACGATCCAGCCGAGAAGATCCGCGTCGGCACCAGCCTCCTTGCCCGGTGATCAAGATGGCTGTGACCAGGGTGGATAAGGTTTTCGGCACTTACAACGGCTAAAAGGTCCGATCAGTTCCGAAATAAAACCAAAGAAAGGGCAGTGGCCACGGCAGTATGGTCACCAGCATCATCATCATCATCATCATACTTCCAACAGGTCGTATGTTGCGGAGCCGGGACCACTGCCGCCGGTTGAAGAGCACCGCAGCGATCAGTAACAACGCGCCGGTAACGGCGATCACGGCGACGGCGAACCTAGCGCCGACCGGGCCATACGGTTGAACGACATCGTCGCCATTGGCCGCGCGGATATAATAGATCAGGGTGTCAACCACACTGATAGGAAAAATCGCAAAGAGACCGATTAAAAGATTCCCAGCCAGCCAGATCACCGCGATCCAAAGTAGGCGAACACGGCTGGCCTTTATCGGCATGGTCACTAGCTTCCAATCCGTCGGTGGTT
>DATMVU010000893.1:0-10166 GCA_035562875.1 Actinoplanes sp. | reverse complement strand
CAAGCGCGACGGGGTCAAGATCGGGATAACCGACTCGTACCGTCCGTACGCCGAGCAGGTCGACCTGGCCCGCCGCAAGGGCCTCTACTCCCAGGGCGGGCTGGCGGCCAAGCCCGGCACCAGCGAACATGGCTGGGGCATGGCCACCGACCTCGACCTGAACTCCGAGGCGCTCTCCTGGATGCGCAAGAACGGCAAGGACTACGGGTACGTGGAGAGCGTGGCCCGGGAGTCGTGGCACTGGTCGTACCGGCCCAAGACTTAGGCTGTGCAGACGACCTCGCCGTGCGGGATGATCAGCCAGCCGTCGGGGCTGCCGGCCCACTGGCGCCAGCCCTGGGAGATGCGCTCCAGATCTTCCTGGCCGGCCCCGTTCTTACGCGACATCTCTGACATGTCGGACTTGAGGATGCGGTCCGCCCACAGTCCGCCCCACCACTGCCGGTCCTCGTCGTTCGCGAAGCACCAGACACTCGCGGTTGCGGTCACCTCGTTGAAGCCGGCCTCCCGAGCCCAGGACAGCAGCCGCCGCCCGGCATCCGGCTCGCCGCCATTGGCGCGGGCCACCCGCTGGTAGAGATCCGCCCACTCGTCCAGCTCCGGCACCTGCGGGAACCAGGTGAACGCCGCGTAGTCGCTGTCCCGGGCCGCCACCACGCCGCCCGGCCTGGTGACCCGGCGCATCTCCCGGAGCGCCGCGACCGGATCGGCCACGTGCTGCAGCACCTGGTGCGCGTGCACCACGTCGAAGGTGTCGTCCGGGAAGTCCAGTGCGTGCACGTCGCCGACCGCGAACTCGACGCCGCTCAGGCCGCGCCGCTCGATCTCGGCGCGGGCCAGGTCGAGCGCCGGTTCGGTCTGCTCCAGTGCGACCACCCGGCCGGGTGTGACGTGCGTTGCCAGGTCGGCGGTGATGGTGCCGGGACCGCATCCGACGTCCAGCAGCGAGATTCCGGAGGAAAGATGCGGCAGCAGGTAGGCAGCCGAATTCTCTGCGGTGCGCCAGCGGTGTGAGCGCAAGACCGACTCGTGATGTCCATGGGTGTAGGTCGCCATGGCGCCAACGCTAAGCCGGTTGTCCTCAAATGTGGGACAAGATTCCCACTATATGAACAACGCGATTTCTTTCCTCGCTGATCAGGCCGTATTTTGTTGCCTATGAGGATCGGTATCGTCGGGGCGACGGGACAGGTCGGCAGCGTCATGCGCCGCATCCTGGCCGAGCGCCAGTTCCCTGTTTCCGAGCTCCGGCTCTTCGCCTCCGCGCGCAGCGCGGGCCGCACGATCCCGTGGGGCGACGGCGAGGTGACCGTCGAGGACACCGCCACGGCCGACTACTCCGGCCTCGACATCGTGCTCTTCTCCGCGGGCAAGGGCGGCTCGCTGGAGTTCGCCCCGCGGTTCGCCGAGGCCGGCGCGGTCATCGTCGACAACTCGTCGGCGTACCGGATGGATCCCGAGGTGCCGCTCGTCGTCGCCGAGGTCAACCCGGCCGCCGCCCGGGTGCGCCCGAAGGGGATCATCGCCAACCCGAACTGCACCACCATGGCCGCCATGCCGGTGCTGCGGCCGCTGCACGAGGAGGCCGGCCTGGTCTCCTTCATCGCCACCACCTACCAGGCGGTCGGCGGGGCCGGCCTCGCCGGCGTGGCCGAGCTGGACGAGCAGGTCAAGAAGGTCGCGGACCGGGCCACCGAGCTCACCCATGACGGCTCGGCTGTCGAGTTCCCCGAGTCCAAGGTGTTCCCGAAGCCGATCGCGTTCAACGTGATCCCGCAGGCCGGCTCCTTCGTCGACGACGGCAGCTTCGAGACCGACGAGGAGCAGAAGCTCCGCAACGAGAGCCGCAAGATCCTCGACCTGCCCGAGTTGCTGGTCTCCGGCACCTGCGTGCGGGTGCCGGTCTTCACCGGTCACTCCATCCAGGTCAACGCACGGTTCCGCAACTCGCTGGCGGTCGAGCGGGCCAAGGAGATCCTGGCGTCCGCGCCCGGCGTCGAGCTGTCCGAGGTGCCGACCCCGCTGCAGGCGGCCGGCCGGGACCCGTCCTACGTGGGCCGGTTCCGCGTCGACCCCACCGCGGAGAACGGTTTGTCGTTCTTCATCTCCAACGACAACCTTCGCAAGGGTGCGGCGCTGAACGCCGTGCAGATCGCCGAGCTGGTCGCCGCCGAACTGGGCTGACCATCGTCTGTGGAACCGCCCCGGCCGGGATCGGCCGGGGCGGTTCTGTGTTCTACCCGGTGCTTCGCTCTGTGCTCCATAAAGGAAATCAGGGACATTTTGCCTGAATCGGTAGCACTTGGTCGGTTTTAGCGGCAGAGTGATGGAATGAACGACAGTGGGCTGGGCGGAACAGGCTACTTCTGGTGCCTCCGTGACCACCGCGTGGAGAGCGGCGACGACGTGTGCCCCGCTCAATACCGGATCGGTCCCTACGCCACGGCTGACGAAGCGACGCGGGCACTCGAGACGGTCGAGAAGCGCAATGCCGAGTGGGATGCCGAGGACGCCCGCTGGACAGGGGAAGCCAGCTGACGTAGACCGCCGCAACCGGCGAGTCGCCCGGCACCGTCGTGCCCGCAGTCATTCGAAAGGAACACCTCGATGCCCGCTGCCAAAAAGGCCTCGACCAGGCCCGCTGCCTCCGGCACGGGCTCAAAACCCCTTGCCGGTACGGGTAAACGAACGCCCGCCGCCACCCGAACCGGCACCGGAACCGCATCCCGGACGGCCAAACCCGTCGCCGCCGCCTCGTCCACCATGCCCAAAGCCGCCACCACTGCCAAGTCCGCGCGCAAAGCGGCCCCGGCAGCCGCTGTGGCCAGGCAGGGCAGGGCGGCCTCGACCGCTGCCGCGGGGAAGGCCGGCGCCGCGAAATCGGTGGCTTCGAAATCCACATCGGCCAAGGCTCCTGCGACCAAGGCAGTCGCGAAAACGGCCGGGGCCAGGACCACGGTTCCGAAATCGCCGGGGACGACGGCTGCCGGCCGGAAGGGTTCCGCTGCTGGTGAGACCGTTGCCGCCGCTGGTACTGCGGCGGGTTCCGGCACTCGGAAGATCGCTGCCCAGCGGGCCGGGGGTAAAGCCGGTGCGGCTACCGCTTCTCCCACGAAGCAGGCCGCCGGGCGAACCGTTGCGGCTGTCAAGACCAGCCCGGTGCGAGTCGTTTCGGCCCGGACGGCTGCCGCCACGGTGAAGACCGTGCCCTCGGCCCGGAGCAGGCCAGCCGCGGTGAAGACCGGGTCCGCCAAAACCGCGGAAGCGAAGACTCCTGCCAGGAAAGCGGCTGAAGTCAAAGCCGTCGGCGGGAAGACGACCGGGATCAAGGCCGGCGGGGCTAAGGCCAAGGCGGCTACCGGTGGGAAAGCGACGCCGGCGAAGACCGTTGCCGGAAAGGCGACTCCGGCGAAGGCTCCTGCCGGGAAAGCGGCGGCTACGAAGACCGCTTCCGGGAAAGCGCCGGGGGCGAAAAGTGCTGCCGGGCGAACCGTTGCCGGGAAAGCGGGAACCCGGAAGGTGACCCTCGGCAGAAGTGCTGAGACGGCCGGGCGATCGCCGTTGACCGGGAAGACCGTCGTGCTGGCACCGGCCGCGAAGAGCCTTGCCGCGAAAGCGCTTGCGGGAAAGAGCGCCGCGGTCAAAGGGGCGGCCGGTAAGAGCCCGGCCGGCAAGAGCGTGATTCCGGCGGCCAGGGTGGGAAAGACGTCGGGCGGAAAGGCGGCTCCGGGAAAGACTGCCGCGGGAGCCACCCCGGCGAAAGGTGGCCGGAAAACCGCTGCGGTGAATGTCGCACCGAAGGCTGCCGCCGTGCGAACCGCCCCGAAAACGTCGCCGAAGACCGGTGGGAAGACCCCACTCAAGGCTGTCGTGGCTGAGCCTCGCCGGGGGAAGGTCGCGGCCAAGGCTGCTGCCGCTGGTAAGGGCACGGCGGCAGCTACCGGGCGGGGCGCTGGTAAAGCCGGTGGCAGTGGTGTGACTGTCCTGATCGGGGCCGAGAGCAGAGGTGGCCGTACCGGCAAGTCGGCTCTTCCCGGACAGGGCAAGCGAACCGGGCGTCCGGTGCAGGGCGGTGGGACCAGGCGGGTGGCCGCGGCCATGAGCAGCCTGCCCCGGAACCAGGTGACCGTCTCCACCGGCAGCGGTGAATGGGACGAGGAGACCGTCGACGCCCGGAACCTGACCGACATGCCGTTCTCCAGCGGCTGGTTTCCGTCGAACCACGGCGAAGGAAACCAGGAACAGGACTCCGGCCAGTGGGGTGCCGACCGGCCCGACCTGGAGGCGCTCGGCGCCGAGGAGAACCCGTCCTACACCGGGCCCGCCGACGCCGTCGCATCAGGATGGGTCTCGAAACTCGCCCGGGTCTCCGGCTCGGACGGCCGCGAACTCGCACCCGCCGAGACCGACGATCCGACCGCGACAGTCACCACCGACGAACTCCGGCGCCGAATCGCCACCGCTGCCAGCGGAGTCGCAGCGGGCGGTCTGGCGGGGGCCGCCGGTATGAGCGGCGAAGCGGACACCGGGCAGTACACCCACGGCGATCCGGCCCGGGACGACCTCGTCGAGGATCTCGATGATGAGGCTGACGAACTGGACGACGAGGATCTCGACGACCTTGACGACAGCGCGGATCAGGATGTGGACGGGCGGGAGACCGGCCAGGACGGTGGATCCGGTCCAGTTCGCCATGCCGACGAGGATGAGGACCTCGAACAGGACGGCTTCGACGACGACGAGGTGACCGTCGGCCGGGCGTCCACGACTTCCGGGATCGGTGCTGGTTCCGGGACACGTGCTACTGCGGGCAAGGCCACTGCGGGCAAGGCCACTGCGGGCAAGGGTGCCAGGGGCAAGACCGGGGCGAGTGGGGCGGCCTCGCCGAAGGTGGCGATGACTGCTAAGGCCTCGACTGCTAAGGCCTCGACTGCTAAAGCGTCGACTGGGAAGGGTTCGGCGGCGAAGGCTTCGAGTGCCGGCGCTGGGAACGTGAAGGCTTCGTCGGCGAAGAAGACGGCAGCGGGCGGGGCCTCAGCCAAGGCTGCGGGCTCGGGGACTGCCGCTACCAAGACGGCCGCCAGGGCGACGCCGGTCAAGACGGTTGCCACCAGGGCGCCGGCTAAGGCAGGGGCGACCAAAGCCGGGGCGACTAAGACGGGGGCGACCAAAGCCGGGGCGACTAAGGCTGCCACGGTTGTCGGTGGTCGAGCTGCGGGTGCATCGAGTAAAGCGGCTGGAGCCAAGGTCGCTGCGAGTAAGGCTGCTGGGGCGAAAGCTACCGGTACTGCGGTTCGGGGCGGTTCGGCTGCGAAAGCAACGGCCTCGAAGGCCTCGTCGGTGCGGGCGGCGAAGAGCGCGGCAACGGTCACCAAGGGGACAGCGACGGCCGCCAAGACATCTGCGACCAAGGCGACGGCTGCGAAAGCGACGGCCGCCAAGACGTCGGCTGCCAAAGCGACGGCTTCGAAAGCGACGGCCGCCAGGGCAGGGGCGACTAAGGCGGCGACGAAGGCTGCTGCGACCAAGGCGACGGTCGCTAAGGCTGCGACTGCTAAGGCGACGGGGACTAAGACTGCGGCTGCCAAGGTAACCGCTGCCAAGACGACGGCGGCTAAGGCTGCGGCTACCAAGGCGACGGCGGCTAAGGCTGCGGGGGCTAAGGCGACGGCTGCCAAGGCTTCGGGTGGGGCTAAGGCTACGAAGGCTTCGCCGGGGCGGGCGGTGGCGGGTAAGGCTGCTGGGGCGAAGGCGACCGCGGGTAGTGCTGCGGCGAAATCAGCTGTGGCTAAGGCCGGGCCGGTGAAGGCTGGTGTGGTCAAAGCCGGTTCGGCGAGGGTGGCCAGAGCGGGTGGGGCGGCTACTGCGGGTGGCAGGAGTGGTTCGGCCGGAGCGGCCGCTACCAAGGCTGGGCCGGTGAAGAGTGCGGCTGCCAAGGCGGCTCCGGTGAAGCGTGCTTCGGTCGGCGTGAAGGCCACAGGAACCAAGGCCACGGGAACCAAGGCCACGGGGACTAAGGCCACGGGCGTCAAAGCCACGGGAACCAAAGTCACGGGCGTCAAAGCCACGGGAACCAAAGTCACGGGCGTCAAAGCCACAGGAGCCAAAACCGCGGGCGTCAAGGCGGCGGGAGCCAAGGCCGCGGGTGTTAAAGCTACGGGTGTCAAGGCCACGGGGGTGAAGGCGGCTCCGGCTAAGCGTTCGGCAGCCAAGGCCGGCGGAACAAAAGCGGCACCGGCTAAGGCTGTTAGGGCCAAAGCGGCTCCGGTCAAAGCTGCGGCGAAGGTGGCTCCGGGTAGAGCGGAGCGGGCTGTAGCCAAGGCTGCGCCGGGTCGGGCTGCCGTCAAGTCGGTGGTCAAGGCTGGGCCGGTCAAGGCTGTGCCGGCTAAGGGGAGAGCGGTCAAGGCTGTGCCGGCTAAGACGGTGGGGAAGGGTGTGGCTGCTAAGACGACTGGGCGGACTGCTGCGGGGAACGCGGGGGCCGCCGGTAAGTCGGTAGCGGCGGGGGCTGGTAAGGGGACCGGGAACGCGGCCAAGGCGACTCGGGCCTCGCGTGCCTCGGGGGCCAACGCGGGGGCGGGGGTTGCCGGGCGTACGCCGGGAAATGCTCGAAGTGCTCGTAACACCGGTAGCGGTGCTGCGGTGGGGGCGTCGCGGGCTCCGGCACGGCGCAGGTAAAGCGTAGGTAGGGCGAAGAGCGTAGGTAGGAGTGGTGGCCGGTGCGGAGTGCGCGGTCACGATCTGCAAGACGGCGTGCCCCCGGTGAAGAGCCGGGGGCGCGCCGTTTTCGGGTTCGGAGCGGATTCCGGTCGGCGGTGCCCCGAACTGGCGGGCGGTGCGGGCCTGGCGGGCGGTGCGGCTGATGGGGGGGGTGCGGACGGATGGCGGTGCGGTGGGTGGCGATGGGGCCGGGGCGGTGCGGTGGCTGGCGGTGGGTTGTGGGTGGGCGGCCTTGGGGCTGGTAGGAATGGGGCGTGCCGATCAAACGGGTGGTGGCGTCGCAGATCGACTTCTCGGGGCTGCGGCGGGAGTTGGGGTTGCCGGAGGAGTTCTCGGGGGGTGTTCTCGCCGAGGCTGAGGAGGCGGTTCGGGGGACTGCGCTGCCGGTTACGGATCGGACCGGTGTGGAGTTCGTGACCATCGATCCGGCCACCTCGCGGGATCTTGATCAGGCCATGCATCTCAGCCGGCTCGGCGACGGCGGGTACCGGGTGCGGTATGCGATCGCCGACGTCGCCTCCTACGTCCGGCCCGGTGGGGCGGTCGAGGCGGAGAGCTGGGTTCGGGGGCAGACGGTCTATCTGCCGGATGGGCGGGTTCCGTTGCATCCGCCGGTTCTCAGTGAGGATGCGGTCAGTCTGCTGCCTGATGTGGAGCGGGCCGCTGTCGTCTGGACCATCGACCTGGATCAGGCCGGGGCGACGGTGGCCGTCGATGTGGAACGAGCCCGGATCCGCAGCCGGGCCAAACTCGACTATGCCGGTGTGCAGCGGCTGGTCGATGCGGGGGACGCGCCGGAAGCGCTCGCCCTGCTGCCGGAGATCGGTGGGCTGCTGGCGCGCCGGGCCGCCGACCGCGGGGCGGTGAACCTGCCGCTGCCGTCGCAGGAGGTGGAACGGGACGGGGAGGAGTGGCGGCTGGTGCTTCGGGCGCCGCTGCCGATCGAGGAGCACAACGCGCAGATCTCCCTGCTCACCGGCATGGCCGCGGCGACGATCATGCTGGCTGGCGGGGTCGGGCTGCTGCGCACCATGCCGTCGCCGAAACCGGAGGCCGTCGCCGGACTGCGGGCCGCCGCCGAACCGCTCGGCATCGCCTGGCCGGACGGGGCCTCCGTCGGTGCGGTGGTCGCTGCGGTCGATCCGGCGGATCCGCGCGGTGCGGCCTTCCTTGATCAGGCGGCCGAGTTGCTGCGCGGTGCCGGATACACCGCCTTTGATGCAACGGCGCCGGCGGCGGAAGTGGTGCCGCCGGAGACCGGGCGGGGCGGGAGTGTGCTTTCGGCGGTGCCTGCCGAGGCGGGGCATGGCGGGGTGGGGGCGCCTTATGCGCATGTGACCGCGCCGTTGCGGCGGCTCGCTGATCGGTACGCGACGGAGATCTGTCTGGCGCTGCACGAGGGGCGGGCGGTCCCGGAGTGGGTGACCGCCGCGCTGCCCCGGCTACCGAAGGCCATGTCGTCGACTGATCGGGTCGCGTCGGCTGCTGACCGTGGGGCGATCGACCTGACCGAGGCGGTGCTGCTGCAAGGGCGGGTCGGGGAGGAGTTCGAGGCGGCGGTGCTGGACCGGGACGAGCCGTCGGCGAAACGGGCTGCCGGGGGCACCATCGCCCTGGACGATCCGGCGGTGCGGGCCAAGTGTGCCGGGGATCTGCCGCTCGGGCAGCGGATCCGGGTGCGCTTGACGGCCGCCGATCCGGCCACCAGGACGGTTGCTTTCGAAAAGGCGTGACGGTCGCCTTTGGAGGAGGCGGGGCCGTTGGGCGGGTTTGACCGAGGGGGCGGGAGTGCCAGGACAGGTGAGGGCGTGCGGGGTAGCCCGTGGCGGGCCACGGCCGGGGAACGTTGCGTTTGTGGGCGACGTTCCCCGTACCGGAGAACGGGTTAGAAGGTGTGCTCCTGGGCCGGGAATTCGCCGGACCGGACCTCGTCGGCGAACTGCCTGGTCGCCTCGGTGAGAACGCCCGCCAGATCGCCGTAACGCTTCACGAACCGTGGCGTCTTGCCGGTGCGCAGGCCGGCCATGTCCTGCCAGACGAGGACCTGGGCGTCGGTGTCGGGGCCGGCGCCGATGCCGACCGTGGGGATCGGCAGTTCCTTGGTGATCTGCTGGGCCACGTCGCCGGGGACCATCTCCAGGACGACGGCGAACGCGCCCGCCTCGGTGATCGCCCGGGCGTCCGCGATCACCTCGGCACCCTCGTTCTCCCGGCCCTGGACCCGGTAGCCGCCGATGGTGTGTTCACGTTGCGGGGTGAAGCCGATGTGGGCCATCACCGGGATGCCGGCGCCGGTGATCGCCTCGATCTGCGGGGCCATCCGGCGGCCGCCCTCCAGTTTGACCGCGTGGCAGCCGCCCTCCTTCATGAACCGGACGGCGGTGCGCAGGGCCTGGGTGGGGCTCTCCTCGTAGCTGCCGAACGGCAGGTCACCGACGATCAGCGGGGTCTTGGTGGCCCGCACCACGGCCCGGACCAGGGACAGCATCTCGTCGACGGTGACCGGGATGGTGGTCTCGTGACCGAACACGTTGTTGGCTGCCGAGTCGCCGACCAGCAGGACCGGGACGCCGGCCTGCTCGAAGATCTGGGCGGTGTACATGTCGTACGAGGTGAGCATCGGCCAGCGGTCGCCGCGGACCTTGGCGTTGAGCAGGTCACGGGTGCGGACGCGGCGGGTGGCCGGGCCACCGTACAGGGTCGGGATGTCCGACATTTCGCTTACTCCTCCCTCGAGGCCGCGACGGATGCGGTCCCCGGGTCCGCCCATCGTTGCACCTCACACGCCCTCGCGAAACAAGTTCGTAATGGGGAGACGACGATCACGGCCGAACGCCTTCCCGGAGATCTTGGTGCCGGGGGCCGACTGGCGGCGCTTGTACTCGGCCAGGTCGATCATGCGCAGGGTGCGGTCCACCAGCGCCGGATCGTTGCCCGCCGCGATCAGCTCGGCCCGCCCGAGATCGTGGTCCACGTAGCCCTTGATGATCGGGTCGAGGATCTCGTAGTCGGGCAGCGAGTCCGAGTCCTTCTGATCCGGCCGCAGCTCGGCGCTGGGCGCCTTGACGATCGAGTTCTCCGGGATAGGCGGGTCGCCCTGGGTGTTCCGCCAGCGTGCCAGCTGCCACACCATGGTCTTCGGCACGTCCTTGAGCGGGTTGAAACCGCCGACCGAGTCGCCGTAGAGAGTGGAGTAGCCGACCGCCAGCTCGCTCTTGTTGCCGGTGGTCAGCACCAGGTGCCCCTCCTGGTTGGAGAGCGCCATCAGGATCACGCCGCGGACCCGGGCCTGCAGGTTCTCCACGGCCAGGCCGGACAGTGACATGTTCGCCAGGAACGCGTCGACCATCGGCTGGATCGGCTCGACCCGGTAGTCCAGCCCGGTGCGTTTGGCCAGGTCGGCGGCGTCGTCCTTGGAGTGGCCGGAGGGGAAGCCGCTGGGCAGC